>CAJUFH010000023.1 GCA_910585755.1 uncultured Muribaculaceae bacterium | reverse complement strand
AGTCCTCACAGTCACACAATACGCCGATGAGCGCCATTCGGAGCACATCTTCAAGCTCATGTTTCACCTTGCCCAAGTCTCGCGGGTCTTTTACTTTGCTGAAAATTTCTACTTGCATATTACTAATTTAGCTATTCTCAGCGATATATGCAATATCCGAAAGCTTATTTCACATAAGTGCCCTAATTTTTGACTGAATTTTAGCTAAATCTCATGCGCCAGCCCTGAGGGCTTCGCCGGGGGCGATGGGTATGTCGCGGAAATTTCGTATCTTTGCGGGTTAAAAGAATGTTCTCTCCGAAGATATGGATTTCAAGCTAAATTCGCAATATAAGCCGACCGGCGACCAGCCGGAGGCTATCGCCCAGTTGTCGCGGGGGGTGCTCGATGGCACCCCGGCGCAGACGCTCTTGGGCGTTACCGGCTCGGGCAAGACCTTCACGATGGCCAACGTCATCCAGGAAGTGAAACGCCCGACGCTGATTCTCAGCCACAACAAGACCCTCGCCGCGCAGCTATACGGCGAGTTCAAGCAGTTCTTCCCCGAAAACTCGGTGCAGTATTTCGTCTCCTACTACGACTACTACCAGCCGGAGGCCTACATCCCGTCGGTCGACAAGTATATCGAGAAGGACCTGATGATCAACGACGAAATCGAGAAGCTGCGGCTCGCGACAGTGTCGGCGCTCCTTTCCGGGCGCCGCGACGTGGTGGTAGTCAGCTCGGTTTCCTGCCTGTTCGGCATGGGCAACCCGGAAGATTTCGACGCCAACGTGATCGACCTCCACGTCGGGCAGAAAATCGCCCGAAACGCCTTCCTGCGCCGCCTGGCCGAATCGCTCTACTCGCGCAACGAAGTAGAACTGAACCGCGGCAACTTCCGCGTGAAGGGTGACACGGTCGACATCCGCCTGGCCTACGAGGAAATACTGCTGCGCGTGGTGTTCTGGGGCGACGAGATCGAGTCCATCTCGGCCCTCCACCCGATTGACAACGTGCCCCTCGGGAGCCACGACCAGTTCCGCATCTATCCCGCCAACCTGTTCGTGACCTCCCGCGAGCGCCAGGCCTCGGCCCTCGCGCAGATGGAGCTTGACCTCGGGCGGCAGGTCGAATATTTCAACGAGGAGATGAAGATGCTGGAGGCCAAGCGCCTCTACGAGCGCACGACCTACGACATCGAGATGATCCGCGAGGTCGGCCACTGCCCCGGCATCGAGAATTACAGCCGTTACTTCGACGGCCGCCAGCCGGGGATGCGCCCCTTCTGCCTCCTCGACTATTTCCCGAAGGATTATCTGACGATTATCGACGAGAGCCACGTCACGATTCCGCAAATCCGCGCCATGTACGGGGGCGACCTCTCGCGCAAGCAGAACCTCGTCGACTACGGTTTCCGCCTGGAGTCGGCCCTCGACAACCGCCCGCTCCGCTTCGAGGAGTTCGAGCGCCTTACCAACCAGGCAATCTACGTCAGCGCGACCCCGGCCGATTATGAGCTTCAGAAGAGTGAGGGGGTAGTCGTCGAGCAGGTAATCCGCCCAACCGGGCTCCTCGACCCGCTGATTGTCGTGCGCCCCTCGGAGCACCAGATCGACGACCTGATGGAGGAAATCGAACAGCGGCGCCAGAAGGACGAGCGAGTGCTCGTAACCACCCTCACCAAGCGCATGGCCGAGGAGCTGAACGACTACTTCCAGAAACTGCGCATCAAGACGGCCTACATCCACTCCGACGTAGACACCCTCGACCGCATAAAGATTCTCGACGACCTCCGGGCCGGGACATACGACGTATTGATTGGCGTAAACCTCCTCCGCGAGGGGCTCGACCTGCCGGAAGTATCGCTTGTGGCCATTATCGACGCCGACAAGGAGGGTTTCCTCCGCTCCCACCGGTCGCTGACGCAGACCGTGGGCCGCGCCGCCCGAAACCTCAACGGAATGGTCATAATGTACGCCGACAAGGTAACCGATTCCATGCGCCTCACAATCGAGGAGACGGAGCGACGCCGCGCCAAGCAGCTCGCCTACAACGAGGAGCACGGCATCACCCCCCAGGCCATCATCAAGGCCCGCAACCGCATCATCGGCCTCGACAAGGAGGACGCGGAGGAGACACCCCGCGGAGCCGCGCGCCGCGGAATGGGTTCCCGCCAGACACCCCCCGCGGTCGTACCCTACGAGAGCGAATACCGCGCGAGCGTGAATATCGCCGCGGACCCCGTGATACCCTATATGAGCGCCGACGAGATGCGCCGCTCCATAACCCGCATGCGCTCCGAAATGACCGCCGCGGCGAAAAATATGGAGTTCATGGAGGCGGCGCGCCTGCGCGACGAGATTATCAAGATGGAAGGGCTGCTTAAAAACCTGAACTGATGGCAGACAAGCATAAGAACAAACAAGCGGCTCCCGCGCCCGACATCCACAAGCCTACCGACTGGCTCCCGACCTCCGTCAAGGAGATGAAGGCGCTCGGCTGGGAGGAGGTCGACGTGGTAATATTCTCGGGAGACGCGTACGTCGACCACCCCTCGTTCGGAGCCGCCGTCATCGGGCGCACTCTGATGGAGGTCGGTGGTTACCGGGTCGCGATCGTCCCGCAGCCCAACTGGCAGGACGATCTCCGCGACTTCCGCAAGTTCGGCCGCCCGCGTCTATTTTTCGGCATATCCCCCGGCGCGATGGACTCGATGGTGAACCACTATACCGCCGCCCGGCGCCGCCGGAGCGACGACGCGTACACCCCCGACGGCCGCCACGGCATGCGCCCCGACTATCCGACCATCGTCTATTCCGAAATTCTGCGCCGCCTCTTCCCCGACGTTCCGATTATCGCCGGGGGAATCGAGGCATCGCTGCGCCGCCTCAGCCATTACGACTACTGGCAGGACCGTCTCCGCCCCTCGATTCTCGCCGACGCTCCCGTCGACATGATTATCTACGGCATGGGTGAGAAGCCGGTGCTCGAAGTAGCCCGCCGGATCGAGGCCGGAATCCCTGTCGCCGAAATAAAGGACGTCCCGCAGACAGTCGTCTGGGAGGACGCCGCCCCCGCCGCCGACAGCGACAACATAATACTCAGCTCCTACGCCGACTGCCTCCGCGACAAACGCCTGCAATCATCCAACTTCAAGCATATCGAGCAGCAGAGCAACCGCTTCGCCGGAGCGACCCTCTGGCAGGAGCAGTCGCCCGGCCGCGTAGCGCGCGTCAACCCGATGTACCCCCCGATGACGACGGAGGAAATCGACCGCTCCTTCGACCTCTCCTACACCCGCCTCCCCCATCCCCGCTACAAGGGAAAACGGATTCCGGCCTACGAGATGATACGCCACTCCGTCAACCTCCACCGCGGTTGTTTCGGGGGATGCGCCTTCTGCACCATCTCGGCCCACCAGGGGAAGTTCATCGCCTCGCGCAGCAAGGAGTCGATTCTCCGCGAGGCGCGCCAGGTTACCCGCATGCCCGACTTCAAGGGATATATCAGCGACCTCGGAGGCCCCTCGGCCAACATGTACCGCCTCGGGGGAAAAGACAAGGGAATATGCGCCAAGTGCCTACGCCCGAGCTGCCTCCACCCCCTTCCCTGCCCCAACCTTGACACCAACCACAGCCACCTGCTCGAAATCTACCGGGAGGTCGACGCCCTCCCCGGTGTGAAGAAATCGTTTGTCGGGAGCGGCGTGCGCTACGACCTCTCGATGCACCATACCGGCGACCAGAAAACAGATGCCGCCAACCGCGCCTACAACGAGGAACTGATTCGCAACCACGTCAGCGGCCGACTTAAAGTAGCTCCCGAGCATACCGAGGATCACGTCCTCGAGCAGATGCGCAAGCCCTCATTCAAGCAGTTCTACCAGTTCAAGGCCATCTTCGACCGCATCAACTCCCGGGAGAACCTGCGCCAGCAGCTTATCCCCTACTTCATCTCCTCGCATCCCGGATGCCGCGAGGTCGACATGGCCGAGCTGGCCGTCAAGACCCGCGACCTCGGCATCCATCTCGAGCAAATCCAGGACTTCACCCCCACCCCGATGACGGTCGCGACGGAAATCTACTATACCGGCTACCACCCCTATACCGGCAAGAAGGTCTACACCGCGACCCGCCCGGCGGAGAAGCTCGCCCAGCGCCAGTACTTCTTCTGGTATGACCGCGCCTACCGAGCCGGCATCACCGCCTCTCTCCGCCGCCTCCACCGCCCCGACCTCATCCGCCGCCTCTTCGGCTCCCCCAACTGACAATTCAAATACTTGTTCCACATCCCTAGAGTAAATTGACCTGCCAAATGGCTTCTTCAAAGTCCTTCATAAAAGAATCCAACTTGTCCGTAAAGCACAGCGGACAAGTTTTTACACCCGGTTATCTCGTTAAAATAATATTGGACGAGGTGGGATACACCGGCCCAGCCATTCTGGGCAAACATTGCGTTGACAATAGTTGTGGCGACGGTGCGTTCCTAATTGAAGTCGTGAGACGGTATGTCAACGAATATCATAAGCTAAACGGTTCATTGAACGGAGTCGAAAAAGACCTTGCCAAATATATCCACGGTATAGAAATTGATCCAGTTGCCCATCAAAACTGTCGGGAAAACCTAGCCAATGAATGTAAATCCTTGTGTGTTGCGAATGTCAATTTTGATTTAATCCTTGGAGACGCATTAAAATACAGGGATTTCGACAATAAGATGGATTTTGTTGTCGGCAATCCTCCGTATGTCAGGGTACATAACCTTGATGACAGTTATTCCGCCGTTAAATCATACACTTTCGCTTCCGACGGAATGACTGACCTCTTCCTCGTATTTTTTGAAATTGGATTTAAAATGCTTAACGAACATGGCAAGCTGAGTTATATAACTCCAAGTTCCTGGCTGGGAAGTGTCGCCGGCAACAGGATGCGGAACTATATCCGCCATCGCCACAATCTTCGCTCTGTCATTGACTTAGAACACTTTCAGGCGTTTAAAGCTACAACTTACACTTTGATTTCTTCCTTCTCCAAGGGAACGAGATTCGACAAGGTAGAATACAGCGTTTTTGATGGGGAATCATTGGCAAAACGCAAAATCGAGGCATTGGGATTTGAAGATTTCGACTTTAAAGATTCCTTCTATTTTTCCAATAAAATGACCCTGAAGCAACTGAGGGAGGTATTTAATGCCAATCCTCCTCACTATACTTCTGTCAAAAACGGATTTGCAACTCTCGCCGATAACGTTTTTATTGGCAATTTATTGCCGTTCAGCGAATTAACGATTCCGGTCATCAAAGCATCAACGGGAGCCTGGTACCGGGCGTTTTTTCCCTATGATAATACCGGCAAGCCGCTCGACCGCGATAGAGTGTTCAACATTAAGGCCATTTCCGACTACTTATCGCAGAAAAAAACAGAGCTTCTTAAAAATAGAGCTGAGGCGGATAACCCTGGATGGTTTCTGTACGGAAGGACCCAAGCGTTAAAAGATGTATGTAAGGACAAGCTCGCCATAAACACTACCATTAAAGATGCTAAAAGCATAAAAATCAACTATGTGCCTGCCGGAAGCGGACTGTACAGCGGACTCTATATTCTCTCTGACATCGATTTTGATATAATTAAGGAGGTCTTAATCTCTGACGATTTCGTCTCCTATATAGCGTCATTAAAAAACTATAAGAGCGGCGGCTACTATACATTCTCATCGAAAGACCTCGAAAAGTTTTTAAATTATAAAATACAACAACAGATTGAAAATGGAAGAATTACAATTAATCGACAAGAATCAGGAGTTCTTGACCTCCGTTTCTGAATCATTCAGGACATACCTCATAAAAGGTACCTCCCGCAGCAATGACAAACTGAAACCGGTTCACAGCCGCATAGCCCGCGATTTGGCTGAATTGTTAGGTAACGGCTACTCAGTTCATTCACTCGGCTACGGCAATGGCAAGGAAAAGGAAATCGAGGGCAGATATATGGACAAGAAAGTCGATATCGCTATTTTCAAAGGCGAGCAACCTGTAGCCGGGATCGGAGTGAAATTCGTTATGCGCAATTATTCGCAGAACTCGGTCAACTACTTCGAGAATATGCTGGGCGAAACGGCGAATATTCGCTGTAACAAAGTGCCTTATTTCCAAGTATTCATAACATTCGACCACATCCCATACTTCAATTCCGAAAAAGAACTGAAACGTTGGGAAGTGCCTACCGCCCACAATCTGGAAAAATACATCAGGCTCTCCAACGACAACACAACAGTCTATTTCCATACTCCCGACAAGACCCTGCTGGCCATATTCCACATTCCAGAACCAACCGAACAAGTAAATAATAACGAGGACTACCTCAGCTACTATCGCAAAAACCTCCCGGAGGTTACCCAGAGCGAAATTGAGCTGTCTGGACTCGGTAGTAACGTCATCCTTAACGATTACGAGTCATTTATCAACAAAATCAAAATGCTCATGGAATACAACGCTTAAAACGTTAGCACATACATAAAGAAGACGCGCAAATTCGACTTTGCGCGCCTTCTGTCATATTACCTATTGTTTACCTTATGATGGTCTTGGTTGTACGGGTAGAGCCGTCGGCGTAGGTTTCTACCACGATATTGAAGCCGGTGAAAGGTTTGTCGGAAGCGACGCCTACCGAGTTGTAGTAGAGGCGGCTTACGACTTCCCCTGCGACGCTCGTACCGGCAATCCCTGTGGTGGTGCCGACCTTTGCCGCCTCGCCCAGGCTTCCGTATTCGTTGACGGGCTTGACGGTATAGGACGCGAGCGCTGACTCGGCGCGGGATACGGGAGCGTAGGCTGTCTCGGTTGTCACGGCGACTACGTTGTCTTTATCGTCAATCACGAGGTAGCAGATCGCGTAATCCGATGCCTCCCAGGTAAGTGCGCCGGTGCCGTCGATAGAGAGATTGGCCGGGGCGGCGACCTCCTCGAAGAACTTGCGGGGATTCCAGTCATCGGTGCCTGCTGTCACGTTCTCGTAAGTGTACTTGGCGGCTTCCTCGGCGGAAAGCACGGCCTGGCGCTTGGCTTTTTCTGTCTGGCCGTCAACCTTGTACTCCGTGCGGCGGCTGGTAAGGTCGATTGGGTTACCCTCCGCGTCCGAGCTGTTGTACTCGGCGAAGAGCTTCGGGGCTATGTGCCACTCGCTCCACCCTTCGGGGGCGAACGATGTCTTAAAAGTCGTGTTCAGGAACACCGTCATAGGCTCGTTCTGCCACGCACGGCCGAGCTTGTGCTGCGAGCCTTCTCCGTCGAGCACGCAGCGGTCAATTACATAGCCGTACTTGGTTCCCGCCTTATGGCACGGGGCAACTACGACCGAGCCGGTCGCACGAGCCTGGTAGAAAGTCGTATTCTCAACATAAATGTCGCCGGCGCCGTAGAAGTAGTCGACAGCTCCCTCAATCCAGCAGCCATTTACATAGTGGCGGTCTGAAACATTGGTGGTAGTCGTGAACCAGGTGTCCTGATACGAACGGAACTTGCAGTTGTTGAAAGCCTGGCGGTCATTGCAGGAACGCATGGCGAGTCCCATCGGGCCGGACTGCGTCTCAACTCCGTAGGAGTCCAGATAGGTTATGTTTTCAGTGTAGAAATCGGTTGCGTCAACCTGGACTACACCCTGGTAGCCAAACGTCTTGGAGGCGGGGTTGTTGGTCGAATACTGCCAACCGGTGTCCGACGAGCCGCCGTTGTTAATCCAGAACTTTATAACGGTCTTCTCCTTGTCCTGGCCAATCAGGTGTATGAAAGGCTTCGACGCGGGAATCTTCACAAGCTCCTCATATTCTCCATTCTTAACGAAAATCAGGTATGGAGAGATCCGTGCCTCTGGAGCGGCGTCGATAGCGGCCTGGACTGTCGCGAAGTCGCCGGAGCCGTCTTTCGCAACTACCGCGTCGAAGGCGCGTGCCTCAGGTTTGGGGCGCTCCATTGTCGTGAACTCTATCAGTTTTCCGGCGAAAGCGTTGCCGCTCATATCGGTTATGGCTCCCTCTGGAATTACCAGCGCGTAAGAGGTACCGTATTCTAAGCCCTTGTAAGGGAAGGTGACGGTCTTGCTGCCGTAGACCCCTTCGAGCGCCACGCCGTTGAGGGTTACGTCACCATTACCCGCCTTCACTCGCTCGTTGAAGGAAAGTACGAAGCTACCCTTGGCGGAGACATTGTCAGCACCCTCAGCGGGAGAACTTCCCAGCAGGACAGGGGCTTCCGTGTCGTCAACAACCTTCTTGTCAGCGAAAACAGCTATGTCGGCCAAATAGAATCCTTCTGTATCGTTCGACTTCGGAGTGCCGAGAAGCGCCGAGGAGGTGTCGCCTATCCAACGGATATAAACGACCTCCAGCCCTTCGGGAAGCGTAACGTCGAAGTCGAGCCACTGGTTCTTTACCATATCAAGAGTGGCGAGATCCGTATAATTAGTGCCGTCAACTGAATATTGCACTTTCTGTATGGAATGTACGCAGTCATTGTCTGCGGCCGCGAGAGCGTGAACTCGGACGTTGGTATATCCCTCGACGTTGAAGCGCGCCACGAACGAACGCGGGTTAGACATATCGGAGTAGTTGGTATAACGCCGTATGCAGTTCAAATCCCCCGTGCCGAAATTACGGGTCGAGCCGCCCCAGTTGGTTGTCGAGCCGTCGCCGTTAAAGATGTTAAGCAGCCCGGTATTATCAGTCGAGAAAGCATAGTCAGCCTGACGGTTGCCGCGGGGCTCCGATGCCGCGAAGTCCCAGGCGACAATGAATGGAACTACATCGAACGTCGCCTCAATCGTCTTAGCCCCGTCCATCTTTACTACTCGCGCCAGGTCATTAGCGCCATCCTCCCAGTAAAGGAAACGGGTGACTGAGTTCGGAATAACCGTCGCGGTAACCTCCGTTCCGGTCTCATAAACGCCGTTTACGGGTTCGGGAGTCAGCTTTACCTTGCCCCAATTTCCTCCGTCGCCGAGAGTTTTGACAGCCAGCGCGTAAGTGTCAACCGCGGAGAACACCCCTGTAAGGGCCGTGTCGTCCGACATCGTGAATGTATAGGGATTCTCCGTAGAGATAACCGCGCCCGACGCATCCTGCCACCCCTGGAAACGGAAGCCGTAATTGGCCGTTGCGGAAACCACCGCCTGGTCGCCCACGTTTAAAATCGCCTGCGTCGGGGTTACAGAACCACCCTCCGCAGGAGAGGCCGCAACGGTAAGGGTCACAGCGTTGGTGACCGTCTTGAGCCACCGCGGGTCGCCGATTACGCCGCCGGTCGTCGAAGCCGTGGCTAACGGGGATGTGGAAGCGATAGTGAAATCCCCGCCGTCAGGGTTGGCGAACGAGAGAGCGTCCAGGCCAAGACCGGCAAGCGTCAGGTCGTTGACCGTCTTGTCGCTGATATTATACTCGCCGTAGTCAACGACAAGATTGTTTGAGGCAACAAGCGTACCGTTCCCGGCATGTACCACGTACGGCTTCACTGCGTCGGTGCCCCCCTTGTATATGATATTGTCTGTAAACGTATAGACCGACTCCGGGCCGTAGTTTCCCTCCACTTTCGCCAGAGCGCGGTCATTGCTCTTGCCCCAGCGATAGACCGTGTTGTTTTTGAAAGTGAAGGAAAGAGCGTTGTTCGTGTCTTTCGCGTTTGGCTTGAAAAAACTCTCTCCGTTAGCGTAATTGTAAAGCGTGCTGTTGGTAACCGACACGCTCTTTACCGTGTGCTTGGGGTACATGAAGTTCCATCCTCCGCTGCCGCAGTCGTGAATCACGCAGTTGTCGAAAACGACTTCGTTTATAGCGCTCCCGGCGACGTTGGTACGCAGGAAGCAACGCCCGATATTCGCGATATCGCAGTTGCGCATCGTTATTGTCGCGATTTCGCCGTAATTGTCAAGGTTGATGAAATACGAATCCGTTATGGAGACCTTCACGCCCTCCATAATGATACCGCCCCCGGTAAGCGACGCGTCGTTGGCACGGAACAGGCCGCCGAAAGCGACCTCCGCCTCCGGCGCGGCCTTGATTGTGATTGTTTTCCCGGAGGGGAAAGTAAGCGTCCCCCCGTAAGCGCCTGATTCAAGCACGAGCACGTCGCCGTCCGCGGCTTCCGCGTAAGCGCTTGAAAGCGTCGATGGACTGACCGCCACCTCCGCACCGCTCAAGCCCATCGCCGCAAGCAACGAAATTGATAAAAATACTTTTCGCATAATATAAGGATTTAAGGCTTATAATATTTACCGCAAAATTATCAGACAAAATCCCGAATGGTCGTGAAAAACGGGTCAATTCATCGTAAAATCGGGTCAAACCCCTCCTTTATGCCCCGCTTTCCCCTCCATCCCGTCAAAATTCACCCCTGTAATCAACATTTTGCTCTCCCTCTACCTGCTATATGACTGCGCCCGCAATGAAGATATCATTGCGGGCGCAGTCATATAGCAGGTTGGTTAGTAGGTTAGAAGAGGTAGGCGAGGGTGACGGTCCAGAAGCGGTTCTTGGAGTCGTAGAGAGCCGTGGTATTTTTGTCAGCGGAAGCATTGTTGGTGATTCCGAGGCCGTAGGAAGCGGCTACCTGCACCTTGTCGACGAACGACAGGCCGATGCCGAAGTTCCAGGCCAGGTCGTAGTTCTTCTGCTTCATGTCCTTGACGGTCTTCTTCGACACGAGGAACGAGAAGTCGGGGCCGGTGGTGATGAACGGCGACACAAACTTGCCAATCACGGGGATACCGATCTGGTATTTCAAGTTGATGGGGATTTCGATAAAGTCGCTGCCGATATGCTGGCTTTGAGTTTTGTCATCCGCCATATACATATGCAGCGAGCGGTGGGTGTACATCACCGACGCGTCGAAACCGAGGTTGATAATCGGGGCAACGAACTGGAGCATCACGCCGCCGGTAAAGCCCGCGCGGTTGTCGGATTTGAAAGCGTCCTCGTTAAATTTCAAGGAGTTGATTTCCGTACCGACCTTGACACCGAATTTCAGCGGTCCCATGGCGCTGGCAGTGGGGGCGGCGAGGCCGAGAGCTATTGCCATCACGGCAAGAATGCGTTTGAGCTTTTTCATAGAGTTGAATTTTTAGTTGTTATGTCGGCAAAGTTAGCATTTTTCTCCCAAAATCCACCATCACCTCCCCGAAAAACGATATTTCAATTCCCACGGCTCTTGGCTTTAGAATTTAAAGCCTTGATTGTCGCAAGGTATGCCTGTTCTACGGGCGAAAGTTCGCGTACCTGAAACAATCTGTATTCCCGCTCTGCCTTCTCCATCGCCTCCCTGTGGCTGACGGTACCGGGCCCTTCCAGTAAAGCCTCTCCTGTGGAAGAAAGGATATTATCCAGCTGCTCAACATAATCGGCCATATACATCGGGCGCCGGCGCATCGCCTGAATCTCCGCAAAATCAAAATATCCCGATACGAGATTATTCAGAATTTTCAATTCCTCCTCGTTAAGGTAGTTTTTCGCTATCCTGGCATCGCGCAATGTCGGGTGATCACCCTTGAAGGAGGTAAGCCCCATTAAGGGAGAAGCGGCGTTGGCACGGCTGAAAATCACTTCAGCCGCTGTATGCCCGTGTGCGGCAAAATGAAGCTTATTCTGCACAATCTTGAAAAACTCCGTCGATATGTCTGAACGCGGGTCATAGTCAACAGCCGTCGCATAGAGGTCTAGAACCTGGCGATACATCACCTTTTCCGAGCTGCGTATGTCGCGGATGCGGTCGAGGAGTTCGCGCCAGTAAGCACCCCCGCCATTTCCCTTCAGTCGCTCATCGTCTATCGTGAACCCCTTGATAATATACTCTTTAAGCCGTTCAGTGGCCCACCGTCTGAAATGAGTCGCGACAATAGACTTTACCCTGTACCCCAACGAGATAATCATATCAAGGTTATAGAACGGCATTTCCCGAGAAACCTGTCGGCTCCCCTCTTGGCGAACCTGTCGGAAATTCCGACAGGTTGCCGTTTCTTCCAGCTCACCCTCATCATAAATATGCTGTAGGTGCTCCACTACGTTACTTCTCGATGTCTGGTAAAGCTCTGCCATCTGCTGCTGCGAAAGCCATACCGTATCCCCTGTAAATTTAACGTCTATACGGGTTTGTCCATCCTCGCCTTGATATATAATAATCTGATTATTATCGTCCATTGTTTTGTTTCCTCATCAAAATGTGCTATTCCAGATTCATAGCTCTGACCAACTCTTCGGGTCGCGATCTTCGGTTATCTCAATGGAGCAGACGGCGTAGGAGAGGCCGATTTCGGGGATGTAGATGGTGTCCGGGGCCATATGGCGCATCGGCTTGTTCTTGTATTCCGAGTCCATTTTAAGCCCTTCGGGAGTCATTCGGAGGATAATCGGCTTGATATACGGCTGATAATGCGGCGGGAAAAGAGAATTGATGAGCATCGGCTCCTCGCCAAGTTCAGTCCGGAACACATTGCCTGTCACGCATCCCATCGCATTGGTTTCAATAACTATTTTAATCTTCATGGCATATTGATGTTCATTTGTTTACGGCGGGAGCGGCGGGCAGGCTGAACGTGAATGTCAGCCCTCCTCCCGGGGCGTTCGCGACAGTAATCTCCCCGCCCATGGCGTTGATTATCTGGCGCACAAGCGGCAGCCCGAGGCCCGAGCCGCCTCCCTGCCTGCGCGAACGCCCAGCGTCTACCCGGTAGAAAAGGTCGAAGAGGCGGTCGAGATGCTGCTCGTCAACCCCCACCCCGTTGTCGGAAAACGCGAAGAGATGGCGACCGTTCTCCTCCCCGAGCCAGCGCACCTCCATACGCGTCCCTTTGGAATGGCGCGCGGCATTATATACCAGGTTCAGCATCGCGTTGGTAAGCAGCGGCTCGTGGGCCATTACCCGGCAATCTTTCGGAACGTCATAGACAAACGCCATATCATCGGCAAGATGCCCCTGACGGATATCCTCGGCGAGCCGCGTCATCATACGGGAGAAATCTACAGGGTCAACCATGATCGAGTCCCCGTTTTCCTGAATACGCATTACTTTCCTGACATCGCTGACAAGGGTTGTCAGGCGGTCGGTATTCTGCTGTGCGCGTTCAAGGAACTTCTGCCTCACCTCTTCCGGCATCTCGTTGTCGCCGAGCACGCTGTCGAGATACCCCTTGATAATTCCCACAGGAGTGTTAAGTTCATGGCTGATGTTCATCCCGATCTGACGCTCATGGTAGATTTTTTCCTGTTCGGCATGGATTTTCTCCTTGTAAATCGAGAGCAGGTTGCGCGAGACATCGCCCAGCTCGTCTTTGGAAAACTTCCAGGAGTCAATATCGTCGGGAAGGTTGTCGGAAGACACCGCCTGAGCGAAATCGCGCAGCATGTACACGTTCTGGCATATGTTGCGCACACCGAAGAAGGCCAGCACCGACGCCATTATGCCAAGGATTATGACCACAATCCAGACCATCGGGTCTATGTCCAGGAAGTCCAGCACCTCCCCCTCGTAGGGGAGAGCGGCAAACGAATAGATTTTGCCGTCAGGGCTGGCCTGGGAGCAAATCATACTCTCGTGGTCCTCATACGGGATATCGCGCACTGTCGAATGTCCGCTCGTGCTCCACAGCTTGCGCATCTCCTCGTCCATATTCCCCTCTTTGTCGAATATGGAAATCGTCGCTTCCGGATTGTCGGCAATCATGACCCCGTTGCTGTCATAGACGGTTATGCGGAGCGGGGCGAGCGTCGTGTTGTCAGTGAACAGCCGGATAAAGTTCACGGTGTTCTGCAAATCTACCCCGCGGTTGTAGGCGTCAATCACCGTTGTGTTGACGTTCAGCAGCCGGTTTTCGAGGTGTGACTTCACGCGCTGCTGTTCGTGGCTCACGAAATAGAAAATCGTGATGCCTATGATGAGCCACAGCAGCCCCAGCAGAGGGAAAAACAGTTTCCAGTGAAGCCGTAGGAGGTGTTCTTTTGACATATTCGGTTTTTTGACAATAAACAGACCACGGTCAGCTCCGGGTTACGGTCAGTCCCGTCCGGCTGAGGGCCATATCGACCATGCGGGCGTTGGGCCTCAGAGGATTGGCCGTCAGCAGCGCCTTTATTCGGGATGCCGCGTCGGGGTCCTTCGCTATCATATAAAGATAGCCGCCGCCTCCGGCTCCCGGGAGCTTGTAACCCAGGCAGAGATCGTCGACAAGGGAGGTAAGCCGGGCTACCGCGGGGGGATTCGTCCCCGCGTCAATCAGGCAGTTCTGCCGCCAGGTCTCCCGGACAAGCTCCCCGACAGCCTGGAAGCGACAGCGCTGCAACGCGTCGTACATCTCCATCGTGTGCTCCTTCATCCGGCGCAGAAGTCTGAGCTGGTCGCCGCTGTTGAGGAACATATGGCGCACTATCTGCGCCAGCAGGTTCTTGGCCGTGCGCGTAATGCCCGTATAGTAAAGCAGATGGCAGGGGGCATATTCCGGATCGGTGAACACAGCGTCGGGGAGCCAGTGGATTTGCGGCTCCTGTTCGAAACCGGGTGTCGACTCCAGGAGCTTGACGCCCCCGGTAACGCCTCCGAACTGGTCCTGCCAGCCGCCCCCGGTAGTAAGCAACTGCTCCAGGACGAGGGTGCGGCGGCATATCTCCGCCTTGTCCCAGGCAAGCGAGCAGAAGTCGCTCAGCGCCCCGAGCACCGTCGCCGCAAGTATGCTGCTGGTTCCCAGGCCGCTTCCGGCGGGAATGGCCGAGAACAGTGTAATCTCAAGCCCCGAGCCGAACTCGGCAAGCTGGTCGCGGAGCGAGGCGTACTGCGCGGAGCAGAAACGCGGATGGAATCCCGCGAGCGCCAGCGCCGCCTTCGGAATAGAGAAGGGGGAACCTACGCGGTGGAAATCCAGAATCTGTTCGTATGTGTCGATATGCTCTTCGGCCCCGAGGTCGATGCTGCGGCAAACGATACGCAGTTCCCGGCAGGGACGTACGTAGGCCTGCAACGGCTGCTGTCCGTTAAGGTCGATAGCGAGATTGATTACGCTTCCCCCTTCGACAAGGCAGTAGGGGGGCGTGTCGGTCCATCCTCCCGCGATGTCTATGCGGACAGGCGAACGGCTCCACACGATCTGGTCGTCGCAGACGGCCCGGGTCGGCATCTGCTTGCGTTCCAGCGCCGTAGCCGTCAGCCCCTCGCGCAGCAGCCCGAAGGCGCGGCTTTCCATATCCGCCGGATTCTCACCGCGGGAGCGGCGCACCTCGGCTCGGAACATCGCGTCGGTAGCCCGTTTGACCAGCGGCTCCGTCGCGTCGTCGAGCGGCTCGGGCATCATCCCGTCTCCGGCGGCGAACTCCCCGGCGGCGTCGAGAAGGTCGGTCTGGTAAAACACGCTGTGGCGGTGGTTGGCGGCCAGCCCCTTCCAGTTCTCGCGGCGGAACCCTCGGCGCTGTGCGACAAGGCGGTCGAGCCGCGCGATGTCAGAAATACGCTCCGCGCTGATAAGTTCTATCCCGGCGGGAAGTTCCGCGCCGCGGAGCATCAGTCCGGCGAAACGCCCCAGCTCGTCAAGCGAGCCGCTTACCGGGAAGCGAGGCCTGGTCTGCTCCTCTCCGGCGAATTTGTCGTCAATACCGTAAACGCGGAGCGCCCATCTGTCATCCCCGATAGGCACCATGTCGACGCACTGCCCCGGAGCAAGCTCCAGCGCCCAGTCGTTTTCCGGGACGCCGGTGACTATGTTGTCGCGGGTCAGTTTCCACCCCTTGGCGACATGGCTGTTCTCGACCCACACATTCGCGTTCTCCGAAGTAAAGGGGAACTCGACCCGGGCGTTCTGCACGAACAGCGAGGGGTGCGGCTTGCGGTCGCGGTGGATAATCTGCCGCTGGTCGTTGACTATGTTCTGCACAGCGAGAGTCGACGAAATCATCTCGCGTCCCGTACCGAAATGGTAGAACTCCCCGCCGTCGAGCGGCACGAGAGCCACCGAAAGCGAGCGGAGCTCCTCGTCGCGGATGTCGGGCGACGCGCCGAGGGCGCGGCCGAAATCACTGTACAGGTCGTATTCTTTCAAGTTCCCGTCAGCCCCGGTCGAACGGGCGCGGAGCATTTCTACCGCCCTGTCGCTCAAGAGCCATACACCGATGTCAGTCAGGAAATAGCCGGTCTGCAGCAGCTCCGCCAGCTTTTCAGGCGACGGTTTCTGCAACATGCGGCATAGCGCCGACGGATTCTCGCGGGTACTGTAAAAGACACCGTGGTTCTTCGCCGTCGAAGCCGGGAGCCAGAGCCCGTAGCATACGACGTCGGCCTCCGGCACCTTCGGCAGCCGGGCACCGCCGCGGATATAGACGTCACCGCTGACAACCATTGTGTTAAGCCCCTTGGGAGCGCGTTCAATGATACGCTCGTAAAGCGGAAGCTGCAGGTCGAGCAGCGTCTGGCTCAGCTTCTGCCCGCGCTCCCAGCGGAACACAGGCACCGGGGTGAGCACCTTCCCCGACGGGGCGTAGGCCGGCATGCGCCTCCCCTGCCCTCCGGCATGGATTATTATGCGGCGCTCCCGCGACAGCCATTCCTCCATCGGCATCGAATCCAGCCCCTCCGAGCGGCGACACTCCTGGAGCACCCAGGCAGTGCCTCCACCGCTTCCAAGGCGTGAGCCCACTGGGTCGTTGGTGCAGAAATATTCAGAGGCCGGCAGACCGGTTATATCGTGGAAACATCCCACCAGGTTCGGGGGAAGCGACAGCAGCTTTTTACTCATCGGTTTTAACGGTAATTTTCAATTCCGCGAATTTACCAAATCCCCCTGTCATAACCAAAGTAGCCGTGTCACAATAGGGTGACACGGCTATTTTGGAGTTAATATTGAATGAGTTAGTGTTTCAAAACAGACAGTGCGGCCTCATAGTCCGGCTCGTTGGTAATCTCGCTGACCAACTCGCGGTAAATCACCTTGCGGTCACCGTCGAGCACAATCACCGCGCGGGCCAGAAGCCCCGCCAGCGGTCCGTCGACAAGTTCCAGGCCGTATTTCTCAGCGAACATCGTCGAGCGGAACGCCGACGCGGGAATAACGTCGTTCAGCCCCTCGGCGGTGCAGAAGCGGGCGGCGGCGAAGGGAAGGTCCATCGAGACGCAGAGCACGACCGTGTTCTCCAGCGAAGAAGCCTCCTGGTTGAACCGTCGCACAGAAGCCGCGCACACCGGCGTGTCGAGCGACGGGAACACGTTCAGCACCACCCTCTTCCCCTTGAAATCGTTACAACTGATTTCTTTCAGTTCGGGAGTCACGAAGTTGTAGCACGCGGCCTTGTCGCCCACGTTGGGCACATTCCCGTAAGTATGGCAGGGAACACCTTTGAAATAAACAGTTTCCATATATTTGAGCAATTAATTCATTAAGCCGTAGGTTAGCTCTATCAGAGAGAAGCAACCGATTGTATAACGTCTGACGCCAGCGAGTTGTTGAATCCCAGTATAACATTAGCGACTTTTCCGTCCTCCCCGACGATGATAATCGCCGGAAACGCCGTGGCCCCGCAGTCGCGGGCAAGCGAGCGGGCCGACAGTAGCACCGTCTCCCCGACCTCCAGCGACCCCGTCAGCTCCTCGACGCGGTCGGGGCTTCCCGAAATGAAAGCCATAACCAGGTTCGTTGCCTTTGGTGCCTCTCCGGCGGCGCGGCGCAGCGCGGCGAGCGTCTCGGCCGCGAAACCCGCCTCCGGGTCAACCAGCGCGATCACGGTCGGCGCCGCGAACCGGGCCCCTTTCTCTCTGGTATAACGTTCCCCGGTAGGGGTCGGAAGCGAAAAGCCCGGCATCGGCTCTCCCCGCAGGTTCTCTATCGAATAATTGCTCTCCCGGAACTTCTCGAAAACCTCCGGGAAGCGCGCCATAAGCTCCTCCTCCGATTTCGGAACGGCAGGCTGTTCCCCGTCAGCCGGATAGCGGTACTTTACCGTCACAAGCTGCTCGCTAATCTGCCCGGGGTTGAACTCGTTGTCAATCAGCAGCGGCATCCCGTTGCGCCCGTCAAGCAATATCTTCATTATACGGCCCGTATATCCCTTTACCGACCGCACAACCGTGAACGCGGCCATATGCTCTCCCCCGACAACCGTGTCGGGATTGAAACGCATCGCGACAAGCGAGTCGCCCCTCATACGCCGCAGCGTCGCGCCTAACTCCTGCGGCAGCAAGTCTACAAACTGCCCGTTGCGCTGCACTCCTCCGCCCCGGGTCAGGAACGGAATCGAGTCCCACTCGAAATGATACTCCTGAAGCCGCCGGTCGCGGTAGCGGTAATGGTGGCCCGCGAAATAGCCCAGGAAACCCTCCGCCAGGCCGCTCGGGGTCGGCAGCTCCCACTCAATCAGGTAGTCTGCCTCGCAGAGCCTGTCACCCGCAGCCCGTTCCGACGCCAGATTAACCTTATAAACGACATCATCCTGAGCCTGCGGCAGCGTCACCGCGTAGTCAGCCTCCGCCGCGAACACCGCCGCGTTCTCCAACCTGCCGATTGCCTCCTCAGCCGCCATAGCCTCGCTTGCGGACACGCCGAACGCCGACAGCCCCGCTGCGAGCCATCCGCACACAATCGTTACCAATTCTCTTCTCATACGTTCTAAGCACAATGTGATGATACCACTCCAACACCCTCCCCCGCCCGAAAGTTCATTCCGGCGTACCCTTCCATCCATTCTCCGCAAAATTAGTAAAAAAACGGCGAATGTGCCTCTCAGCTTCAAAGAGAAGGTTTTTGGGGGATATTTTTGGGGAATTGGCGGGGATTGGCTAAATTTGTGGATTGAAAAAAGACCACAATGCGAAAGTTCCTTATTTCCTGCACATTAGCGCTCGCGGCTATCGTTGCCGCCGCCGCTCCTCCCGCCTGGGAGGGGGTAAACGCGCCGCGCCCTGAGATCGTGCAGGAGATGGAAATGGACTCGCAGACAGAAATCGTCGTGCGCGACGGGGCAATCTACCTCTGGGTCGCAAAGCCCACCAACGTCAAGATTTTCTCTATTCTCGGCCAGCTCATATCCTCAGAGAACCTCCAGCCCGGCCTCCACCGCCTCCGCCTCACCTCCCGCGG
Source organism: uncultured Muribaculaceae bacterium (assembly GCA_910585755.1). Taxonomy (GTDB): domain Bacteria; phylum Bacteroidota; class Bacteroidia; order Bacteroidales; family Muribaculaceae; genus UBA7173. The sequence continues at coordinate 20,181 of CAJUFH010000023.1, read as the reverse complement.
CATCTACATCCTCCAGGCCGGCTCCACCACCCGCCGTGTAACCCTCTGATACCCCTTTCCCGCTAAAAGCCAAAGCCCCAATGCGCGGCCTGTCGGGTGGAGCGAGCTTTAGCGAGCGGTTTCCCCCTTTTCTTTCTTTTCTTTCCCTTCCCCCCTCCCTCTCTTTTCCCCCCCGAACTTCCCGCGGGAAGGAAAAAATTGCTAACTTCGCGGGGTGTTATACCAGTTCTTTACCCGTATATCAGTCACAGGGCGCAAACCCCTGAACGCCAGGCTGTCGGCTCTCGCCGTTGCCGCGGCGCTCATCCCCGTGTCCCTTGCCGCCGAAAAAGCCCCCGCGGCCGCGGCCGACACCCTCCTTACCCTGAAAGAGGTCTCGGTAACCGCCATCAAGGGGGGCTCGTTCGCTAACCACGACGAGGCTGTCACGTCCCTCGGAGAGAAATCCCTCCGGCGGCTCGACGTTGTGAACCTCAAACAGGCCAGCGAGATAGCTCCCAACTTCTACATCCCCGCCTACGGTTCCCGGATGACCTCAACCGTCTATGTCCGGGGCCTCGGCGCCCGCATCGACCAGCCCGTCGTCGGCCTGAATATCGACAACGTCCCTATCCTCAACAAGGACAACTTCGACTTCGACCTGACCGACATCGCCCGCCTCGAAATCCTCCGCGGCCCCCAGAACATTCTCTACGGCAGAAACACGATGGGGGGCCTCGTCAACATCTACACCCTCTCCCCTCTCGCATGGCAGGGGGTCCGCCTCCGGGCAACCTACGGCAACCCCAATGCCTACAAAGCCTCCGCCGCCATCTACGGCCGCCTCGCCCCCGGCCTCGGAATGGGGCTGAACCTCCTCGCGACCGGTACCGACGGCTTCTACCGAAACGAATACAACAACACCCCCGTCGGCCGCGAGCGCAACTGGTCAGCCCGCTGGAAAACCGCCTGGCGCCCGGCTGAGAACGTCCTGGTGGAAAACGCCGCTACCCTCTCCATCGCCCGCCAGAACGGCTACCCGTACCAGTCGGTCGCAACCGGCAAAATCGCCTATAACGATACCTGCTACTACCGCCGCACCTCCTTCACCGACGGTCTGACCGTCAAGCACCGCTTCCGCGACATCGACTTCTCCTCGATCATCAGCTTCCAGTATATCGACGACGACATGACCCTCGACCAGGACTTCCTCCCAGTCGACTACTTCACCCTGACCCAAGCCCGCAGGGAATGGGGCATAACGGCCGACTTCGTCGCCCGCGGCGGCAAGGGGCGCTACCGCTGGCTCGGAGGAGTCTTCGGGTTCGGAAAGCGCGCCACGATGAACGCCCCCGTCACTTTCGGCGACTTCGGCATCGCCTCCCTGATCGAGCACAACCGAAACGAGATAAACCCCGGATTCCCCGTCCGCTGGGACGAGCGCTCCTTCCTCCTCGGAAGCGACTTCACCCTCCCCTCCGGCGGCGCGTCGGCCTACCACGAGAGCTCCCTCTCCGTCGGCGACTGGGTCTTAACCCTCGGACTCCGCTTCGACTGGGAGCACGCCGCAATCTCATACAGAAGCCACTGCAACTCCTCCTATACAATCTACCGCGGCGACCCCGCCGACGGCGTAGTCTACCGCACCGATCCCGTCAGAATCGACAACCGCGGAAAGCTGTCGAAAGACTTCTGCCAGCTCCTCCCGAAACTCTCCGTCAGCTACACCCTTCCCGACAACGCCGGCAACATCTACGCCTCGGCAACGAAAGGCTACAAGGCCGGAGGCTACAACACCCAGATGTTCTCCGAAGTCCTCCAGCAGAACGTGATGGAGATAATGGGCCTCAATTCCTCCCTCGACCTGGAGAAAACAATCAGCTATGACCCTGAGAAAAACTGGACTTTCGAGGCCGGGACGCACCTCAACCTACTCGACGGACGCCTCCGCGCCGACTACGCTTTCTTCTGGATCGAGTGCGCCGACCAGCAACTCACCGTCTTCCCCGACGGAAACACGACCGGGCGCATGATGACAAACGCAGGCCGCTCCCGCTCGCAGGGTATAGAGCTGTCAGCGACCTACGCCCCGACCGACAACTGGGAGTTCCGCGCTTCCTACGGCTACACCGACGCCCGTTTCCGCGACTTCGACAACGGCCGGGCCGACTATTCCGGCAACACCGTTCCCTACGCCCCCTCCAACACCATGTTCCTCGGAGCCGTATGGACCCGCGACTTCAAGGGGATACCCCTCTCCTCGCTGACACTCCAGGCCAACGCCCGCGGAGTGGGGAAAATCTGGTGGGACGAGGCAAATACCGTCTCTCAGCCCTTCTACTGCACCCTCGCGGCCTCGGTTACCGCCCGCTTCGGCAACTTCTTCGCCGAATTATGGGGCGACAACTTAACCGCCACGCAATATGATACTTTTTATTTCGTTTCTATTGGGAACGCGTTCCTCCAGCGCGGCCCCCGCGCGAGCTTCGGCCTGACCGCCCGATGGAACCTCGAATTTTAAAACCAAACTGATAAGTAACACTACCGGCAATATGAAAATCTTCAAGACCTTAGCCGCCGCTACGCTCCTCCTCGCAGGAGCTACCGCCTGCGACAACAGCAACGACATCGATGTGGATCCCGTCGTCAACCTCGTACTGAACCCCAACGTCTCCTTCACTACCGCGAAGAACATCTCCGACAACTCCTGGGCTATCTACGACGCGCCGACATACAACTTCAAAATCAACACGCAGACCTTTAACGTCAGCCTCGAGACCGTCAAGCTAAACTACGCCGAAGGGAAGACAATCAGCTTCACCCTCGAGAACCTCCTGCTGTCCGTCGATCCCCAGAACAACGCCTGGACGATTACCAACCGCAACCCCCTCGTTGTCCGCGACACAGACGGCAACGACCACGAAATCGCCGGCTTCAACGCCTACATTTTCTCCACAGGCCGAGCCCCCGAAATCGTCCGCATCGAATATACCCTCGACAACGCCTATAAAATCCGCGGCGTGATGAAATACAACGCCTTCACCGGCAAGACCACCATCACCGCCGCCTCCCCCGCCCTCGAGCCTTACGAGAACGAGAGCACCGTCTACTTCCTCATCCTCAACCACAAGGACAAGAAGGCCAAAATCCTCCTCTACGACGCTAAGTTCGCCCAAGGGATGCCCCGACCGCTTGACATGGACTTCCTCTCCCAGCCATTCACCGTGGCCGACGAAGGCATCATGATCAACGTTCCCGAAGGTTTCGACCCGCTGAACAACAACACCCCCTACCCCAACTGGAAGGTCTCCGACCTCGACCTCGTGATGAACCCCTGCCGTTCCCTCGACGGCTCATTCACCTGCGGCGGCTCATTCACCGTAGCAGTCGACACTGAAAGCGCCATCACCATAAACTCCGACGTCCTCCGCAAGATGACCGTGGCAATGGGTAATTATTAATTCCCGAACGAATATCCTCCATGGCATCCCAGCAGCTCAACCAGACCCAGGGGCTTCGCCAGAAGCTGACTCCCCAGCAGGTGCAGTTCGTGCGCCTGCTGGAGATGAACGGCCCTGAAATCGAGGAAGAGGTGCGCCGAGCTGTGGAAGACATGCCCGCCCTGGAGGCTTCCGACCCCGCCGAACATCCGGCGCCCCCCCTGACAGAGGACGGCTCTACCTTCTCCGAAACCCCGGAGCAGATGAGCCGCGCCGACTTCGCCTCCGACGATGACATTCCCGACAACTACATACCCCGCGGCGCGTTTTCGGCGCGCCGCGACTTTTCTTTGCCCGAACCCTCTGCCACTCCCGACTCCTACGGCGAATCCCTCTTCGAGGCTCTCTCCCGCCAGCTCGGGCAGCAGATGGAACTGACCGACGAGGAACGTCTCGCCGCGAAACACATCATAGGCAATCTCGACGACAACGGGTATATCACCCGCGACCTCCGCTCCATCGCCGACGACATCCTTATGGCCGAAGGGGTCGATATCCCTGCCGATACCGTTAAGCGCGTCTGGCAGATGGTGCGCTCCCTCGACCCCGCCGGAGTCGGAGCCGCCGACCTCCGCGACTGCCTACTCCTGCAGCTCGACCGCATGCCTCGCTCTACCGCGCAACTGACCGCCCGCGAGGCGCTGCGCGACTACTTCGACCTCTTCTCCAAACGCCATTTCGACAAAATCGCCTCCTCGCTCGGCATAACCCGCGAAGCTCTCGACGAGGCCCTATCCCTGGTGGCGCGCCTTAATCCCAAACCGGGTGCGGCTTTCGCCTCTTCCGGGCTCGAAGACCGCTCCCGCCATATTACCCCCGACTTTCTCGTCGAGCCGGACCCCGACGGAAACCTTACCCTGACGCTCCTCAACCGCATCCCGGAGCTCAGCGTCGCCGCGACTTTCGCCGAGGACACCCCGCTCCCGCCGGCATCCCGCCGCGAGACGGCCGCCGCCCGGCTTTTCATAAAGAGCCGGCGCGACGATGCCCAGGGCTTCATCCGCCTGATTTCGATGCGCCAGGAAGCGCTTTACCGCGTGATGGCCGCCATTATGTCGGTCCAGCGCGAGTTCTTCCTTACCGAAGACCCATCGACGCTGCGCCCCATGGTGCTCCGCGACATCGCCGCTATGACGGGCTACGACCTTTCAGTCATTTCCCGCGCCACCCAGGGGAAATACGTCGCGACTCCCCGCGGCCTCTATCCCCTAAAGATGCTTTTCAACGAACGCTCGAAGGAGAACGACGACGCGACCACATCACCCCGCATCTCCGCCTTCCTTACCGAACTCATTCAGTCCGAGGACAAGTCGCGCCCGCTGAGCGACGAGCAGCTTACCACCCTCCTCCGCGAACGGGGCCTCGACATCGCCAGGCGAACCGTCGCCAAATACCGCGAACGCCTCGGATTCCCCGTCGCGCGCCTCCGCAAGCAGGCCTGACCACGCAAATATACCGCAACTAAAAACCATACCCCCCGACAACGATATGAAATTTCTAACCGGCTTTTCGCGCTTCCTGTCAGTTATCTTCTCCCCGATGCTGACCGCCACCTACGGAGTGGCCCTCGCCATGCTCCTCTCCTACCTCTGTTTCAGCCCGCTGAAAGCCCGGCTTATCGTCACGGCCGTCACCTTTGCCGCCACCTGCGCGATTCCCGTAATCGCCATTTACACGCTCCATAAAAGCGGCGCTGTCAAGGAACCCGGCCTCAACAACCGCGAGGACCGCCCGGTACCTTACCTCATCGCAACCGCCTGCTATGTCGGGACAGCAGTCTATACCCGCTTCGTCAACGCCCCGATGTGGCTGACGATGTTCCTCATCGGCGGAGCGCTCTCCCTGGTGGTTCTGACGATAGTCAACACCCGTTGGAAAATCTCCGGCCATGCGACCGGGATGGGAGGACTGACGGCCATCATCTTCTTCCTGATGTTCAGCGGAAACAGCGTGATAGACCTCGAACCGGAGTTCATCGCCGCCATAATCCTTTCGGGAATGGTTTGCACCGCCCGCCTGATTCTCCGGCGCCACACCCTCGGGCAAGTGGCAGCCGGTTTCCTCAACGGCTTCATCTGCATCTTCACCGCGGCCTGGTGGCTCGCCCCCCTCTTCTCCGCCAACTGATTAGAAAATCCATTTATCACCATAGTTATGACACCCACCGTCAGCATTATAATGGGCAGCACCTCCGACCTGCCCGTGATGAAAAAAGCCGCCGACTTCCTCAACAACATGGCGGTTCCGTTTGAAATGCTCGCCCTCTCGGCCCACCGCACACCCGAGGAGGTCGCCGACTTCGCCCGCGGGGCGAAAGGCCGCGGAGTGAAGGTAATCATCGCCGGTGCCGGAATGGCAGCCGCGCTTCCCGGAGTGATTTCAGCCCTCACCCCCCTCCCCGTAATCGGCGTGCCCCTGTCCGCCACCCTCGAGGGTCGCGACGCGCTCCTCTCGATCGCCCAGATGCCTCCGGGCATACCCGTCGCCACTACCGCCATCGACGGCGCGATGAACGCCGCCGTGCTCGCCGTGCGCATCCTCGCCCTGGCCGACGGAAAGCTTGCCGCCCGCTACGACGGCTGGGTGACAACCCTCCGCCAGAAAATCGTGAAGGCCAACGCCGAGCTTGACCGTATCGAGTATGAGTACAAGGTTTCCGACCCGGACGCCGTTTTCTAAATTCTGGTTTTGATGAGCGTATTTGACTACAACCGCCGGAAAACATCAACCACCACTGTCGGTTCCGTTAAAATCGGCAGCGGCTACCCAGTCCGCGTCCAGTCGATGAACAATACCTCGACTATGGACACCGAGGGCTCCGTGGCCCAGGCTGCCCGTATCGCGAAGGCCGGCGCGGACATCGACCGCCTGACGGCGCAGGGGGTGCGCGAAGCCCGCAATATGGGGGAGATTCGCCGCCGACTCCGCGAACAGGGGTGCGGGATACCCCTCGTCGCCGACATCCATTTCAACCCCAAGGCCGCCTTCGCCGCCGCCGAGGAGGTCGAGAAGGTGCGCATAAACCCCGGCAATTTCGTCGATCCGGGCCGCACTTTCGTCAAGCTCGAATACACCGATGAGGAGTATGCCCGCGAGCTCGACAAAATCGCCGAAACCTTCGTCCCGTTCCTGCGCCTCTGCCGCGAGCACGGGACCGCGATCCGTATCGGGGTCAATCACGGCTCCCTCTCCGACCGTATAATGAGCCGCTACGGCGACACTCCCGCCGGGATGGTCGAGAGCGCGATGGAGTTTCTCCGCGTCGCCGTCAAAGAGAACTTTAACGACATTGTTATCTCGATCAAAGCCTCTAACACGGTGGTAATGGTCGAGACGGTGCGCCTCCTCGTCAGCGAGATGAACCGCGAGGGGATGGCTTTCCCCCTCCACCTCGGAGTGACCGAGGCCGGAGACGGCGAGGATGGCCGCGTGCGCTCAGCAGCCGGAATCGGAACCCTCCTCGCCGAAGGTATCGGCGACACAATCCGCGTCTCCCTGAGCGAGGAGCCGGAGGCCGAGGTACCCATCGCCCGCGAGCTCGCCGGATACATCGCCTCCCGCAGGTCAGCCCCCTCGATTGAAGGGGAGTTCGCTCCCGGCTACGACCCGCTCCGCCCCGTACGCCGCGTAACTGACCCGGTCGGTAACGTCGGAGGGAGCAACGTCCCTGTCGTTGTCGGCCTCGACAGCATTCCCACAGAGGGGATAGCTGTCCTCGAGACCACCCATCCCAACGCGCTCGGCGACATTTCCGCCCGCATCCACCGCATAACCGCCGACGGCGACACCCGCCCGGTTATTGCCCGAATCGCATATCCCGGCGCTACAGCCGAACAGGTCGTAATCCGCGCCTCGGCTGATTTCGGCGCGCTGCTGCTCAACGGCCTGATTGACGGTATGGAAATCGTCGCGGACGCGCTCTCCCGCGACGAGCTGAACCGCCTCTCGCTCTCGATTCTGCAAGCAACCCGCCGCAGGATAAGCAAGACGGAATTTGTCTCCTGCCCCGGCTGCGGCCGCACGATGTTCGACCTTCAGCAGACCGTCAAACGGGTCAAGGAAGCGACTTCCCATCTCAAAGGCCTGAAAATCGCCGTCATGGGGTGCGTGGTAAACGGCCCCGGCGAAATGGCCGACGCGGACTATGGTTACGTCGGCGCCGCGGCCGGGAAAATCAGCCTCTACCGCGGCAAGGAATGTGTCGAAAAGAACATCCCTTCCGACGAGGCCGTGGGCCGTCTGATCGAGATTATCCGCGCCGACGGCAAATGGCGCGAGCCGGAAACGGCAACCGCCAAAGCCTGACAAGGAATGAGAGAACCGGAAATAACGACAATGATACTCCGCGACGGTATGGGCTTCGCCGCCATACAGGCTCCCTCCGCCGTAGAGTATTTCGGAATAACGATGAGCGCCGGGAGCCGCGACGAGGCTCCCGGCCTCTACGGTCTCGCCCATTTTGTAGAGCATACCGTATTCAAAGGTACCTCCAAACGCCGCGCATGCCATATCAACGGACGCATGGAAGCGGTCGGCGGCGACCTCAACGCCTTCACCACCAAGGAGGAAACCGCCATATATACCGTGTTTCCCCGCGGAAACCTCAGCCGAGCGGTGGAATTGGTGGCCGACCTCGCGACAAACTCCGTTTTCCCCGCCCGCGAGCTCGAAAAGGAACGAGAGGTTGTAAGCGACGAAATAGACTCCTACCTTGACTCCCCCTCCGAAGCGGTGTTCGACGATTTCGAAGACCTTTTCTTCCGCGGTTCCCAGCTCGGCCATAACATTCTCGGCCCGACGTCCAACCTCCCCCTCTTCACCTCCGAAAAATGCCGCGGATGGCTCTCCGGCTGCTATACCGCGCCCCGCACAGTCGCCTTCTACTACGGCCCGGCGAATCCCGCGAAAGTTGCCGCCATGGTCGAGCGATACTTCGAGGCATACCCCGCGGCGGGGACTCCACTCTCCCGCATCGCCCCGGTATCCCATCCGGCGTTTAACGAACTGAAAGAAATTGACTCCCACCAGAGCCATACCGTCATCGGCGCCCCCATCCCATCGGTATATTCCGAAGAGCGCCACGCCATAGGTCTGGCCGCCAACATTCTCGGAGGACCCGGAATGAACTCCCGGCTGAACGTCGCCCTCCGCGAAAGGCGCGGACTCGTCTATTCCGTCGAAGCGTCGGCCAACCTGATGACCGACTGCGGCCTCTTCGCCGTTTACTACGGATGCGACCCTGACGACAACGCCCGATGCCGCGACCTGGTGCTCTCCGAACTCGAATGCCTCGCCCGCGAACCGATGACGCCCCGCGCCCTCCGGGCCGCCAAGAAGCAGTACCTCGGCCAGTTGCAGGTCAGCGCCGACAGCTCGGAGCAGAGCATACTCTCCGCCGCCCGCTCGATGCTTTACTTCGGTTCGGTCGCCTCGGATGCCGAGCGCGCCGCCCGCATCGAGGCTCTGACTCCCGACGACATCCTCCGCGCCGCCTCATATCTCACCAACCCCTCCGCGCTGACCCTCGGCCCGGCATAAACCAGGGCCTCAGTCATCGTCGTGGTGATGGTTGTGTTTGTGGTGCTTCTTGTGGTGTTTTTTGTAATGTTTATAATGATGGTGGTGATGGTCGTCCCAGTCGTCATCGTCATACCAGTCGTCATCATCATAGTCAATCGGAGCGCCGACATTGACAACTATTCCACCCGGCAGCGCGACGCTCCCCCACGCTCCCGCGCCAGCACGGCGCATCGCCTTGCGCATCTTCTTGACGCGCTTGCGGTAATGCTTCGGCGACTCCCCGTAATATACCGGAGCGGCCACTACTCCCGGAACAGCTACCACCCCCGGAGCCGCGACGACGGCAGGCACCGCCGCGGGAACCATCCACAACGGAGCGCTCTGCCATCCCTGTACCCCTTTCCCTACATTGAACGACACACCCTCCGGCGTACTGAACCCGAACGAAAAACTCTGGGCCCCGCCCTCCTGGGCCATACCGACGAACACCAACAGCGCCGCTCCGGCCGCGCCCCGGCGGAAAGTTTTGATCAAGCCTCCGAAAATCTTTCTGTCTCTCATAATCGTAACAGTTGCGTTGACGGAACCTTCCGCCATCAACTATAATACGCCCTGCTCCCTCCCTTTGTTCGCTCCCCTACCGTGGCGAGCCGTAAGGCGTGCTTCCCAAATTCCCTCCAATCCCTCTCCGCTCCCCCCCTTTGCCGTTCCCGAAATTTGCCGTAACTTCGCGCCGAAGTTTCCAATAGCGTTTTCTTATGGAAAAATACGGCAAGTTAAAAGGCCACTCGGCCATGTTAGGGGCCGAGATTATGTGGGGCGTCAGCGCCCCCGTGGGCAAGATAATCTTGATGGGAGGTATTTCCCCCATTCTTCTGAGCGACAGCCGTATGATCGGCGCCGCGATTCTTTTTTGGGCGCTGTCCCTGTTCACAAAACCGGAGAAAGTCAGCCCCCAGGACCTCCTCTCGATGTTTTTCGCCTCGCTGCTCGGGATTGTCATCAACCAGTGTTGCTTCGTATGGGGACTGAGCCTGACATCCCCGATCAACACCTCCATCATCGCTACCAGCATGCCGATTATCACCATGGTGCTCGCCGCCATCGTCCTCCGCGAGCCCGTAACGAAGCTGAAAGTCGGCGGAGTATTCCTCGGCGCGATCGGCGCCCTGACCCTCATCCTCGGAAGCCACACAGGCGAAAGCGCCGGCTCCTGGGCCGGGGACCTGATTGTGATTGTCGCCCAGACAAGCTTCAGTTGCTACCTCGTATTTTATAAAGGACTGATTTCCAAATACCGCCCGATAACACTGATGAAATGGATGTTCACCTACGCGAGCATCTGCGTCATCCCCTTCACCTACAACGAATGGATTTCGACCGACTGGGAGGCCGTCGCCCCGGCGGCTTTATGGGGAATCCTCTTTTTCGTCGTCGGCCCGACATTCATCAGCTACCTCCTGCTCCCCTTCGGGCAGAAAAACCTGCGTCCGACCGTCACCGCGATGTACAACTACGTGCAGCCGATTGTCGCCACCATCGCCGCCGTAATCGCCGGCGTAGGCCGCTTCACCCTCCCCAACGCCATCGCCATCCTCCTCATCTTCACCGGCGTCTTCCTCGTCACCAAGAGCAAAAGCCGCACCGACCTCTCCCCCTCCTAATCCCCTTACCCTGATTCCCTTTCCCCTCCGAAAGTAACCCCTGTCCAGTGCGCCCGCCGGAAGGCGGGTGTCCTATTCCTGGCAGCAGACAAGAACGGCTACCGGGGTGTCAGCGGGGAGCGCTGATTCCTCCGGCGGTAAGCTCGTCGAGCCAGGAGGCTATAGCTTCCAGTGTTTCAAGGGATATGTCGCCGGGGAGGGATGAGTATTCCGTCGGGAAGCCGGAATGACATTCCAGGAAAAGATGGTTATGGCCCGGGAGGAGACGTGTCCGCGCATGCGGGTTCAGTTCAGCTATGGCCGACAGGTTTTCCGGGAGCACCTGGAAATCCTTGTCGCCGTTAAGGGCGAGCCAGGGAACGGCGACCTTTCGCATATCCTCCGCCGGGTTATAGCGCACCAGGGCGCGGTAGGCCGGAGAGACGAGCACATCGACCTGCTGCTGAATCTGTTTCTTCACCTGCGGCATCTCGGCGGCGGAGCCGAACACGCGGCCCAGCTCGGAATAGAGCGTCGGGGCAAGAGTAAAAGTCGGCAGCGGGGACTTCACCAGCTCCAGGATGCGGCGCTGGTCAGCCTCGCCGTCCCATTTTCCCGTCATCGCCGTAGCCATCGCGCGGGCCTGCGACATAATGACCGAGTCGCCGGGCCACGCGGGAGCCGCCAGGGTGACGATAAAACGGCATCGGGAATCCGCGAGTGAAGTCTTAACCGCAGCGTTTCCACCTTCGGAATGACCCAGCACACCTTTCGGCACACCCGCCGGAAGTATGGAGTCAAGCATTCCTATGACTGAGGATATATCCGAGACATAATCATTTATAGTCATTGCGGAAGCGTCACCGCCGCTCTCCCCTACGCCGCGGTCATCCATACGGAGCACGGCATACCCCTTCCCGGCGAGATATTCGGCAATCGCCTTGAAGGGTCTATGGCCGAGCACCTCCTCGTCGCGGTCCTGCGCGCCGCTCCCCGAGGCGAGCACGAGGGCGGCTTTCGGCGTACCCGCTGGCCGCGTCAGCGTCCCACCGAGCGTCACGCCGCCGCTCCGCACCGTTACCTCCTCGGCGCGGAACCCCTCGTTCCGCGCCTCTCCCTGAGCGCCGCGTGCATTGCGCGCCCATCCGGCTCCCGCCGCGGCGACAACCGCCACCGCCGCCAGTAAAATTCTGATTTTCATACCGCTATTCAATCACAACAACGCAGCAATATTGCGGATAGAGGATAGGCGCTTCATAAAAGAAGCATCCGATTTTGCCATCTGCATATTATAATCACTCTGAAGACTGAGCAATAACTCGGCCGGCAAATTCAATGCCGCCTCCATTAGCAAAGCCATTTCCGTATTGACACCTCTCTTCCCCTTGATTATTTCATTAAGAAGCGAGGGAGCGACACCTATACTTTCGGCGAGTTTGGCCTGAGTAAGATTCCGAGCCTCAAGTTCGTCCCTTATGAGTTCCCCCGGATGGGTAGGCTCAAACGGAGTTAGATTGTTCGCTATCATATCAGATTTCATACCAGGAAGTGTAATCATATCAATCATAGTGATTTGAGAGTTCAACAATATTGCAGATTGTCAGAATAGGCTCTTCGACCGTTTCCCGCATAGTGAACTCAATGCGGTACCGGTCGTTAACCCTGATTGAGAACCGTCCAATCTTATCCCCCTTTAACGCCTCGAAATTCAGGGAATTAATGCGAAACAAGTCCTCCTTACGAGCAGCCCATTTGAGATAATCAATTCCGCGCTTATAACGTTTGACCACATCAATTCTGTAACGATGTCTTTTATCGCCGCATTCTCCCTTGGTGTAAAGGTCTCTCAGATACTCTTCTCCAAATTCGACAATCATACAATTTCTATCACGAGGCAAAGATATAAAAAGTTTTCCAAATATTCACAAAATTGCGAATCCGATTTTGCGGTGACCAAATCTTGTTCTCTGCATCAATAATTATTACGATTATTTTCTGTAACTTTGTGTTGATCAAAGCAACTATATGAAGAAACTCCTTTCCTATATCGCGGCCGCCGTTTGGGTACTTTCGGCGAGCGCGGAGAGCTTCGACGAACGCATCGGCGCGGCAATGAACTCGTCGGACAATTTCGGCCTGTATGACACATACCACAGCGCGCCCAAGGACTCCATAAACCCGTTCCTGGAAGTTTTCTCCCGCTGTCTGATCGGGAATCGGTTCAACCGGCCCGACATCTCCATACCGGCTTTTGACGAACTTCTTAAGACCCAGTCGGAGAACCTTGACCTGAACCTGCTGCTGCAAAGCTCGGTAATGTATTCGATGGATCTGAGCCGCACGGGGAGGAATGAGGAAGCCCATGAGGTGTTGTCATCCGTCCTGACAGCCGCATACCAGGCGGTCGACTCGGCGAGCCTCAGGCCTTATGCCGATATGGCGGCGCGATACAAGGCTTTGACAAGATATTCGCCCTACTGCGTTTCTATCAATGGGGAAAAAGGGGTGATTCCTTTTGAAATTGTCGCGGCGGGCAAACCTGAGAGCGGACAATGCATGATGCGGATTACCGAAGCGGCGATAAACGGGAATCCTGCGAAGATAACGTTTGACACCGGTGCCGGGGTCAACGTCATAACCGACTCCCTGGCAACCGCCTATGGGCTGGAGCTGCTGGACGCGAATGCCGAAGCGACAGGCGTAAAAGCGTCCGCCGGGCGCTATGCGATTGCCAAAGAATTAAGGTTAGGGAACATAACGGTCAACGATGTGCCTTTCTATGTGATTGACATTCGGAGCCATAACGAGGAGGCGGACAAATACATCGGTGTATTGGAATTTATTGTCGGAAGCGAGCTGATGCTGCAACTGAAAGATGTCACCCTTGACTTTTCAGCAAAGGAAATCCTGATTCCGCGGATAGCGTCCGCGCCCTCTGATGTCCGGCCCAATATGTGCTTCTCCTCAGGGATGAACCTCCTGACCACCGCCGAAATCAACCGTCAACCGTTATTGATAAAGCTCGACTCCGGGGACGCGTCCTACGGGATGCTCAACAAGGCGTTTTTCGAGCGGAACAAGGAATATCTCACGGAGAACTGCCGGAGCGACACCATCCGGCAAGGGGGTGTCGGAGGCGTTTGGTCCGTTTTATGCTATAAACTTCCTGACGCGGCGCTGACCCTCGGGGGCAATTCCGTAACAATCCCCACTATCGAAGTCCAGACCGAGCATGACGGGGACTACTATATGAACGACAACAACCTCGGCCTAAGGGGCATGATGCTCTACCGCAAAGTACGGTTCAACCTCGTAGACATGCTCCTCTCCACCGAGATATAATCGAGGACGCCTGTATCGCGCATAGCGAAATTGGCAGGAGACAAACCGGTTGGAATCCATACATTAACTATACCATTAATCAATATGGAGGTAATCAAACATACAGACAACAGGCTCTTTGCCGATATAAGGCAAATGATTGAGGCCACTAAAACACAGGTCGCCTCAACGGTCAACTCGACAATGACTCTGATGTATTGGCATATCGGAGACCGCATAAACCGCGAAGTCCTTGGCGGCGAACGTGCGGCTTACGGCAAGCAGATAGTAGAAAATCTGGCGTTCAAATTATCAGAAGAATTTGGTAAAGGTTTTGATGTAAAGAGCCTTCGCCGGATGATGCAATTCGCATCGGTGTTTCCAGATATTCAAATTGTCGCACCACTGGTGGGAAAATTGTCTTGGTCTCATTTTCTGCAAGTTATTCCTATTGACGATAACTTAGCGCGCAATTTCTATCTTACAATGGCGGCTGACCAGCGGTGGTCGAAACGCACACTGAAAGCCAAGATTGACGGTATGCTTTATGAGCGTACCGCGATAGCAAAGCGCCCAGACGAGGTTATAATACGCGATTTGGAGGAACTGCGCGACGAGCGCAAAATGTCGGCAGACCTTGTTTTTCAGGACCCTTACGTTCTTGATTTTCTCGGGATGCACGATGATTACTCGGAAAAAGACCTTGAAAGCGCTATTGTGGCCGAACTCCAACGTTTCATAACAGAGTTTGGGAACGATTTTGCCTTCTTGGCCCGTCAGAAGCGCATAACGGTCGACGACGAGGACTACTATATCGACCTGCTGTTTTATCACCGACGCTTGCGCTGCCTTGTCGCCATCGATTTGAAACTTGGACGGTTTAAGGCCGCATATAAGGGTCAGATGGAGCTGTATCTGCGCTGGCTCGAAAAATATGATATGGCAGATGGAGAAAACAAGCCCATCGGACTGATACTTTGCGCCGGGAAGAACGAGGAGCACATCGAGCTTATGCATCTCGACGACAGCAATATCCGCGTGGCTGACTACTTGACGAAACTCCCCGACCGCAAATTGCTCGAGCATAAATTGCAACAAGCCATCGAACGCGCCCACACCCGGCTGCAAAGAGATACTTTGAGATAAATTTTAGTCTGGATATCGTGCAAGATCTTCGACCTTGCTGTAATTGTCTGGCTCAGAGGCCCCACCAACCGCCGCCGGGGCGGCTTATGGCGGGGTTACTAACATCCGAGGTCTTCGACCTCGCAAATGGCTGGTTACGAGAATAACCGGCTGGCGAGGAGAACAACTGGCGTGGAACGAGAACAACCGATTGGCAAGGAGAACAACTGGTCGGGAACGAGACTGTCGCTTAGGGATGATATGTCGGTAAATTATGCCCGAAAATATGGTAATCGGGTTGGATTCTTTGGGGTTTGAGGGAGTGGAATCTGTTTGGACAGCAGGGAGTGGGGAGCGGTTTTAACTATTATTTGGATAATCGGGGCGGTTTGGGGGAGGGGGAGAGGGGGATATTTCGATTATTTGTTGTAACTTTGTTGGGAACGGACAGGCGGGTTTGCCGGACGGGTGTGGAGAGAGCCATACAGAATTGTCGGCAGCCGCGGGGACGTGTTGTCCGATAATTAGGCAAAATATTATCGGGCAAGGAATTACATATACCATAAAGATTAACACAAACCGACAAGTTTTCATCAGATGAGACGAGATATGGAAAGAAGTCGCCGCGGCATCGGGGCCAAGGCAATCGCGGCCGGAAGGCTCGGAGCGGCGGCAGTGGCGGCGGTTTTAGCCGCGCCGGTTGCGGGGGCTTCGATGACCGAAGGGGTTATAGTTGAGACTCCGGCATACCGCTGGGAGGCTGACACGATATTCCAGGGGCCGTTCAAGGCTTACGCTCCAAACGACGAGGAGATTATTTCGGACTATTCGGCGCAACCGGGATATTTCATGCCGGTTGAGAAGACGTGGAAGCGCCGCAACGACCTCTCGGCTTATCCGCGGCTGCGCTCGTCGAACACGCTTCACGACGCGATTTACACGATGGGGCTTGACGAGATGGTGAACGCGGTCGAGCCGGACTCGACGCTGCGCACCGGAAAGGAGTGGCCGGGCGTGTGGACCCGCGACGTGTCCTACTCGATCATCCTCGCCATGGCGGCCCTTCAGCCGGAGGTGTCGCGGATTTCGCTGGAACACAAGATTTCCCCGACGGGGCGCATCATCCAGGACACCGGTTCGGGTGGCGCGTGGCCCGTCAGCTCCGACCGCGAGATATGGGGCATAGCCGCGTTCGAGGTCTACAAGAGCACAGGCGACAAGCAATGGCTCGAAAAGATATACCCCGTGATAAAGAACTCGCTCGAAGACGATTACCAAACGATTTACGACCCTGAGACAGGGCTTGTACGCGGAGAAACATCCTTTATCGACTGGCGCGAGCAGAGCTATCCGAAATGGATGCAGACGGCCGACATATACCAGAGCGAGGCCCTGGGTACCAGCGTCGTACACGCGCAGGCGTGGCGCACGCTCGCCGAAATCGCCTCGATTCTCGGCCACCAGGAGGACGCGGCGACCTACAACCGCCGCGCCGACAAGCTCGCCGAGGCCATAAACCGGGAGCTGTGGATGGAGGACAAAGGTTATTACGCAATGTACGTCTACGGCCGCGAGTTCCCGATCCTCAACCCGCGGGCCGAAACCCTCGGAGAGGCGCTGGCTATCCTCTATGACGTTGCCGACCCGGGGCGCGCCCGCGTGATCACGCAGAAGAACCCGACAACGCCGTTCGGCCCCGGCATATTCTTCCCGCAAATCGCCGACATGCCCCCGTACCACAACAACGCGCTGTGGCCGTGGGTGGCGGCTTACTGGACGCTCGCCAACGCCAAGGTCGGGAACAGCGAGGGGGTTATGCAGGGCATCGGCTCGATATTCCGCCCCGCGGCGCTATTCGCCACGAACAAGGAGAACTTCGTGCTCGACAACGGCGACATCGCGACCGAACTTAACTCGTCGAACATGCTGTGGTGCCTGTCGGGCAACATCGCTCTGACCCTCAAGATGCTCTTCGGAGTCCAGTACGAGACCGACGGCATCCGTTTCAGCCCGTTCATACCCAAGGAGATGGAGGACACGCGCTCGCTGACGGGCCTCCACTACCGCGACGCCATCCTCAACATTACAGTCGAAGGGTACGGCGACCGAATCAGGCGGTTCACCCTCAACGGGAAGGAGCACGCTCCATTTATCCCCGCCGACATCCGGGGAGAGAACAACATCCGCATCGTGATGGACAACAACAATCCCCTTCCCGCCAGGGTCAACGAGACACCCAACGTGAAGGCGCCGCTGACACCGGTCGCATGGCTCTCCAACGACCCGGCGCTCGACGGCGAGGGAATCCCGGTGAACAACCTCCTGCAATGGAACCCGATCGAATACATCGGCCATTACGACATCTACCGCGACGGCAAGAAGGTAGCCGAGACGCGACAGACGAGCTATAACGCGACTGTTCCGGGAGAATACCTCGTGGTCGGTGTTAGCGGCGACGGGGTCGAGAGCTTCGCTTCCGAACCGCGCTCCAACCGCCCGTCAATCGTCGAACAGATGCCTTCGGAGACGACCCGCATAGCGTCGGCCGAGGCATGCAACCTGCCGAAAAGCCCTGTGCTCGGTTTCCGCGGCCAGGGATTCGCTGAGACCGACAAGACGACCCGCGACATAACGGTGCCGGTCGACGTCAAGCATGCAGGCACCTATGCCCTGACCTTCCGCTACTCCAACGGCAACGGCCCGGTCAACACGGAGAACAAATGCGCCATCCGCTCGGTTTATGTCGACGGCAAACGCCTGGGAACCATCGTGATGCCGCAGCGCGGAGTCGGCAACTGGAACGACTGGGGAACGACGAACGTGCTCCGGCTCAACCTGTCGGCTGGGCGCCACAATATCAGCGTGCGCTATACGCCGCTTGACGCGAACATGAACGGGACGACTAATCACGCGCTGATCGACCAGTTGTCCCTCACCCGCCTTTAGGGCTTTAGGGCGTGTCATAGCGGCTCATCTGGGTCGTCGCTTGAAGGCTCGGCCTCGGTCACAATCCTTAGATTGCTCCCGTCGGCCTCACCTCCAAGCTCCTCCAACCATCTGAACCGCTCTGACAGCGCCATGCCATCCGGGGAACAGACAGTACATTAGTAACACTGTTGTGTGTGATCAGTCCTCTTCGAGGGTGAAGTCCTCGTTCAGCTCGGCGTCGAAATCGACATCGTCGAGATTCTCGTCGTCAGCGGCTTCGGAAGCGCCGTTATCGTCGTTCTCAGAGTCGGAAGCGTCCTCCTTGTCCTTCGAGGAAGCCTTCCCCTTCCCTTTCTTAACGGGGCTCTTGGCCTGCTCCTTCAGCCCCTCCATAATCTTTACTTCCAGCTCTTCGGCCAGTTCGGGGTTGTCAAGAATCATAGCCTTCGCGGCATCGCGGCCCTGGGCGAGTTTCTGGCCGTTATAGCTGAACCAGGAACCGCTCTTCTGGATGATGCCCAGCTCCACACCGAGGTCAACGATTTCACCGGCCTTGGAGATACCCTCGCCGAACATGATGTCGAACTCGCAGCGTTTGAAGGGGGGCGCGACCTTGTTCTTCACGATCTTTACCTTCGCGCGCTTGCCGAAGACGTTGTCGCCGTCCTTGATGGAGTTGCCCGGACGGATGTCGACACGCACGGAGGCATAGAATTTCAGGGCGTTGCCGCCGGTAGTTGTTTCCGAGGGGCCGAACATGACACCGATTTTCTCGCGGAGCTGGTTGATGAAGATGCAGACGGTGTTCGTGCGGGAGATGGTGCCGGTCAGCTTGCGCATGGCCTGCGACATAAGGCGCGCCTGCAGACCTACGTTGCGATCACCCATATCCCCTTCGATCTCGCTCTTGGGGGTAAGGGCGGCCACGGAGTCTACAACCAGAATGTCGATTGCCGACGAGCGGATAAGCTGCTCGGCGATTTCGAGCGCCTGCTCGCCGTTGTCGGGCTGGGCGATCAGCAGGTTGGTAACGTCGACCCCGAGCTTCTCGGCATAGAAGCGGTCAAAGGCGTGCTCCGCGTCGATCATCGCGGCGATACCCCCGAGCTTCTGGGCCTCGGCGATAGCGTGGAGGGCGAGGGTTGTCTTACCCGAAGACTCCGGGCCGTAAATCTCGATTATGCGGCCGCGGGGAAATCCGCCGACGCCGAGAGCGAAGTTCAGGCCGATGGAGCCGGAGGAAATCACGTCGACCTTCTCGATAGCCTCGTCGCCGAGCTTCATGATCGCGCCCTTGCCGTAGTCCTTCTCGATATTTCCGAGGGCCTGCTTGAGAGCGTCGAGCTTGGCCTGCTTGGGATCAACGTCCTTGCCGACCTTCTTTATAGTAGTTTTCTTGGTTGTTTTAGCGGGTTTGTCCATCTTTGTGTTTCAGTTTCGATTTATAATGCAAAGGTACGAAAAAAGGTGGGCAGCATTGCCGCCCACCTTGGTTAATCTTTGTTATATCGCAACGCGGTGCGAAATCGCCGTCCGCTACTTCTCGCGCATGAAAACCTGGATCGGGCTTCCGTTGAAGTCCCAGTTTTCGCGGATTTTGTTCTCCAGATAGCGGCGGTAAGGCTCCTTGACCCACTGCGGGAGGTTGCAGAAGAAGATGAACGTAGGCACCTGCGCCCCCTTGAGCTGGGTAACGTACTTGATTTTGACGTACTTGCCCTTGTTGGCTGGAGGGGGATAGGCGGCGATGGCCTCGAGCATTACCTTGTTGAGCTGCGAGGTAGGCACCTCGCGGCGGCGGTTCTTGTAAACCTCGACAGCCGTCTCGATCACCTTGTAGATACGCTGCTTGGTGAGAGCCGAGCAGAAGATAATCGGGAAGTCGGTGAAGGGGGCCAGGCGCTGGCGTATGGCGGCCTCATAATGTTTCTGCGCCTCGACAGACTTGTTCTCGGCGATGTCCCACTTGTTTACACACACCACGAGTCCTTTCTTGTTGCGCTCGATCAGGGAGAAGATATTGGCGTCCTGCCCCTCGAAGCCGCGGGTCGCGTCGATCATCAGGATGCAGACGTCGGAAGCCTCTATGGCGCGTATCGAGCGTATCACGGAGTAATACTCGATATCCTCGTTGACCTTCTGCTTCTTGCGGATGCCGGCGGTGT
>CAJUFH010000022.1 GCA_910585755.1 uncultured Muribaculaceae bacterium | reverse complement strand
TACTTTTTCCATTGCAAGAAATGTGATAATGATTGGTTTATTATTTAGCGAGAAGCTGCTGTGATAGTAGCTCCTCGTTTTTTTATGCCCTTTCGGGCCTGAAAAGAGCCTGACGGCAGGCAGAGCGGGAGCAGGGAGGGGATTGCTCGCCTTACGGCTCGCCACAGTACAGGGCGGAGAAAAAGCGGCCTTTATATAAAGGAAAAGCGCGCCGGAGGGGCGCGCTTTTCTATTTATAGGATAGTATTTCCTTGTTACAGGAGGGTATTTCCTTGGAAGGGGATTATTCGGGACGCTTGGTCTTCTTGCCGTAGCCGTAAGCGGCGGCAGCGCCGAGCTCTTCCTCGATGCGGAGGAGCTGGTTGTACTTGGCCATGCGGTCGGAACGGGAAGCGGAACCGGTCTTGATCTGCCCGGCGTTGGTAGCCACGGCGATGTCGGCGATGGTAGCGTCCTCGGTTTCGCCGGAACGGTGGGAGATAACGGCGGTGTAGCCGTTGCGCTGCGCGAGTTCAACGGCGCGGAGGGTCTCGGTCAGGGAGCCGATCTGGTTAACCTTCACGAGGATGGAGTTAGCGCATCCTTCGTTGATACCGCGCTGGAGGTACTTGACGTTGGTAACGAAGAGGTCGTCGCCGACGAGCTGGCAGCGGTTGCCGATCAGGTCGGTCAGAATCTTCCAGCCTTCCCAGTCGTTTTCGGCCATACCGTCCTCGATGGAGTCGATGGGGTATTTCTCAACGAGGTCCTTGAGGAATTGTGCCTGCTGCTCGGAGGTGAGCTTGGGAGCGTTTTCGCCCTGCTTCCAGGTGTAGTCGTAAACGCCGTCCTTGTAGAACTCGGAGGAAGCGCAGTCGAGGCCGATGGTAACGTCCTTACCGGGAACGTAGCCAGCGAGCTCGATAGCCTTGATGATAACCTGGAGAGCGTCCTCGGTGCCGTCGAGGTTGGGGGCGAAGCCGCCTTCGTCGCCGACAGCGGTCGAGAGGTTGCGCTCCTTGAGGACCTTCTTAAGGTTGTGGAACACCTCGGTGCCCATGCGGATACCTTCGTGGAAGGAAGCGGCGCCGATGGGACGGATCATGAACTCCTGGAAGCAGATGGGGGCGTCGGAGTGAGCGCCGCCGTTGATGATGTTCATCATCGGCACGGGGAGGCAGTAGGTGTTGCATCCGCCGATATATTTGTAGAGGGGGAGGTCGAGGTAGTCGGCAGCGGCCTTGGCAACGGCGAGGGAAACGCCGAGGATGGCGTTAGCGCCGAGGTTCGACTTGGTGTCGGTACCGTCGAGTTTGAGCATGGTCTCGTCGATGGCGATCTGGTCGAGGGCGCTCATGCCCTTGAGGGCGTCGGCGATGGGGCCGTTCACGTTGGCCACAGCCTTGAGGACACCCTTGCCCATGTAGCGGTTCTTGTCGCCGTCGCGGAGTTCGAGGGCCTCGTTCACGCCGGTAGAAGCGCCGGAGGGAACGGAAGCGCGGCCGCGTGCGCCGCTTTCAAGAATCACGTCAACTTCAACGGTGGGGTTGCCGCGCGAGTCGAGGACTTCGCGACCGATGATTTTTTCGATTTTCATAATCTTTGTAGATGGTTGCTTTTTAGAGCAGTTATGGTTGTTTGATATGTTTCCTTATTTTGCGCGCAAAGTTAGTGATTTCCGCGCCAAAAAGCAATATAAGAGTAATTAAAAAACGTTGCTTTGGCTCAACGGGGAGCGGGGGAAGGGGGCCGCGTCACGCCGCGGGGAGCTTCCGGCGCGGGCGCAGCTCGGCGCGCCATACGACGGCGCCGTAGACCAGCAGCAGGGCGGCACGGGCGGCGAAGTCGACGAAGTTGTTGCCGGTAGCGCTGACGACGGAGACCCAGTAGAGGGCCATCGCGACCGCGAAGTAGCCCAGGATGCGGGGTATGTCGTAGCCGACGGGGTGCTTGACCTGCCCGACGAAGTAGCTCGCGAGCATCATCGACCCGTAGCAGGCTAACGCCGCCCAGGCGCAGGCCATGTACCCGTAGCGGGGCACGAACAGGATGTTCAGCGCAAGCGTCACTGCCAGGCCGAAAAGCGAGAACCAGGTGCCCCATATCGTCTTGTCGGTCAGCTTGTACCAGAGCGACAGGTTATAGAAGACGCCGAAGAACAGCTCCGCCATCATGATAACCGGCACCACCCGCAGCCCGGAGAAATAGGCCGGGGAGATGAAGTATTTGAGCACCGGGAGGTAGAACATCACCCCGAGGAAGATGAACAGCCCCGCGATCACGAACCAGTCCATCGCCCGGCGGTACGACGCGTTGCTCTCCCGCTTGTCGGCCTCCCGGTTCTGGGCGAAGATAAACGGCTCGAAGGCAAAGCGGAACGCCTGGGTGAACATCACCATCACAATCGCGATCTTGTAGTTCGCCCCGTAGATTCCCAGCCCCTCCATCGCCGCCGCGCGGTCGGTAACAAGCAGCGGGTAAAGGATTTTGTCGATTGTCTGGTTCATGATTCCGGCGATTCCGATTACCAGGATGGGGAACGAGTAGCGTATCATCTCGCGCCACAGCTTCCCTGAAAAAGAGTACGGCTCGGCGGTCAGCTCCGGCACGAGCAGCAGGAGCACCACCAGCGAGCTGATCAGGTTGGCAAGGAAGATGTACCCGATTCCGAAGGAGGGGTTGTAAAACCAGTCGACCGTCCCGGGGCAGTTTTCGGCCAGCCAGGGGCATAGCAGGATGAAAAACAGGTTAAGCCCGATATTAAGCCCGATATTGGCGAGCTTCAGGGTCGCGAAGCGCACCGGGCGCTTCTTGTAACGCAGGTAGGCGAACGGAATCGAGGTATAGGCGTCGACCCCGACCGCGACCGCCATCATCCAGATAAACGACGGATGGTCGCCGCAGTCGAGCGCTCGGGCTATCGAGGGGGAGAGGGCGCACGCCGCGATGATGAACAGCACGGAGCTGGCACCGAGGGAGAGGAGCGTCGTGGTGTAGACCTGCGAGGGGTTCTTCCACCGCTCGTGGTTGGCGAAGCGGAAGAAACCGGTCTCCATGCCGTAGGTCAGGATTATGAGCGCCAGGGCGACGTAGGCGTAGATATTCGTGACGATACCGTACTCCGCCGCAGCGAAGCAGTAGGTGTACATCGGCACGAGGCACCAGTTCAGGAACCTCCCGACGATACTGCTCACGCCGTAAATCGCCGTGTCCTTGAAAAGACTTTTTACAGAAGCCATTGTTATTCAATCAAAAAGGGAAGAGGAGGAAAGGGGGCGGGAGATTCCGAGGTGCATCCACGCCAGGTCGGTCACCTCGCGGCCGCGGGGCGTGCGCTTGATGAACCCCTCCTTGATCAGGAACGGCTCATAGACCTCCTCGATCGTCCCGGGGTCCTCTCCGAGGGCTGTCGCGATTGTCGAAAGTCCGACGGGCCCACCCTTGAACTTGTGGATCATCGTCGAGAGAATCTTGTTGTCAATCTCGTCCAGACCGTAGCGGTCGATGTTCAGCGCCTCCAGGGCGTAGCGGGCGATTTCGGGGTCTATCGCTCCCGAACCCTTCACCTGGGCGAAGTCGCGCACGCGGCGCAGAAGGCCGTTGGCGATACGGGGTGTCCCGCGCGAGCGCATGGCGATTTCGTGGGCCGCCTCCCCGGTGCATCTCACTCCCAACAGCCCCGCCGAACGCAGGATGATGCGCTCCAGCACCTCGTGGTCGTAGTATTCCAGGTGGCAGTTGATGCCGAAACGGGCGCGGAGGGGGGAGGTCAGCAGACCGCTGCGGGTGGTGGCCCCGACGAGCGTGAAGGGGGAGAGGGTAAGCTGCACCGACCTCGCGCCGGGCCCCTTGTCGATCATGATGTCGATGCGGTAGTCCTCCATCGCCGAGTAGAGATACTCCTCGACGACAGGGCTGAGGCGGTGGATTTCGTCGATAAACAGCACGTCGTTCTCCTCCAGCGAGGTCAGAATCCCCGCCAGGTCGCCCGGCTTGTCGAGCACCGGGCCGGATGTAACCTTGAAGCCCACCCCCAACTCGTTGGCGATAATCGCCGAAAGGGTGGTTTTTCCCAGGCCTGGAGGGCCGTGGAGCAGCAGATGGTCGAGCGCCTCGCCGCGCATGCGCGCAGCGGCCACGAACACTTTCAGGTTCTCCACGATCTTCTCCTGCCCGGCGAACGCCTCGAAGCGCCCCGGGCGCAGCGCGCGCTCCAGGTCGCTGTCCCCTTGGACGGCGGCGTTCCGTATGTCGTAGTCAGGATCTTCGTCTCGCATACCGCGAAAATACGCAATTATTTCATCCCGCGCAAACCCGCCGTCAAGACCCGCGCAAACCCGCCTCAACGCCGGTGGTAGGCGGCGAGCGCCTCGAGGGGCGCGGCCAGGAACCTTGCCGACCGACCGCCAAGCAGCTCCCGCAGAAGCGGCTCGAATGCCTTGGCAAGCGAGCCGACGAACCCTACCGGCAGGTCGGCGGGATATGCCGCCAGCGATTCGCGGAAGAAGGCGGCGAACCCCTCCCCTACCCTTTCGGCGAGCCGGGGGTCGCCCATATGGGCCGCCGCGAACGGCGCGAACGACGCGAGGAATCGGTTGGCACCCGGCTCGCGATAGACCCGGCGGATTACCTCGTCGTAGGTCAGCGTCGGGAACTCCCGCTCGAAGTCGCGGCGCGTAGACTCGTCGAGCCAGCCCTTGTAATACTGGTTCAGCACGATTCTGCCAATCGAGGCCCCGGAGCCTTCGTCGCCGAGGATGAAGCCCATCGGCCTGACGTTCCTCACAATCTTCCTCCCGTCGTAATATCCCGAGTTGGAGCCGGTGCCGAGGATGCATGCAATCCCCTCTCCGTCCCCGAACAATGCCCGCGCCGCTCCTGACAGGTCGGAACTGACCTCGGTCTCCGCCGCAGGAAAGAGCTTAGCGAGAACCTCCTCCATACGCCGCGCGCCCTCTCCGGCGCACCCCGCACCGTAGAAAAACACCTTTCCGGCATCCCCGCCTCTCCCGGCAAGCCCCTCGCGGAGAAGCGATTCGACTACCTCCGAATCCGTTACCGCCGGGTTGACCCCCGTCGTTACGAACCGCTCTTCCGAGCCGTCGGCCCGCAGCAGAGCCCAGGCGCATTTCGTAGAGCCGCAGTCGGCAACAAGTATATCCTTCATCAGCGTGCCCCCTTTTCCTTTCGTCCGAACGCAGGGTTGACCTTCACGAGATAGCAAACCCCGATGGTCGCAACGCAGCATCCCATAGTCCATAAGAAGAAGTCAAGATAGCCGAACGTGTCGACAATCCATCCTGCTGCCATTCCCGGGAGCATCATCCCCAGGGCCATGAACCCGGTGCATATCGAATAATGGGCCGTCGAGAAACGTCCGGCCGAGAAATAGAGCAGGTAGAGCATGTAAGCCGTGAACCCGAAGCCGTAGCCGAGCTGTTCGACGAACACGCAGGCGTAGACCTGCCACAGCTCCGCCGGCCTCGCCGCGGCGAGATAGACAAACGTCAGGCAGGTGAGCGACATACTCCACGCCATAGGGTGGAGCCAGTGGCGCAGTCCGTCGCGCGCCGCTACCAGGCCCCCGACAATCCCCCCGACAATCAGTCCGAGCACCCCGATTGTCCCGTAGACAAGCCCAACCTGGTCAGCAGTAAGCCCCAGGCCACCGGCTTCCGCCGAGTCGAGCAGGAAGGGGGAAATCATTTTGACGAGCTGCGCCTCCGGCAGGCGGTAGAGCAGCATGAACAGCAGCGCCGCCAGAATCCCCTTCTTCCGGAAGAACGCCGCGAAGGTCTCGACGAACTCCCTGGCCACCTCCGCGGCTCCGCGGGGCTGGCGGTCGCGGTCGGCCGCCGGACGGGGCAGCACGCTCGAATGGTAGAGCGCCGCCAGGAAGAAGAAGGCGGAAAGGATGGCGAAAACCATCATCCACCCGACAACCTCGCTCCCGCCGCGCTTCCCGACCAGGGCCGCGAGCACTACCAGTCCCCCCTGCCCGACGATCATCGAGCAGCGGTAGAAGAGGGAGCGGATTCCGACGAAATAGCTCTGTCGGTGTTCCGAAAGACCAAGCATGTAGAATCCGTCAGCCGCGATGTCGTGGGTCGCCGACGCGAACGCCATAAGCCAGAAAACGCAGAGCGTCAGTTGGAAGAATCCCGACGCTGGAAGGGCGAAGGCTATTCCGGCCATTGCCGCCCCGATCGTCCACTCCATCGCGACGACCCACCACCGCTTAGTGCGCAGAATATCAACGAACGGGCTCCAGAACGGCTTTATCACCCACGGCAGGTAGAGCCACGCCGTATAGAACGCCAGCTCCGTATTACTGATTCCCAGGCATTTGTACATTATGGTGGAAATCGTCATCACAGCCATGTAGGGCAGCCCCTCGGCGAAATACAGCGAGGGGACCCACCACCAAGGGGATTTGCTGTCACTCATAAATCTTTGTAAGAGAAGCGTTAGGAAAATAATGGGCGAGAATCTGGCGGTAGTCGTACCCCTTCGCGCCCATGACGGCGGCGCCGATCTGGCACATCCCGACCCCGTGGCCCCACCCGCGGCCCCGGAGCACCCACAGCCCGTTCTCAGCCGATGCGTCGAAAGCCGAGCTGTAAAGATGGCTCTCCGACAGCGCCCGGCGTATCTCGAGCTCCTTGCCGATTACCATCGTTCGCCGCGAGCCGCTGACCCGCAGACGGATAATGCGGCCCGAAAGTCCGCGCTCGAGCGGTTCGAGCGCCTTTATGTCGCCGAAATCGACTCCGGTTTTGCGCCGCAGAAGCGCCGACAGCTCCCCCGGGGAGTAGCTGACCTCCCAGCGGTAGAAGTCGGGGGTCTCGCGGTCGTAGCTGTTGAGCACCTGCCGCAGAATCTCCGCATTGTCCGTGTCGCAGAAATCCCTCTCTCCGGGCCCGGCGTTGTCGGCCACGGAGGTAAGGTAGGGGTGCGCGACCGGCTCCCAGCAGTTCTCGAACAGCTCCGACCTTCCGCCGCAGCATTTCGAGAAACGGGTGTCGCAAATCGCCCCGTCGAAGGTCAGCACCTCGCCGCGGGTCTCCCCGACGGCTCTCGCGGCGGTAGGATTCGTCTGCCTCGCCAGCCCCTGGTAGCGCTGACAGTGGTCGTCGGCGCAGACGTCGAAGAGACGGTGGTCCTCCCGGTCGTACCAGCGGACGCACTCCTCCTCTTCCCCCGGCTTCCCCGCGCTGTACTGAGGCGAGGCGTAAGCCGAGTCCCCCTCCTTCCGTATGTTGGCCAGGAGCCAGGAGCGCGATACTACCGCATGGGCCTTGAGAAGCGCTTCCGACGCGTCGGCGTTCATTTCCGAGGAGATAACGCTTTTGAGATACTCCTCCAGGGGGATGTCGTTGACCGCCACCTCCATAAGCCCGTCGCGTATCACTCGGAGGTTCCCGGCGAAGCGCTGGCGCTCGCGGCGCTCCCAGTGGAAGCCGATACCTATTTTGACATTCTCAATCTCGAAAGTACCGTCGGGGAGGGTCCGGCTCTCGATTTTCGGAGCCGTGAGCAGCCCTACGCTGATTACCGGCTCCCTGTCACAGCTCCGCATGGCATACCTCCTTCAATATTTCTTCCAGCGTCGCGGAATCCATCCGCTCGAAATCCTCGCGGCGGGGGGTGATCATCACTCCCGCGCACTCTACCGCGGCGGGGCTGACGAGCATCTGTCCCTTCCCCGTGCCATAGCACGAGGGGCGGTGGGTACGGCGGGGGATAATGACAACCTCCGTCTCTCCCTCCTCAGCCGGCTTGTGGGCGTAAACGTTAATCATCGGCTCCTCAACGCTTTCCACAAGCATGCGCCCGACGGCAGCGGGCGCCTCTGAGGCGGAAAAGCGAAGGTATTTCAGGGGGAACCCCTCCCGGTCGCCGAACAGCGGCAGCATCCTGGCGGGAACAGCCTGGAAATGCATATGGTCCGGGGCGGAGGCTCCGCAGCGAGGGCCGTTGTAGAACACCGCCATCCCCGGCATCATCTCAGCGAAGGCCACCATGTCGGCCACGCGCCCTTCCAGGCTCTGCGGCTCATGCTTTTTGGAGGCGATCGTGAAATGCAGCGGGAATACCGGGTAGGGGTTGACCAGCACCTCGTAGCCCCGCTCTTCGGCCAGGACGCGCTGCTCGGCCGGACGGTTTGCGGCGCACAGGAAGCAGGGACGGCTCTCGATTGCCTTCCGCTCTATGTTGGCGGAAGCGGAAAGCGCCCTCGCGGGATTGAACTGCACGCGCCAGGGAAACCCTCCGACAGGGGCCACGCGGGTCTCCACCCCGGCCAGGGCCTCGTAGTTCTTCCGCGCCAGGGGCCAGTCGGCGACCTGCCGGGCGTGCGCCCCGGCCAGCCCGTTACGGGCCGTCATGAGCGGTTCATCTTTTTGCGGGCCATCAGGGCGATGGTGCGCAGCCAGTCCTTGTAGTTGTTATGCTCGACAATCGTGCGGGGCGACAGGCGGTGGTCCGTGTTACCCTCCCAACGGCGGCAGAGGTACAGCGACTCATATATGCGCGCCATCTTGTATAACCGGGTGATACGGATTCCTACGGCATAATCCTCGCCGTAGCTTACATTCGGGACCCCGACCTCACGGATTACCGGGGTGAAGAAGGCGCGGGGAGCGCCGAAGCCGTTGATACGCAGGGCGTTGTTGTGGCCGTTACCCTGCGTCCATTCCGAATGGTCAATCAGCCCCGGCGGAATCGGATTCCCGTCGAAGTCGGTCAGCTCGTACGAGCCGACTACCATCGCGCAACGCTCGCGGCGGAAGCAGTCGACGATTTTCTGGAGTGTCTGGTCGGTCTTGTAGCGGTCGTCGCTGTCGAGCTGCACGCTGTAGCGGCCGCACTCGGGGTGCTCCACCGCCCGGCACCAGCAGCCCCCGATTCCGAGGTCCTGCCGCTCGGGAGTGATTATTATCAGCCTGGGGTCCTCAGCGGCGATGCGCGACAGCACCTCCGATGTTCCGTCGGTCGAATGGTTGTCGACGACAATCACGTTGAACGGCTTGTCAAGCTTTTGCTCCAGAGCGGAATGTACGGCATCGGAAATCGTCCTGACGCGGTTCCTTACCGGGATTATCACCGAGACCTCGTTGGCGAAGTCGCCTGCCTCGATATCAACCAGCCGCGTGCGCGGAGGCAGGAAAGCCCCGACCATGCGCAGGTAGGCGGTGAAGGCAAGCTCCATCTCGAGCTGCACGCCGCGGTTGCGGGGGTCGACGTAGTCAAACTGCTCCTCTCCCTCTGTCCGTGGCCGCTCGCTGACCCGCGACAGCACCTCCGGGAGGTGGAATACGCGCTCGTCCGCCGAGATGATGAGCCTGGCGGCGTAAAACGCCGCGTACTGGTAGTGGGGACAAATCCACAGGGCGTTCCTTACAAGCTGCGTGCGCGCGAGTACCACCCCGCCGAAATCGAAATCGTCGCGGAACGAGCCGGGAAGATAGTCGCAGGTTGGATGAAACTCCATAGTTCCGTCGGGAAGCTCCTCGATATAATCGCCGTAAATCCAGGCAACCCCGGAATCCTCGGCAATCTGCAACAGGCGCTTGATCGCGTCGGGGAGTATCGTCACCTCCTTTCGCTTGTTGACTATCAGCACGTACTCGTCGGAAATATTCTCAAGTATTTCCCGCAGCTCGATAGTCGAGATTATCGGATCGATCGCTATGGTTTGCATACTGTATGGTATTGAGTTTTTTTCACGATGGTTTTCATTTCGCTCCCTTGAGGAAGCCAAGCGCCTCCTTCATGAGCTGGTCTCTCTCCTCCGACCCCTCGACGCTCTCGAAGGGGAAGCCGAAGCATACGGCGCGGTAGGTGCGCCCGTCGGGGTGCGGCGTGCGGCGCTCCATGGCGGTGGCCGCGGGGAAGCCGTTCTCGTCATAGCGCATCACGATCGCGGCATCCTCCCCCGCGGGGCGGATCGCGTCGGGGGCTGTGACCGCGTAAGAGGTCTCGGAGGGGGTGGTGCGGAACTTGTACCTTCCCCAGCGGAATACCGGGAACTTCGAGGGCACGACGCTGACATCACCCCCGGTGGCTACCGCCGAGCTGTGCCAGCGGTACCCCAGGACATCGGCGCAGAAGCGCGTGTCCGCCTCCCGCGTCAGGGAGTCGGTCGCGGCGTTGTTCTCCAGGTCGGTCGCGATATACGAGCCGCTGACCAGGACGCTCCCCCCTATGGCGCAGTGCATCAGCAGGGCGTTCTGCAGCTCGGGGGTGAAGGTCTTGTGGCGCTTCCCGGCCCCTCCGGGGAGGGTTTTCTCTTTCTGAAGCCCGAGGGCCAGGTCGACGATGCGCGGGGAGCCGGAGGTCGGAATCCGCGAGGCGAACGCCTTGGCGGAACTGCTGACGAACCCCATCCCGGCGGCCTTCACGGACTGCCCGTGGATATACGCGTAGTCGCGGGTATTCCCCGCCGTCACGCGGCGCTCGCGGTTGCCGCGCGACGCCCCGAAGCCGGGGAAGTCGTTGTTGCGGAACTCCGAGCCGGGGCGGAAGTCAAGCTGCTCCCCGGTCATTATTATGTCTTTCCCGTCGGCCACCGCCGGCTCTCCCCGGAAGTCGAAGCCGGAAAACTCCAGCGTCTCGAACCACCCCGGGGCAGAGGTGCGCGTGAAGCCGTCGACAATCATCACCTCCGGCAGCTTCCCGTCGCGGTCGTAGAGCGCCAGCGCCTCGGAGGGGAACGAGACCCCGCCGTCGTTGCCAGCCGTCACGCGGTAGCTGTGGATTCTGTCGTCGGTAATCCTTACGGTATAGCTCTCCTCGCTCGTAATGTCGATCTGGCGGAATCCGCCGCCGTCGACGCGCTCCTCTATTATATAATAGGTGGGGAGCGCCGACGCCTCGCGGGGGTCGGGGGTCGGCTGCCAGCTCAGGGTATAGCGCCCGCTACCCTCCGCCCGGATGCCGAAGGAACCTACCGGGAGGGGCTGGACGACATACGGCGTTCCGTATCTGTCGGCCATGAACCGCAGAATACCCTTGTAGACAGCGCGGCTGAGGATGAAGCGGAACTCCGGGTCGAGGGCGCGCTTCATGTCCTCGAAATTCTGATGGGAGAGCGCCTCGATGATCATCGCCGGAATCTTCGTCTCCCGTACCTCGTAGTATCGCTTGTCCTTCGTAGAGCGGGAGTTCCAGGCTGGGTCGTAGAGCGCCCGTATGTCGTCCACGACGGTGTTGACAACCCCGTCGGCGAGCTTGGCGTTTGCCGAGCGGGCCGTACCGTTGCCGAACGGGTTACCCCCGTCGGTACTGTACAGGCCAAGGGTCCCTACCGTCGTGCCGTCGTCGCGGAGCCCCGCGTCGGTGTGGAACGCGAAAGCCATATCGACCGGGATTTTAAGCCCGGCGCTGTCAGGGAGCACCTCAGAGCCGCCGGAAAGGTAGTTGACCCACAGCGCTCGGCTCATATAGTCGTCCTTGTAGTCGTTAGTTC
Organism: uncultured Muribaculaceae bacterium; assembly: GCA_910585755.1. GTDB lineage: Bacteria > Bacteroidota > Bacteroidia > Bacteroidales > Muribaculaceae > UBA7173. The sequence continues at coordinate 28,288 of CAJUFH010000022.1, read as the reverse complement.
CCTGGTTCGGGGTATAGACCTCCGGGGGCATACCGCTGTACTGCAGCCAGTAGCGCGCCCCCTCGTTGGCCCTGGGGGAACAGCTCGAAAAACTCTCGTAGCCGGCCTGTCCGCGGGCCACCGTCCCGGTTCCGCCCCCGAACTTCACGGCGTCCGCCGAGACAACGGCCTTCCTGTCGCCGGACCGGTTGGTAAGCTCCACCGCAGGGGTCTCGCCCATCCCCTTGTCAAATTCGTAGGTTCCGAGGTAGACCCACGTCGAGCCTCCCATCTGCTGGTTGACGGTCACTTCCGTCGAGCCTCCGAGATGGTTTATCGTGTACAGCGCGTCGGTGGCGCTTTCCGGGGTCGAGGCATAGGAGGCGTAGACCGCGTAACTGCCCCGCTTCGGGAAGTCGCCGCGCCACTGCGCCAGGCTCTCATGGTCCGTGTCGTCGGCGTCGACAGTCTTCACTATGTCGGCGGTCCCCCCCTTGAAGGGGTTGTCGCCGTCGCGGAGCGGGCGTTTCGGGAGCGCGAAGCCGGTACCCGGCTCCATCTCCTCCCATTTGTGCTTACCGTTGGCGATGGAATATTCCCCGTCGTCGGTCCCCTCGTAGTCGGCGATAATCTCTACCGTCCCCAGGTCGCGCTCACGGGGCATCATGACATACGCCCCGGCGTTCTCCAGCATCGGCGCGATATACTGCACGGCGAAGCCGGTCGACAGCAGGTCCTCGACCGTGCCGAACAGACGGGGCCGCTGCCAGCGCCACTGGTCCTCGTTGTTGTCGTAATAGCGGCCGTGGCTCGGCCAGAGGGCGATTGTGCGCCCCTCAAGCCCCTTGGTAATCGCCGCAGGGCGGGTATAAGTGACAAACGGGTCGGTGTCGGCGATAGGCCCGGTAGTTCCGCGGATAATCAGCGGGCCGGAAGAGCGTTTCGCCCCCTTCTTGCGGCGGCGGGTGTTTTTCTTACGCGACTTCTTCTTTTTCTTAGAAACCTGGGTAGTGCGCGCCTTGCTCCGGGAGCGCCCGTACCCCTCCGCCGGCACCGCCAGAACCAGCAGCGCCGCGGCAACCATTGCCAATATCCTGTTTATATATCTTAACTTCAATTCTTTATCTTTCTTTATCAAACCACAACCCTATCGTTGCAGCCAGGTATAATTGTTGCGCGAAGGACGTCCGCAGAGAAGCCTGTAGACCAGCGTCCTACACCAGTGCCACAGCATCGGCCACCAGAGCGTCGCTCCCGACAGCCGGACTCCCAACGCCCCGGCGCAGCGGCTCCACGCGCGGCACGCCGGAATCCATAGCCCGAGCGCCAGCGCCCCGAACACGCACGACGGCATCCAGTTAGGAAGCGAGAAAACAACCCCCGTCGCAGTCGCCGCTACCCACAGCCACAGCGCCAGGGTCGCGGAGCCCGCCAGCCGGGATGCCCCGCCGGGAAGGAAACGGGCCGTGAACGCGTGTTGCAGGCGGTCGTGCCGCCAGCGGGTGTGGGGCCGGAACGCCGCGATTTCCACCCGCGCCTGTTCCGAGAGCTCCACCGCCGTGTTTTCTGGCGTGGAAATCTGGTTGATGAATATATCATCGTCGCCAGCCCGCAGGTTGAGCGAGCGGGAGAAACCCTTCGCCTCGTTGAACAGGCGGCGCGAATAACCAAGGTTGTAGCCGATGCCGCGGTAAGGCTTACCCCGCAGCCCCGCGTCGAGCCATATCGACGCGGTAGAGACCTCGTCGTAGCGGTCCGTCAGGCTTTCCAGCCCCTTCATCGGCGCCCAGCCGATCACGACCTCCTTGCCCGAGGCGAAATGGGAGCACATGCGGCGCAGCCACTCACGGGAACCTATGCGGCACAGCGCCGACGTGAACACCAGGTACGAATAACGCGCCCCCTTCACGCCCAGGCTGACGGCCAGTTTCTGACGGCTAAGGTTATGGGCTTCCTCGGGTATGAAGGTTATCTTCAGCGGGGGGCGTCCCGTCTGGCCCGACATTCGGGTCGAGAAAAGGTTGACAACGTCGGTCACCCCTTCGTCCTTGCCGTCGTTGACTACAAGCACCTCCCACGGGCCCGGGTAATCCTGTTCGAGCACCACCGGGAGCATCTCCTCCAGGTCGGCGGCGTTGTCGCGGGCGTAAACCACGACCGTTACCCCAGGAAGGTTCTCATCTCCCGGGACCCCGGAGGCTCCCTCGCGGGCGGCTTTCGCTACCCGCGACGCGCGCCTGACGCCGGCGTAGAACACCCACGCGGCAGCCAGGACGGCAACCGCCAGCGACACCCATACAACCGGCATTATATTATATATTGAAAAATACATCTGATATTTCCTGCTTTCAAGAGATTGTCTAATATTTTTTCCGAATGATTTTCAGAGCTGTTTTTGAGAGAATTTTTAGATTTGAAGAGGGAGCGATGCGGGCATCGTGACCGATGAAAAGCTAAAAATTCGCCAAAAAGAGCCTGAAAATCAGAAGAACAATCTTTTTGAAAAAATTTTAGACAATCTCTAACAAGCAAAATTACAAAAAAAGCACCATTAGCGCCCCCTCTCCCCCGAAAAAATTACTAACTTTGCCAGTATGTTAGCGACCTGTGGCGGCAACGGTGCCGACACCGGCTCTTTTCTGACATCCATTCCGTTATGATTCGTGGCAAAGTTGAAGTTAACCGCTTGAAAATATACGCCTACCACGGCGTTGGAGAACAGGAACGCGTCGTAGGGAACGAGTTCGAGGTTTCAGTAAGCCTCACCTACCCCTCCCTCCGCGTCGCCGAGAGCGACACCGTCCCCATGGCGATCAACTACGCCGACATAATAGAAATAATAACGCAGCAGATGCGGCGCCCCTCCTCCCTACTGGAGAATGTCGCCTGGCGCATACGCCAGGCAATTGTAAGCCGCTATCCCGAAGTCAACCAGGGGAGCGTGAAAGTCGCGAAGCTGACCCCGCCCCTCCCCTGCTCCCTCTCCGAAGCCGCCGCCGTAATCGAATGGGATTAATCCCCCTCCCAGTCTTCCCATCTCTCCCATAACTCCCAGTCCTCCCACCCCTAATCCCCCCTTTCATGGGAAAAAACAAGTTAAAGAAATTCCGCGAGATGGAAACCATCGACTGCGTCTTCCAGGCCCCCTACGGCGCGCTCATGGTCGCCGGAGGGTTCCCCCTGCGCGGCCGGTGGAGAGAAGAGTTCTTCCATAACGACAACCCCGTGGTGCTCGAGCTGGGCTGCGGCAAGGGGGAATACACCGTCGGCCTCGCCCGCCGTTTCCCCGACTGCAACTTCATCGGTATCGACATCAAGGGCGCGCGAATGTGGACCGGCGCCTGCCAGGCCCGAGACCTCGGCCTGAAAAACGCCGCCTTCATACGCACCAACATCGAGCTGCTCGACCGCTTCTTCGCCCCGGGCGAGGTCGACCGCATATGGATCACCTTCCCCGACCCCCAGATGAAGAAGGCCCGAAAGCGCCTGACCGGAACAAACTTCCTCAACCTCTACCGCAAGGTCATGAGGGAAGGAGGTACCGTCAACCTCAAGACCGACTCCCCCTTCCTCTACACCTACACCCGCGAAATGGCCCTCGCAAACGGAATTCCCCTCATCGCCGACACCCCCGACCTCTACGCGTCCGTCGAGGCCGGAGCGCCACTCCCTCCCGGCGTAACCCCCGACATAATGCAAATCCGCACCTTCTACGAGCAGCAGTGGCTCGCCAGGGGGCTGTCAATCAAATACATCGCCTTCCCCCTCGCCGCCGAGCCGCAGCTCCGCGAGCCGGAAGTCGAAATCCCCCTCGACACATACCGCAGCTTCTCCCGCGGCGTCCTCGAAACAATGCAAACCAACGAACCACGACAGTAATGACTCTGTATCCCAAACTCATACTCGACGCTCTCTCCAACGTCAGATACCCCGCCTCCGGAAAGGACATCGTCTCGGCCGGAATGGTGGAGGACGACATACGCATCGACGGCAACAAGGTCTCCTTCTCCCTCCTGTTCGACCGCCCCACCGACCCCTTCATCAAGTCAATCGTCAAAGCCGCCGAGACAGCCATCGCGACCTATATCTCCCCCGAAGTCGAAATCAAGGGGAATATCGCGGTAAAGACCCGCGTGGCCGCGCCCCAGCCCGCCGTCAAGCCCCTCGCCCAGGTCAAGAACATTATCGGCGTCTCCTCCGGCAAGGGTGGTGTCGGGAAATCAACCATCGCCAGCAACCTCGCCGTGGCCCTCGCCCGCGAAGGTTACAAGGTTGGGCTCCTCGACGCCGACATCTTCGGCCCCTCGATGCCCAAGATGTTCGGGGTGGAGGATGCCGAGCTGTACATGCACAAGGTCGACGGCCGCGGGCTCATCATCCCCCTGGAGCGCTACGGCGTCAAGCTCCTCTCGATCGGATTCCTCGTCGACAAGGACGCGCCCGTGCTCTGGCGCGGCTCAATGGCCTCAAACGCCCTGAAACAGCTCATCACCGACGCCGACTGGGGCGAACTCGACTATTTCGTAATCGACATGCCCCCCGGCACCTCCGACATCCACCTGACCCTCGTGCAGACCCTCGCCATCACCGGCGTCGTAATCGTCAGCACCCCGCAGGAAGTGGCCCTCGCCGACGCCCGCAAGGGAATCGCGATGTTCACCGGCGACAAGGTGAACGTCCCCATTCTCGGCATCGTAGAGAACATGGCCTGGTTCACCCCCGCGAAGCACCCCGACGAGAAATACTACATCTTCGGCGAAGGGGGAGCCGCGAAGCTCGCCAAAGAGATGAATGTACGGCTCCTCGCGCAGGTACCCCTCGTTATGTCCGTCGGACAGGCCGGCGATTCCGGGACACCCATCGCCCTCGAGGAGTCCGTCGCCTCACACGAGTTCATCCACCTCGCCCGCGAGGTAGTCGACGCCGTGGCCGAGCGCAACTCGACCCTCCCCCCGACCCTTAAGGTAGAAATGAAGAAATAACTTCAGCCCGAACCCTTCTGACAATGAGCAAGATTCTGATTATCAACGGACCGAACCTCAACCTCCTCGGTGTCCGCGAGCCCGCCGTCTACGGACGCGTCACGATGGAGGACTTCCTCAAGGCCCTCGCCGCCGACTACCCCTCAATCGACCTCGAATATATCCAGAGCAACCACGAAGGGGACATCATCGACGCCATCCACCGAGCCGGATTCGACCCCGAGACAAAGGGAATCATCCTCAACGCCGGGGCATACACCCATACCTCCCTCGCGATCGCCGACGCCATCCGAGCCGTCGAGAACCCCGTAATCGAGGTACACATCACCAACACCGCCGCCCGCGAGCCGATCCGCCACACCTCCCTCATTGCACCCGCCTGCCGCGGCACAATCGCCGGCTTCGGTCTCGACAGCTACCGCCTCGGCATCGAAGCCCTCCTATGACTGAAAACCTCGAAGCCTACATAGAGGCCCATATCTCCCCCGAGCCGGAGCGCCTCGCCGCCCTGCGCCGCGAGATAAACCTCCGCTGCCTGTACCCCCGCATGTGTTCCGGCCACGCGCAGGGGCGGCTCCTTACCCTCCTTACCGCGATGGTTGCCCCCAGGCGGGCCCTCGAAATCGGAACATACGCCGGATACTCCGCCCTGTGCATCGCCGAAGGGCTCCCCGAAGGCTCCACCCTCGACACCGTCGAAATCGACGACGAGATGGAACCGCGCCTCCGCCGCCTCTTCGCCTCCTCCCCTCTCGGCAGCAAAATCACCCTCCACATCGCCGACTCGGAGAGTTTCCTCCCCTCCCTCCCCCCGGAATCATTCGACCTCGTGTTCATGGACGCCGACAAGCGCCGCTACCTCGAGACTTTCCGGGCGGTGCTCCCCCTCGTCACCCCGGGCGGATTCATCCTGGCCGACAACACCCTCTGGGACGGCAAGGTCGCCGACCCCGCCGTCAAACCCGACCCGCAGACCGAGGGAATCCGGCGCTTCAACGACGCCGTCGCCGCCGACCCCTCCCTGCTGACCGTGATCCTCCCCCTCCGCGACGGCCTGACCCTCATTCAGAAAAAGAATACTACCATATGATAAAGAACCTCCTGTTCGACCTCGGCGGCGTTATTATGGACATACGCCGCGAAAGATGCGTCGAGGCATTCCGCCAGATCGGCATGCCAGACCCCGAAGAGTTCCTCGGCGACTTCTCCCAGAAAGGCCCCTTCCTCCAGCTCGAGGAGGGCGCGATTTCCCCGGAGCAGTTCCGCGACGAAATCCGCGGACTGATACCCGTGCCCGTCACCGACCGCCAGATTGACGACGCGCTGATGCGCTTCCTGATCGGAATCCCCGTAGAGCGCCTGCGCCAGCTCGAGCAGCTCCATCAGCGCTACCCGATATACATGCTCTCAAACACCAACCCGATCATGTGGGACGGCTTCATCGTCCGCGAGTTCGACAAGGACGGCCATTCCCTCCCCTACTACTTCGACGGATGGGTTACCTCCTTCGAGGCGAAATGCTGCAAGCCCGACCCGAAAATCTTCCTCGAAGCCGCCGCGCGCTTCAACCTCGACCCCGCCGAAACCCTCTTCCTCGACGACTCCGCGGGTAACTGCCGTGCCGCCGAAGCCCTCGGATTCCGCGCCGCCCACGTCACCCAGGACCGCGGGTTCATCAACCTAATCCCCGAATCCGATGTTTGACGACCTTCAGAGGATTGCCGTCGTCGGCATGTTTGACGGGGTACATTCCGGCCACCGATACCTACTCGACCAACTGCGCCTCCAGGCTGCCGAACGCTCCCTGAAACCCCTCGTCATAACATTCACCAACCACCCCCTCTCGGTAATCGCCCCCGACAAGGCGCCGCGCCTCCTGACATTACCCCTGGAGAAAGCCGCCCTCATACGCCGCGAGGGATTCCTCGGCGACGAAATCCTGCTGCTCCCCTTTGACGAGAAACTCCGCTCGACCTCCGCCGCCGGATTCCTCGGGATGCTGCGCGGCCGTTTCGACTGCGCGGCGCTCCTCATGGGCTTCAACAACCGCTTCGGCCACGACGCTCCCGGCGATTTCGCCTCTTATAAGCAACTCGCCGCCAACGCCGGAATCGAGCTTATACAGGCCCGCGAGCTCCCCGCCCGCGAAGGGGTCAGTTCCTCCGAAATCCGCCGCCTCATCGCCGCCGGAGAGGTAGCCGATGCGGCCGCGCTCCTCGGCCGCCCCTACACCCTCACCGGCACCGTCGTCCGCGGCAAAGCCCTCGGTCGCACCCTCGGCTTCCCCACCGCCAACCTCCATACCCCCTCGACCCTCATCCTCCCCGCCCCCGGCGTCTACGCCGCGACCGCGACCATCGCCCCTCCCCTCTTCCCCTCTATTGTGGCGAGCCGTCAGGCGAGCTCAAAAGCCGAACTCAGCTACCCCGCGATGGTAAATATCGGCTCCCGCCCGACCGTCGACGACCCCGGCGCCCCCCTTTCCGTCGAGGCCCATATCATCGGCCTCCCCGAAGGAACAACCCTTTATGACTGCCGCCTGACCCTCTCCTTCGTCGACCGCCTCCGCTCCGAGCGCCGCTTCGCCAGCCTCGAAGCCCTCCGCGCCCAGCTCCTCCTCGACCGCGCCGCAGCCCTCGAAGCCCTCTCAGGCAAAGTTTAGGGTTTAAGGTTTAGGCTCGGCTTTCGCCGAGCTGTTTAGATAAATCTTTTTCTGCTTGCGCCCTATCCCGGCAGTTGCGCGCCGCTCGCTAAAGCTCGCTCAACCCGACAGGCTGCGCCAATCTTTCCTTTTCCCTATTATTTTCCCAGCCGTAAGTGTTCCCGTTCTGTGGAGCGAGCGTAAGCGAGCGGCCTCCCCTCTATTCCTCTCTATTCCGCCCTTTTCTTCCCCTCTATTCCCCCTTCTTCCCTTAAACCGAAGTATCCCCGGCTCCCGCCGGGCCTAAACCCTAAACCGAAATAAGGCCCTGAGGGCCTTATTTCAGCCCCCAGGTAGAGCGGTCCAGGGACCGGTAGGAAATCGCCTCGCGGATATGCGCGGGGCCGATGGTTTCCGCGCCGTCGAGGTCGGCAATCGTGCGCGCGACCTTCAGAATACGGTCGTAGGCGCGGGCGCTCATATCGTATTTCACCATCGCGCGTTCGAGAATCGCCATCGCCTCGTCAGTCGGCCTGGCGTACATCGCCAACTGTTTCGGCGACATCTGTGCGTTGCAGTGCGTCGCCGGGTCGGAGGCGAAGCGCTCCGCCTGTATCGCGCGGGCACGGACAACCCGTTCCCGGATCGCGTCGGAACTTTCCCCCGCCTCCAACTCCTGCAGCTCCTTGAACGGCACCGGCATAATCTCGATCTGCAGGTCGATGCGGTCGAGCAGCGGCCCGGAAATGCGGCTCAGGTAGCGCTGCACCTGCGTCTGCGAGCAGGTACACTCCTTCGTCGGGTGGTTGTAGTAGCCGCAAGGGCATGGGTTCATCGACGCGACAAGCATGAACCCCGCCGGATAGTCAATCGAGTATTTCGCGCGGGAGATGTTTATATGCCTGTCCTCCAGCGGCTGGCGCATTACCTCTAATACTGACCGCGAAAATTCCGGGAACTCGTCAAGGAAAAGCACCCCGTTGTGGGCCAGCGAAATCTCCCCAGGCACCGGATTCGTCCCGCCCCCGACCAGCGCCACGGGCGAAATCGTATGGTGGGGCGAGCGGAACGGACGGGAGGTCATCAGCATCGAACCCCCTTTCAGCTTCCCCGCCACGGAATGAATCTTCGTTGTTTCCAGCGCCTCGGCGAGCGTCAGCGGGGGCAGAATCGACGGCAGGCGCTTGGCCATCATCGACTTGCCCGATCCCGGAGGCCCTACCAGGAGGATATTGTGCCCTCCCGCGCAAGCCACCTCGAACGCGCGCTTCACCCCCTGCTGCCCCTTTACGTCGGCAAAGTCGAACGGGAACGTAGCGTAAGCCCTGGAAAACTCCTCGCGGGTATTGACAACCGTCGGCTCAAGCCTCACAGCATCGTTCAGAAACCCCGCCACCTCGGCGAAATTCCCGCAGCCGTAGACTTCCAAATTGTTGACCACCGCCGCCTCGCGGGCATTCTCCCGCGGCACGATCATCCCCCTGTACCCCGCCTTCCGAGCCATAATCGCCATCGGAAGTACCCCTTTGACCGGCAACAGCGACCCGTCGAGCGACAGCTCCCCGATCATCAGGAACTCACCGAGGTGGTCAGGGCGGATTTTCTCGTCCGCCGCCACGATTCCGACCGCGATCGGCAGGTCGTAGGCCGAGCCCTCTTTCCTGACATCCGCCGGCGCGAGGTTGATTACCACCTTCTTGCGCGGGAAGCCGAAACCGCTGACATTGATTGCCGACGTAACGCGCTCGATGCTCTCCTTTACCGCCGTGTCAGGCAGCCCGACCATCGTCATCATGTACCCGCTGTCGAGCAGCGTCTCGATAGTGACCGGAATCGCGTCAATCCCCTGCAGGGCCGCGGCGTACGTCTTGACAATCATATTTTCAGACAGTTATAATTTCAATATCTTGCCGTCGCGGATGTAGAGACGGCCGGGCAGTGGGTTGGCGGCGGGGCGCCCCTGCAGGTCGTAATAGCCGGGAGAGGAGGCAGCCTGGGTATCGGCGGAAACCGCTTCTATGCCGGAGACATCCTCGATTTTGGCGGCCAGGGCGTGGGTCTCGGCGGCTCCCCACAGCCAGCAGCCGATGCCGAAATCCTCGAAATCAGGAACGGAGTCGTAGGTGATCGGGCCGCCGTCCTCCGGCTTCGAGCCGGTGCCCTGGAGATAGCCTACAAAGCCCGTGCCCTGGTGGACGGCCTTCGCCATTGACTCCCATCCCTTCTCAATGGCCGGCATATAGGTCTCGGCGTCAAGAAGCCCTTCGCGGACGCCCCACGCCATACCCCCGACGAACAGCGCGGTGCCGGTCATCTCGGGCCCCTCGCTCCCTTCGGAACCGAAGTTGGTCGGCGCGGCCAGGCTGACGCTCCAGGAGCCGTCGGCCCGCTGGCAGTCGAGCAGCCCGCGGCTCATAAGTTTGAAATCCTCCTCGTACTGCCCGCGGTGAGCCTCGTCGGCCGGAGTGAACTGCAAAACCCTCGCGAGAGCCATGTAGGCCCATCCGTTGCCGCGGCTCCAATAGCAGTCCTTGTCGGTCTCGGTCTTGTCGGTATAGGGAGGGTCGAACCCCGCGTCGCGGTACCAGAGGCCCGTAGAGGTGTTGAACAGCGGCTGTCCGCCCCCTTTTTTCGAGCCACCCTGCTCGTCGCGCGTGTACATATACGCGTCGTACATGTATTCCCAGTAGGAAGTGTCCCCCGTTATGTAGCCGAGCAGGGCGATCACGGGCATCGACATCTGGATCGCGTCGACCCAGGTCCAGTAGTTGATACGCTCGGAGGCTATCATGGCGTCGATGCGCATCCTGATATGCTCCATGCGCACCGGCTGCGGGTCCATCCTGTACATCTGCAGGTAGGCCTGGCCGCAGCACTGGTAGTCGGCGTTGTGGCGCTTCGCCTCCGTGTCGGAGCTGCTGATCCATTTGTGGAACTCTCCCCAGTCGAGGCAGTATTTCAGCCATTTCTCCCTCGCGTCTTCGCGGCATAGGTTGAGAAGACCCTCGTAGAAGACCCCGCGGGTCCAGATTTTGCTGTTGCGCTCCTTCCCTCCGACGTAGCTCTTGGCTCCGACATCGGGGTATTTCTTAATAAAGTAGTCGGCAACCTTCTCGGACTGCCACATTATATCCTGGCTCGACAGCCCGGCGCCCTTCGCGGAGCCGGATGCGATAAACGAAATAGCTGTCAGGAGGAGAAGACGGGATATTATTTTCATGGTATAGGTTGTGGTATATCGAGTTATAGCTTGATGTTCAGTTTCTTGGCGGCTACCGAAACCGACGGGGTGCGGAACCGGGTCATCCCCGTCGAATCGACGAGGACGAAATATGGCACGCGCCCCACAGCGAACAGCTCGATTCCGGGGGTCGACTGCCCCCCGATCGCCCAGTAGCTCCCGACGCGTTCGGGGAGCGGATGGTCGGCGAGCGACCTCTTCCAGGCCGCCGTGTCTGTGTCAAACGATATGTCGGCAATTCGGAGCGTGGCCGCGGAGCGCTCTTTAGCCGCTTTTTCGAGCAGCGCGCCTACCGAGTCGGCGCCGCGGCTCTTCTCGTCGGTGAAGGCCATCAGCAGCAGTTTGGAGCCGCCGGGGCGGAGCGTCGCGCTTTTGTTGTCATTCCCGAACAGCCTTATCGGCTTCATGCGGGCCGTGTCGGCGGCGGCTCCCGCCAGGAGTGGCTGCATCAGCGGCTCGACAATCCACATCGGCTTGGAGCGGCGGTCGAGCCTGTCGAGCATCTCCCCGAGCCTCTTCTCGTTCCCCTCCGGCGTATAGTAGGCGGAAATAACCAGCGGGGATGCGAGCGACTTCGCGTGCTTCCCGACGAAGCGCTCCACGGCGGCGTTCAGCGTCCCGGGGTCTCCGGCGGCGATAGCGTCGGCGTTCTCGGCCATGAACTCCGCCAGCTCTTCCGTGGCCCTGTTCCCCTCCGCCTCGAACTTTGCGGGGTCTTCGGCTGAGAATTTCAGGTTGAGGTTGTCGCCGCAGTCAGCGATGAAACGCGCCATCAGCACCCCGGCGTTCGTGTATATTTCTCCGGCGACCGGCTCCTCGGCGCGGGCCTCGAAACGGAATTTGCCGTCAATCGCCTGGGCCGACTGCTGCTGCACAGCGTCGCCGCAGTAAAGGGTCACGCGGAGGTTCTGCGTTCCCAGCCCGTCTACCTCGCCGCGGACTCGGAACTCCGGCTCGGAGCCGCAGGAGGTGAGTCCGAACAGGGCGGCGATGAGCTGCATTACGGCGGCAAGCAGGGCCGCGACATATTTTCTGAGGATTTCGGGCATCGGAGGTGCTGGTTATATCGGGTGTTCTTTTTACGCAGTCAAGGGAGCACCTTATACGGGCGCTCCCTTCAAATTATGGCGTTACAGAAATTTATTTCTCGGTTATGGCTTACTCGGCGGCGGGAGTCTCGGCGGGAGCCTCGGCAGCGGGGGCCTCCTCGGCAGCCGGCGCGGCGGGGGCGGGAGCCGCGGGGGTCTGGAAGTCAGTGTTGACTACGGGAGCCTCTACGGGTTTCACGCGGGCAGCGCTCTGAATCACGTTGCGCGGCATCACGAACACCGAAATAATCGACAGCAGGCAGATGATGCCGGCCAGGGTCCAGGTTGCCTTTTCGATGAAGTCGTTGGTGCGGCGCACGCCCATAATCTGGTTGGAGCCGGCGAAGGTCGACGACAGGCCTCCCCCCTTCGACTTCTGCACGAGAACGACGATGATAAGGAGAATCGAAACGAGAACTGTCAGGATGATAATCAGAGTGTACATATTTCAGGGATATTCCTTAAAATGCTTAATCAGCTTTGTAAGTTTGCTTATTAGGATTGGTTTTCCTGCTGCTTCCGGCGGTGCTGCTCTATGAGTATCAGCTTGCGCAGAAACCGCAATTGGTCTGCAAAGTAACGACTTTTTTCGGGAAATTCCAAACTTAAACGTTCAAGAATTTCATATGCCTTGTCGTAGCGCCGCGTTTTGATGAAGATTTTCGCCAGCGACTCGCTCAAAAGGTCCTGGCTCCCCGCAATCTCGCGAGGCTTCCGGGCAGGGGACGGAGCAGCCGGAGGAGTAACGGGGGACGGCGCCGCGGGTTCGGGAACCGGAGGCATCTCAGCCGGAGCGGCGGCTGTAGGGGGGACCGGCGGCGGAACCGGGGCGGAAGCCCCCTCCGGGGCACTGTTTTCGGCCTCATCCTCGGCCTCCATCGTCAGGGCATAGTCCGGCACCGGATTGAATATCAGCCTCTCCAGGAGCGCGTCCTCTTCGTCGGAGCGCGAGCCGTAGGAGCTGAGGAAGGTATCGATCGCGCTCTCCGTGGTCGGGGTCTCTTTTTCAGGAGCCGGGGGATAGAACCCCTCGACGCTCCCCTCCTCGCCCCGTGCGAGCCTGCCGGCAGCCGCCGGGTCGCACGAATTGAGCGCCAGCCGGGCGAGAAGCCGTTTCTGCTCCTCCCCCTCGGGCATCGGAAGCCCGGCCTCGGCGGAGCGCCGGAGCATCAGCGCGTCGGGAAGAGTGAAATAGGGATATCGGGCGCGGAGTTCCCGGGCGAACGCGCCGTCGACGGCCTCGCCGCCCAGAAGCGATTCCAGCTTGCGCTGCGGGTCCCGCGAATCGTTGTTTTCGTTATTCATGGAGAGTCAGGTTACCAGTTGCCGAGGGTGGCGTTGAATATCAGTTCGACAAGCTCCTTTGCAATCTGCTGGCAGAGCTCGTCCTGCACGTCGGTGATCATCTGCGAGGCGTCGAAGTCGCGGTAGGCCGAGAAGCTCTGGTCTATGTCGTTCGACTCCTTCTTCGAATCGGTATATTTCACCCTGACGGTGATTGTAAGGCGCGTCTGTGTGGCGTACGCGTCAGCTCCAACAGCCTGCGGGGTGAGGGTATAGCCCGTAATCTCCCCCTCCATCGTCAGGTCGGAGGCACCATCGACGGTCGCCAGGCGAGTGTTACGGCTGATATAGTCGAGCAGCTCGTTCTCGAACGTCTGCTGCAACGGGCTGTAGACCAGCGCCGCGCGAATCGGGAACTCGCCGACGTGGATTGTCTTGTAGACGGTATAGTCAATCGATGCCCCGTTGAGCTTGTAGCTTATCCGGCACGACTGAGGCACCAACAGCAGGAGCGCCCCCAATACCATTTGCAACGATATTTTCCGTAAGAGTTTCATTCCAGCCCGTATTCTTTGATTTTCCTGTAAAGCGTTCGTTCCGAGATATTAAGCTCGGCGGCGGTAGCCTTCCGCCTCCCCTGGTTCCGTTCGAGCGACTGCCGGATTGTCTCCCGCTCGGTCTGCTCGAGGGTCATCGTCTCGGGAGCGGGGCGCTCCTCCGGGTCCCCTCCGGCCCGCAGGTCGCTGACCGCCGGACGGTACTTCACCAGGGCCGTCTGCGGAATCGCCAGCGGCTCCGACTTCGGGGCCGGATGGTGCTCGCGCATCTCGGCCCGCAGCTCCTCGATTTCGCGCTGAAGCCGCAGGATAAGGTTCAGGAGCATCTCGCGCTCGGAGGCATAGCTGTGGGAGCCGCGCTCCTCCCGCTCCTCCCGTTGCTCGCCGCGGGGAGCGCCGACAGGCACCGGCGCATAGCTCCCGGCGCTTTGGGGGAGATAGGTCTCGAGCATCTCGCGGCTGACGCTGTTCCCCGCCTCGAAGACCGACATCTGCTCGACAACGTTCTTAAGCTGCCTGACGTTCCCGGGCCACCGGTAACGCAGCAGCGCCTCCCGCGCACCCTCCGAAAACTCCACGGGAGCCGTGCGGTAGCGGTCGGCGAAGTCGGTCGCGAACTTCCTGGCCAGCAGGAGTATGTCGGTGCCGCGGTCGCGGAGCGGCGGGACCGCGATCTGCACCGTCGACAGGCGGTAGTACAGGTCCTCGCGGAAACGGCGCTCGGCCACCGCGCGGCGCATGTCCTCGTTCGTGGCGGCCACGACGCGGATATTGGTCTTCTGCACCTGCGACGAGCCGACCTTCATGAACTCCCCGCTCTCAAGCACGCGCAGCAGCCGCGCCTGGGTCGTCAGTGGGAGTTCGGCGACCTCGTCGAGGAATATCGTGCCCCCGTCGGCCTCCTCGAAGTAACCCTTGCGCGAGGCGACAGCCCCGGTGAAGGCCCCCTTCTCGTGGCCGAACAGCTCGGAGTCGATAGTCCCTTCGGGAATCGCGCCGCAGTTGACGGCGATATATTTGGCGTGCTTCCGGGGCGAATAGTTATGGATAATCTTGGGAAAGAACTCCTTGCCGCTGCCGCTTTCGCCGGTAACGAGCACCGACAGGTCAATCGGCGCGACGCGGAGAGCCCGCGCCACGGCCTGCGTCAGCTCCGGCGAATTGCCTACAATCCCGAGCCGCGACTTTGCCTGCTGTATCTTTTCCTGATCCAATATATCTCTAACTCTCTAAATTATCTAATCTGTATCGGCACCGCCCCGCCGTGGACTGTCGGGTGGAGCGAGCCGAAGGCGAGCGGCCTTCCCCGTTAACCTTTATACTCGCGCAGCGAGTATGTCGTATCATACAGGTACTTGCCGAACTCTTCCAGCGAGCCCTGGTGGAGCTGCTGCTCCTCTACCGGAATCGGGTCGCCGACCGTAATCCGCATCGTGCGCCCGATTTTGTTGAACACCTCGTGTGGCATCATCAGCGTACGGGCCTGCCAGCACACCACCCCCAGGAAGTTGAACAGCCACGACTGCGTCCCGTGGAAAAAAATCGGAATCACCGGAACCTTAAGCTGCTCGATAAGGCGCAGAACGTTGGGCTGCCACTCGCGGTCGCGCACGCGCAGCCGCCAGTTGACCTTCCCTACAGCCCCGGCGGGGAAGAACCCCACGGGATGCCCCTCACGCACCCTCCTGATTACCTCCTTGATGCCCTGCATCGAGACGGCCCGCTTCCTGGGGTCGTCGGAGGCCATAGGGTCAACGGCGATGAAATTCTCGCGCATGGCGTTGATATAGTTCAGCGTCATGTTGACCATCACCTTGAAATCCGGGCGACGGGAACCGATTATGTCAATCAGCATAATCCCGTCGAGCGCCCCGAAATGGTGGTTGCTGACCGTTATGAACGGCCCTTCGGGGAGATTGTCGAGCACCCGCTCGTTGTCGATTTTCAGCTTTATGTGCAGGTCCTCCAGGGCGCCGCGCACGAAGGCCGGCCCGGGGGTGTCGGCGTTGTGGGCATGCAGCCGGTTGACCTTGTCAAGCTCCAGGAAATGAATCAGACGGTCTACGAGGCGGGGATGCCCCTTCAGGCGAGGCACCAACTCCATGATGTCGTCGCGGTCGAGCACCGTCCGTTTGATTTCGGGATGCACGTCGGGCCTGGGGCGCCCGTCGTCGGGTAGGGTAAACTTCATTCTTGCCATAAGTCGTAGTCAGGGCGCCTTATATCGCCTTGCCGGCAGCCTCCCGCACCCGGGAGGGGGCCGCCCCGAAACCGCGAAGTTACGAAACCTCGCGTTCCTTTATAACGCAAATTTACGCCAAAAACCCCAAACGGCCAAATTCCACTCCCTTTCGCCCAACGCCCCTACCCCCGCGGAGCATTCATCTGCCGAGGGAAAAGAGGTATGAAAAGGACATCAGGAGCCTCAGGCGGCGCGACCGGTTGGTCGGATTCGTCGGAATCGACAGCTCGGGAACAACCGACAGCCCCCCGACCTTCACCTCTACCCCGGCCCTCACCCGCTTCTCGCTCTCGCGGAACTCGGGGATGGTAGTATAGGAAGCCCTGAGGCTTACCGGCTTGAAAATCCTTACCGCCGCCCCGGCCGCGAAACAGGTATGGTATTTAAGGCCAGAATCATACAGGGGGTTAAGGGTGGCGAAAACCGATACCGGGCCGGGCGGGAGCGCGCGGGCCGTCAGCAGCGCCCCGGCGTTCCAGTAGTTGCCGCACCAGGTACGCCCGTAGAAAATCCTCCCGCTGAACTCGGCGTACGGAATCGTCCCGCGGCTCCCGGTATAGAGCCGCCAGTACTGGTATTTAGCGTCGTAGGAGTAGACGCTGTGCTCCGCACCCAGGTAGCTATCGGCGTAGGATGCCTGCGCGAATATATAATATGAGTCGCGCACTCCGGCCCCGAGGCCCCATTTTTCCGCCCCGCCCGCCGAGCAGAGGCAGGACAGGCTGAGCAGCAGCGCGGCCGCGAGCCGCCGGAGCGTCATTTCAACTTTTTCCATAATTCCTCGGTAAGGATCTCATAACCATATGAATTGAGGTGGATACCGTCAGGCGACAACGCCGGCTGGATTCCGAAACTGTCGCCGTCGCGCATCTTGTCGTAGACATCGATGTACACCACCTCGCATCCGAACTCCTCCAGGCGCCCCCGGATTACGGAGTTAAACAGGGGGATAGCCTCGCGAAGTTCCTCTGTATCAGTGGCCAAAGTCCGAGGCAGGACGGAGAACAGGTATATCTTCCCCGCTTTCAGCCCCCTCGCGGCGGCGATATAGCGGTCAGCGTAATCCTCCACTCCGTCGGAGACCATCTGCCACGCGTCATTCGTGCCGATCAGAAGCACCACCTCACGCCCGGCGACCCGGTCGCCAAGCTCGCCGAGATAGGCGATTCCTGCCCCGGCGCGCCCCAGGTTGCGGAAACGCAGCGTAGGGAATGAGCGGCCCGCGTCCCAGAACTCCACCAGGGAGTCGCCGACGAAGAACACTTCCGTATCCGGCTCGTCGCCGCACGACGTCCCCGCCGCCGCTAACCCGAGCAGCGCGACCCCCGCGGTTATTTTCCTTACCCAGCGGTTCATTTTCGGGAGTCTATGTCGCGGAGGAGGATCTCGACGGCGGTCTTGAGCTGGAGGTCCTCGCCGGAGGTGAGGGCCTCGGGAGTGTTGACGACCTTGACGTCAGGCTCGAGCTGCGAGTTCTCGAGGTAGGTTCCCTCGGCGGTGCGGTAGCCGATCACGGGGATTCCGAACACGAGCGTCGGGTCCTGCAGCGTCACCCAGTTGACCGAGGTCATCGTGCCCGGCACAGGCATGCCTACGAGCTTTCCGATTTTCTGGTGCTTGTAGACCCAGGGGGTACCGTGGGCGTTGGAGTAGCAAGGCTCCGCCATCACCATAATCGAGGGCTTGTTCCAGCGGCGCGACGGCATGTCGCACGTCTCCTCCCCGCGGATTACCTGGGTCAGGTACTTCTGGCCCGTCAGGAGCGCCTCGATATCCTCGTGCATGCGCCCTCCGCCGTTCCAGCGTATGTCGACAACCACGCCGTCGCAGTTGTTGTACTTGCCGAAGAGGTCGGCGTACATCGGGCGGAACGACTCGTCGGCCATCTGCTCGATATGGACGTAGCCCAGGCGGCCACCCGACCAGCGCTCCACGTCGGCGGCGCGGTTACGCACCCACCTCTTGTACATCAGGTCGGAAACCGTCCCGGCGCTTACAGGCTTGACAACCTCGCTTACCTTCTCGCCGGAGGGGAGGGTGAACTCGACGAGGGTCTTGCGGCCCGCCAGGTCGGTCAGCAGCGCCGCGGTATCGGTCGCGGGGGTCACGGCTGTGCCGTTGACAGCGGTTATCACCGCCCCCGGAACCATCTTGGAGGAAGCCTTGTCGAAAGGCCCGTCGACGATTACCTCGTCGACCTTCAGGCCGTCGCCCGTATAGGCCAGGTCGTAGAGGAGGCCGAGGTTGGCCGTGCGGTCGGCGTTCGAGGCGGCTCTCGGGCGGTAGCGGCCACCGGTATGGCTGACGTTCAGCTCCCCGAGCAGTTCGGAAAGCATCTCGGCGAAGTCGTAGTTGTTGTTGATATGGGGGAGGAAGCGGCGGTAGGCGGCGGTCATCGCGGGCCAGTCAACGCCGTGCATATCAGGGGTGTAGAAGCGTTCCCCCTCCTCGACGGCGACATAGTCGAACATCGCCTCGCGCTCCTTCGCGCGGTCGATGGTGTGCTTGCCGGAAGTCTTGATTGCCTCCAGCTTGCTCCCGTCGAGCTTCTTCATGCCGTCGCCGATAGCGAAGATGGTCTTTCCGTCGGCCGAAGCCGCCAGGCTCGCGGGCGCGCCCCCGAGAGACGCTACCTTCTCCGGCTCCATCTCCCTGACGGGGAGCTTGTAGAGCATATAGTCGTCGCCGAACGACACGACATAATATAATGTCTCCCCGTCAGCAGAGCCGATGGCGTCGACAATGTCAGCCGAATAAGGGGTCAGGCGGCGTATGCGGGTCTCGATTCCGTCAAGCTCGACCACAATCGGCTTGACCTCCTTCTCTTCCATCTCATCCTTTTCACCTTTTTCCCCCTTCTTATCCTTCTTCTTTTCACCCTTTTCACCTTTCACCTTTTCACTCTTTTCACCCTTTTCACTCTCCTT
This sequence comes from uncultured Muribaculaceae bacterium, assembly GCA_910585755.1. GTDB lineage: Bacteria > Bacteroidota > Bacteroidia > Bacteroidales > Muribaculaceae > UBA7173. Next base: position 9,347 of record CAJUFH010000022.1, on the reverse strand, counting down.
CAGGAGCGCCAGGTCCTCCTTGCTGAGGTCGAAGCGGTCGCGGGCCTCGCGGTTGAGGAACACGATCATGAGGTCGGTCTGCGAGCCCCACGACGCGTGGGCGCGCATGCCGTAGCGGTCGGTCATGAAAAGCAGCGCGTTGCCGTCCTGCGTGAAGCGGGGCGACGCGTCGAAGTAGCCGCTGCGGGTGATGTTGGTCAGCTTGCCGGTCTCGACGTTAAGTAGCGCTATATCGGAATATGGGTCGTGCATCTTGGGGGTCATCTCCATCGCCAGCCAGCGGGAGTCGGGGCTCCAGGTCATCACGATGCCGTCGTCACGCCCGGGATAGGTCTCCCCGGCGGTAAGCTGGCGGGGCTTCCCGGAGGGGAGGTCCATGACCATTATGTTACGACGGTTCTTGACGAAGGCGAGCTTCTTGCCGTCGGGCGACACCATCGGGTGGGAGTATTCCGCCCCGTCGTCGAACAGCGCCTCCTCCTTTATGGAGGTAGCGTTGGGGAAATCGGGGTCAGCCTCGCGGTCGAGGGTCGCGCGGTAGATATTCTTGCGGCCCGAGCGCTCCGAGGTATAGTAAAGCGTGCGGTTGTCCTTCCCCCAGCTCAGATGGCGCTCGGCCTGCGGGGTGGAGGTCACCTGGCGCGTCGTCGGGTACTCGACTGAGGTCACGAATACGTCGCCGCGGCTGATGAACGCCATCTGCTTCCCGTCGGGCGAGGGTACGGCGCCACGGGGCGAAAGCCCGATTTTCTCCACCGAGGGAGCGTCGTCGGCGGCAATCGCGACGGCCAACTTCGCGGGAGCACCCTTGCCCCCCTTCATCGTGTAGATTTCCCCGTCGTAGGTGAAGGCGAGGGTGCCGTCGGCGGCGCGGCTAAGGAAGCGCACCGGGTGGGTCTTGAAGGAGGTGACAGCCGAGGCCTTGGACATATCGGAGAGGGGCGCGGCGTAGACATTCATCGTCCCCCCGTCGCGCTCGCTGAGGAAATATACGGTAGAGGTCGCCGGGTCGAACGACGGGTTGCGGTCCTCGCCGCCGCGGGAGGTAAGGTTTGTATGCTTCCCGGTCTTCGCGTCGTAGCGCCAGAGGTCGCGGGTAACAGACGAGGTATGGTGCTTGCGCCATTCATCCTCGAACCCCTTGAGGTCCTGGTAGATGAAACCGCCGTCGGGGAGGAACGCCGGCATCTGCGCCGGAGTCGCCAGCACCTGCCGGCGGACGCCCGAGCCGTCGGCCTTCGCGGCCCATAGCTGCGCCATGCGCCCCGAGGGGAACGCGGCGGACGACGCCGGGGCCTGGATGGCGGCCGAATAGAGCACCTCCGTCCCGTCGGGGGTGAACGCCTCCGGGGTCTCCGAGGCGGAATCCGAAGTAAGGCGTGTCGCGGGGCCGCCGGCGGCGTCCATGACGAATATGTCGCTGTTGCCGTAGCGGTCCGACGAGAAAGCGATCAGCTTGCCGTCGGGGCTCCATACCGGGGAAGCCTCGTAGGAGGGGAGCGACGTCAGGCGGACGGCGTTCCCCCCGGCTGCGGGAACAGTCCATATGTCACCCTTGTAGGCGAACGCGACGGCTCTGCCGTCGGGCGAGATTTTAACGTCGCGCATCCATAATGGGGCCTGCGCGGAAGCCCCGACCGCGGCCAGAGCCGCCAGCAAAATCGCTTGTTTCCTCATATATGATGGGTCGTGAAATTTCCTGTATGGCTGCCAATGGCGAACGGCGTCGGACCCGCTGCGGCAAACGGCAACTACTTCAACCGCAAATTTAGCGATTTTTCCAGAATTTTTTGCTACTTTTGCCACCTGCCGGGCTTTTTATCGCCCCGCGCCCGCGAACCTGAATCCTCAGAACCTGAAAAATAAACAATAACGCGATAAATGATGAAACGTATCTTCTCTATGGCGATGGCCGCGCTGCTGGCCGTAACAGCCTGGGCCGCACCCAAGGACCAGAAACAGGCCGACAACCAGGGCCGCCGCCAGTACCAGGTATTCGGCGTAGGCTTCTACAACCTCGAGAACCTGTTCGACACCATCAACAACAACGGCTCCTACGACCTGGAGTTCTCCCCGGCGGGAGCGCGCCAGTGGCACGGAAAGAAATACTGGTCGAAAATCGAGAACCTCGCCCGCTGCATCGCGGAAATGTCGACCCCGACAACCCCCAACGGCCCCGCGTTCCTCGGGGTCAGCGAGATTGAGAACCGCTCCGTACTGGTCGACCTCGTGAAGGCTGTCGACAACCGGCTCCGCGCCCAGGGCAAGAAACCCTGGAACCTCCAGATTGTCCACCACGACTCCCCCGACAAGCGCGGCGTCGACGTGGCCGCCCTCTACAACCCCCGCCAGTTCCGCCTCCACTCCGTCAACCACCACACCCTGCAGCTCGGGGAGATGCAGCGCCCGACCCGCGACCAGACCGTCGTTACCGGCATCATGGGGGGCGATACCGTTTCCATCATCGTAAACCACTGGCCCTCGCGCCTGGGGGGCCAGGAACGCTCCTCCTGGCTCCGCGAAGGAGCCGCGGCCCTCAGCAAGCATATCGCCGACTCCCTCTGGCAGACGCGCCCCAGCGAAGGGGTGATTATCATGGGCGACCTCAACGACGACCCGCAGGACAAATCCTGCGCGCAGGTTCTCGGCGCGGTCAAGAACCCCGCCGGAGTGAAGCCCCACGCCTTCTACAACCCCTTCTGGAGCCTGCTTGACAAGGGAATCGGAACGCTCGCCTACCGCGGCTCCTGGAACCTCTTCGACCAGATTATCGTCAGCGGCACCCTCCTGAAGGACAACAGCGGCGCCGACGGCCTCCACTACCAGAAGGCCCAGGTCAACAACTTCCAGTTCCTCCGCAACGAGGACGGCTCGCCCCACCGCACCTTCTCCGCCGGAGTCTTCCTCAACGGCTACTCCGACCACTTCCCCACCGAAATCTTCCTCGTAAAGGCGCGCTGAGCTGAGCGGCCTCAGGCCGCTCAGCGGTGAAGAGTGAAGGGTGAAAGGTGAAGGGAATACCGGGGTTCTGGTCCCGGTGTGAGGGGCCGCGGCCCCGAAGCTGCCGTCCGGGTATTCCCAAGCCTTAAGCCATAAAATTTAAACTTTTAAACTCCAAGCGATTATGGCCCAGCAAAAGAATCCCTCTTTCACAACCCCCGAAGAAGACCGCGTCATTGAGGAGGCCTTCCGCGAGGTGCTCGACGGATACCTCGCCTCGAACCATCGCAAGAAGGTCGAGATCATCGAGCGCGCGTTTAACTTCGCGAAAGAGGCCCACAAGGGGATACGCCGTCGCTCCGGCGAGCCGTATATCCTCCACCCCATCGCCGTGGCCAAAATCGCCTCCCAGGAAATAGGCCTCGGCTCGACCTCGATATGCGCCGCGCTCCTCCACGACGTCGTGGAGGACACGGAGTACACCGTCGAGGATATCGAGCAGAACTTCGGCAAGAAAATCGCGCAGCTCGTCGCGGGCCTGACGAAAATCTCCGGCGGCATCTTCGGCGACAAGGCCTCGGCCCAGGCCGAGAACTTCCGCAAGCTGCTGCTTACGATGTCGGAGGATATCCGCGTGGTGCTCATCAAGATGGCCGACCGCCTCCACAACATGCGCACCCTCGGCTCGATGGCCCCCAACAAGCAGTACAAAATCGCCGGGGAGACACTCTACATCTACGCCCCGCTGGCCCACCGCCTCGGCCTCTTCGCCATAAAGACGGAGCTGGAAAACCTCTCCTTCAAGTACGAACACCCCGACGCCTACCGGCGCATCTCCGAGCAGATCGCGGCCTCGGAGGCGAAACGCGCCAACGTCTTCGAGGACTTCTCGGCCCCGATCCGCGAGCGCCTCGACCAGATGGGGCTGAAATACACCGCCAAGGCCCGCGTGAAATCTGTCTACTCCATCTGGAACAAGATGGAGACCAAGCACATACCCTTCGAGGAGGTCTACGACCTCTACGCCGCCAGGATTATCTTCGAGTGCGACGACCCGGCGAAGGAAAAGTCGCTCTGCTGGCAGATTTATTCCGCCATAACCGACATCTACCGCCTCCACCCCGACCGCACCCGCGACTGGATTTCCAACCCGAAGGCCAACGGCTACCAGGCCCTCCACCTGACGGTCATGGGGCCTGACGGCAACTGGATCGAGGTCCAGATCCGCTCGCGCCGCATGGACGAGATAGCCGAAAAGGGTTTCGCGGCCCACTGGAAATACAAGGTCGGCGAGGGGGAAGAGGAGAGCGAGCTGAACGTATGGCTCCACACAATCAAGGACATACTCGACGACCCGGAGCCGAACGCCCTGGACTTCCTCGACACCCTGAAACTCAACCTCTTCTCCTCGGAAATCGTGGTCTTCACCCCCAAGGGGGAGCTGCTGACGCTTCCGAAGGACGCGACGGTGCTCGACGTGGCGTTCAACCTCCACACCCAGATTGGCTCCCACTGCATCGCGGGCAAGGTGAACCACAAGCTCGTGCCCCTGAGCCAGAAACTCAACTCCGGCGACCAGGTTGAGGTGCTGACCTCTCAGTCGCAGCAGCCGAAGCCCGAATGGGTCGACTTCCTCGCGACGGCCAAAGGGAAGACGCGGCTGCGGCAGGTGCTCCGCAAGCTCCACCAGCCTGCGATCACAGCCGGGCGCCTCACTTTCGAGAAGTTCCTGCACGACAACGACATAAAGGATGACAACATCGCCATAACCAAGGTGATGGGGCTCTTCAAGGCCGCCAACCGCGAGGAGTTCTACTACCTTTTGGGCAACGAGGAAATCATCCTCAACGACTATGTGATCAAAATCCTCAAAAAGGAAAGCTCCAAGACCAAGCGCCTGCTGCTCAAACTGATAGGGCGAGGAGGCAAAACCGCAGAAGAGGAACCGGCCCCGCAGCGGAAGGAAATCAACCGCAAGGAGACCTACGTGCTCCGCTACGACGAGGACGGCAACACCAACTTCCGCTTCTCCGACTGCTGCTGCCCGCTTCCCGGCGACGACGTCCTGGGCTTTATAGAGGATAACGGGGAGGTTACGGTCCACACCCTCGACTGCCCGCGCGCCGCGATGCTCAAGGCCAGCTTCGGCCCCCGCATCCTCTCAACGCGGTGGGAGGTCAACGGCGGGCGCTTCATGGCCCACATCCGCATCGAGGGAATCGACCGCCACGGAATACTCCACGAACTTATCTCGCTGATTTCAACCCATCTGAGCCTCGACATTCGGGCCCTCGACATACGGACCGAGAAGGAGGTCTTCCACTGCGACCTCTCGCTGCTGGTCTCCGACGCCGACGGCCTGAACGACCTTTGCGCCAAGGTGCGCCGCATCCCCGGCGTCCAGTCGGCGGCAAGAATCAGATAACCCCATATGAAAAAGGTAAAGAAATACATCCTGTGGCAGGCGGCGACCTTCATCGCCGCCTGTGCGATAGTCCTGTGGTTCATGCCCCGCGACTCCTCCTCCAAGTTCCATTACGAGGAGAACCGCCCCTGGAGCTACGGAATCCTGACCGCCCCGTTCGACATCACCGTCTACCGCGACTCGGCGACCATCGCCGCGATGACCGACTCGATCGAGCGGGAGATGGTGCCGATTTTCAGCCGCGACCCGGCTCCCGAAACCAGGGCGGTCGCCGCCGTAAGAAACGCCGGACACATCTCCCCCGCCGTGCGCGGGCGCCTGGCCTCGACAATCCAGCGCCTCTATGCCGACGGCATCGTCGACCCCCCGACAGCCCTCCTCATCACCCAGGAGAAGCTCCCGGAGATAAAAATCAACGCCAACAACGTAAACACCCCCGTGCCGACCGAGGGGATGCGCTCCCAGCGCGACGCCTACGCCCTGGTCGACTCCCTGTTCCGCGACACCCCCGACCGCCCCGGCATACAGACCCTCGAGCTGGGACGCCTCCTCGAGCCGAACGTGAAACCCGACACGAAGGCCACCGAGCGTTACCGCGAATCGCTGATGCAGCCCGTTCTGGCCGGAATCGGAGTTATACAGCAGGGGGAGAGAATCATCGACCAGGGAGAAATCGTAACGCCGCAGCTTTACCAGATTCTCAAAACCTACGAGGCGACACTCGACAAGACCGCGAGCGCCTCCCACTCCAAGACGCTCAACACCTTCTTCGGCCACCTGCTTTACGTCATCCTGATTTTCGGGCTGATTTACAGCTTCCTCTACTTCTACTATCCCTCGACGTTCAGCGACACAAAGCGCGTCGTGGCGCTTATGTCGCTCCCGGTGTGCTTCTTCCTCTTCGCGGTGCTGATGTCAAAGGCGTTCACCGCCGGGGTCTACATCGTGCCGCTGGCGATAGTGCCGGTTGTGGTGATGGTATTCTTCGACACCCGCACGGCCTTCTTCATCCTCGTCGGGACGACGCTCCTCTGCGCCGTGGCGGCCTCCTTCCCTCTGGAATTTATCTTCCTGGAGCTGACTGCGGGAGCCGCCGTCCTCTTCTCGCTGAAAGAGCTTAGCCGCCGTTCGGAGCTGCTTCGTTCGGCCCTGGTTGCCTTCGCGGCGTATGTACTGTCATACCTCGCAGTCGAACTGATGTCGACCGGCACGGTCGGGTCCCTCTCCTGGCGCCTGATCGGCTACTTCGCGGTGAACGCCGTGCTGATTTCCTTCGCCTACATACTCATATTCATATATGAGAAAATCTTCGGGATGGTGTCTGTGGTGACCCTCGTCGAGCTGTCAGACATAAACAACCCGCTGATGAGGGCCCTGTCGACCGAGTGCCCCGGTACGTTCCAGCACTCGATGGCTGTCAGCAACCTGGCGTCGGAAGCCGCCCACGCCATAGGAGCGAACGTGCAGCTCGTGCGCGCCGGCGCCCTCTACCACGACATAGGGAAAATCGACAACCCCGCGTTCTTTACCGAGAACCAGCACGGGATGAACCCCCACGACCTACTGACCCCGGTGCAGAGCGCCCGGATAATAACGGGCCATATACGCGACGGGCTGCGCCGCGCCGAGAAAGCGAAACTCCCCAAAAGTATCTCCGACCTCATCGCCCAGCACCACGGCTGCGGCAAGGCCAAATACTTCTACATCACGGAGCAGAAGAACCATCCCGGCGAGGAGATCGACCCGGCGCCGTTCACCTACCCCGGACCGAATCCGCAGTCGAAGGAGGCCTCGCTGCTGATGATGGCCGACGCGGTGGAGGCCGCCTCCCGCTCCCTTACCGACCACTCCGACGAGGCCGTGTCGGCCCTTGTCGACCGAATGATCGACACCCAGGTGGGTGAAGGGCTCCACAGCGAGTCGCCCCTCTCCTTCCGCGACATAGCGACCATCAAGGCCATATTCAAAAAGCGCCTCCGCTCGATGTTCCACGCCCGCGTCTCCTACCCGGAGCCGCCGCGTAAGGAGGTGAAGAGTGAAAAGTGAAGGAAAATGCAAGAGCAATTCCGAAAATACCTGATTGATACAGGATTCGAGCCGTTCAGAGAACTCGCCGCGGCGCTGGAGGGGAGCGCGCCCTCGGTAGGCATACGCCTGAACCCCCGCAAGCCGGGAGCGGCGGTGCCCGAAGGGGCGCGGCGCGTGCCCTGGCATCCCGCGGCGTACCTCCTGCCGTCGCGACCCGACTTCACCCTCGACCCTGCGATGCACCAGGGGGCCTACTACGTACAGGACCCTTCCTCTATGTTCGTTGCCGAGATTTTCCGGCAGCTCCTCCCCGACCTGCCGGAGCGCCCCCGCGTGCTCGACCTCTGCGCCGCGCCGGGCGGGAAGACAACCGCCGTCGCCGACCTCCTCCCCGCGGGGTCGCTGATGGTAAGCAATGAATACGACTTCCGGCGGGCCGAAATCCTCAAGGAAAACATTATAAAATGGGGGTACCCCTGGAGTGTCGTCAGCCGCGGCGACACCGCCCGCTTCCGCTCCCTCCCGGGCTTCTTCGACCTCGTCATTGTCGACGCGCCCTGTTCGGGAGAGGGTATGATGCGCAAGGACTCCAAGGCCGCCGAGCAGTGGAGCCCGGCGCTCGTGGCCCAGTGCGCGGCCCTCCAGGAGGAGATTCTCGACAACGCCGCCGCGACCCTCCGCCCGGGGGGATACCTTATATATTCCACCTGCACCTTCAACACCGACGAGAACGAGCGCCAGACCGAACGCCTGCTTGCCTCCGGCGCCTTCGAGCCGGTCGCCATATCGACCGACCCCGCCTGGAACATCCTCGCCGAGTCACCCCTTCACCCTTCACCTTTCACCCTTAACTCGCTCCGCTTCCTACCGGGCCGCATAGAAGGGGAGGGGTACACAGTCGCCGTCCTCCGCAAGACGGAGGACGCTCCCTCGGCCGCCGCTGCGGGGCGCAAGCAGGGCAAAAACGGCAAGGAGGGCTCCCGCAAGTCCTCCGCCGCGAGTCCGAAACTCCCCGAAGCCGAACTTTTAGCCCGCGTTCCCGCGTCGCTGCACGCGCGACTGACGACCATCCGCGAAGGGGAGGTAGCTGCTATCCCGGAGGCGATTTACGCCCCGTTCCGGGAACTTTCCCGCACCCTCGACATCATCCACGCGGGGGTTACGGTCGCCGAAATCAAGGGGCGCGACTACCTCCCGACCCAGTCGCTCGCGATGCTGGCGCCCTCCGCGCCATCGTTTCCGGCCTTCGAGGTCGACAAGGCTACCGCCCTGGACTATCTGCGCCGCCAGGCCCTCTCCCTGCCCTCCGAAGCTCCCAAGGGGTATCTGCTCCTAACCTACCGCCCCTCGGCGGAAGCCTCCCCGCTCCCGCTCGGCTTCGTAAAGAACCTCGGCAACCGCGCCAACAACCTCTACCCGGCGCCGTGGAGAATCCTGAAAGGATAAAGGGACTTCGGGGCCGCGGCCCCTCACACCCGGACCAGAACCCATTCGGAACGGGCGCCTCCGGGGAAAGAGGGGAGGCCGCTCGCTTACGCTCGCTCCACAGAACGGAGATACTTCAGGCTAAGAGAAACAAGCTACGGAGACTTCAGGCTAAGGGAAACAAGCAACGGAGATTTCTGGCTGGGCTTGAAACAAGCAAAGACTTCAGGCTAAGGGAACAACCAACGATTTCAAGGGGCTCTTATGCCGGCGCGCCGCAAAGGGACGACAGCTACCGCGAAGAAACAACGGCGGGGGCGCCTCCCGTATGCGATAACGCAACTTTTGAACAAAAAAAGCAGAGACTGTCTAACAAGTTTGGGCAGTCTCTTTTTATGGTCTAAACAGGCTAAAAAAAATAAGGCTTTCATGCTGAAATTCAGCGCGAAAGCCTTTGTCATGTCATAGATTTTCAGGGTCAAGCCGAATTTCCGGTGCATATGTTAAAATCGGGAGATTAGAGTGTTAA
>CAJUFH010000021.1 GCA_910585755.1 uncultured Muribaculaceae bacterium | reverse complement strand
GCGCGCCACGTTCGGGACGTGGAGGTCGGAAGTTCGAGTCTTCTCACCCCGACAGTTTTACCGAAAATCGGGTCTGACTCAGCGAGTCAGACCCGATTTTGTATTGTATATGTGGGGGCAGTCCCGGTCAGTCTACGACGCGGGAACCGTTTCGGTTGGCAGGGGTCGGGGGGAAGCGCGTGAGCAGCAGTTCGCACGTCGGAGCCAGGAAGTTCCATAGCCATCTGCGGATGAAATCTACAAGTACGCTGACTGCAAAAACCGAGATTATGAAAAGCGAGACCAGGGCGAGATATTCCCATGTGCCGTAGTTCTTGAACAATGTCTGGCAGACATAAGCGTATACCGGCCGCACAAGCGGATGCATATGGAATAGGTATACTGCGAAAGCGGAACCTGCAATCGTGTTGATGATTCTGCTGCTGAACGACAATTGCTTGAAAAACAGGAATAGAGCAAGCGATGCCGCGACTACCGGCACGCCGTTGTATGCGCCAAACATACGGTCTACTATGTTCCCTGCCGGAGTGGTTGACCCAACGTGTCTTATGGCAAACATTGCGGCGAGGGCTGCGAAAACCGACAGGGCGAGATATGAGCCGAGGCATTTGGCCCCCTGGCCCCCGCGAAGGGGAGCTTTGGAGCGCACTGCCGCACCGAGAACGTACAAGCCGATAAAGGAGAGGGCGGAATATCCGTGTATAAACTGCGGGTATGTTTCCAGCGCCCAGGAAGCCACGAACTGGAAAGCGCAGTAGGCGATGGCGAAACGCCATATCTGTCCTGGCGAATGATTGTCGAGGTAGGAATTAATTATGGGCGAGAGGAACATTAGTATTATGTAGCTCTCAACGAACCAGTCGTCATATCCCGGTACAATCATCTTTATCAGTCCGAATCGGGAGAAATTCGGCTCGACCGGCCACAGGCCGGGAGCAGCCATATAGAGCGCTATAACGATTGCACGCCAGAAAAGCACCATGAACAGGAAGTTCAGGATGCTCCTTCTCTTTAACCGAATCCGGAAGTATCCCGAGATAAAGATGAAAAGGTTGACGCAAACGAGCGCCAATGACTGGGTGACGAACCGCATGGCAGAAGAGAGGGGATGAGCCTGGATGTCCTGCGTGTCAGGCATCCCGATTGAGAAAAAGTCGGCGTGAACGACGAGAACCAGTAGCATCGCTATGATTCTCAGCAGTTCAAAATTGGATTGTCGGGTTTTACCCCCCCCAATGTTAATAGTTGTTAATCGCATACTTCTGTTGCCGTGTGTTTGGATATGAAAAAAGGTGTACCAAATATCTCTATTCTATACACCTTATTGTCGGGGTGACAGGATTCGAACCTGCGACCACCTGGTCCCAAACCAGGTGCGCTACCGGACTGCGCTACGCCCCGAGGGATTTCCGGCCGGAGTTGCGGCTCTGAAATCGGTGCAAAGGTACGGCCTTTCCCGAAATTTTCCAAATTTCTGAGTGTTTTCGCGATGGAGGGGAGTCGGACGGGTCGGACGGGTCGGACGGGTCGGACGAGTCAGACAGGTCGGACGGGGCTGCTGACGGCTGGGAGGGGCGTCAGAGGATGCCGGCGTGGTGGAACATGGTGCGGTAATAGTCGGCTTTCTTCTCCAGGGGAAGTGGGTAGGCGCGGGAGGTGGAGGGCATGCGCCATATTTCGAGCGCGCGGTCGGGGGCGGCGACCATCCCGCCCATGCGGGGAAGCTGGGTGTCGGTCAGCGAGGCGATGACTCCGGCGGCTTTCTCGCCGGTAGTGGCGACGGTGTGGCATTCGGGCATTCGGGCGAGGAGTTCGTCCAGGTGGACCGGCTCGACGATTTCCAGGAACTTGTCGGAAGCGTTGCCCATGAGCCGGCGAATGCGGAACCCCGTGTCGTTGAGGGCGATTCGCTTTTCGGTGAGCAGGGCCTTGATAGCCTCGAGGTCAAAGTCTTTCGAGCCGGGAAGGCGTAGCGCGTCGCGGTTTCCGAAGAATATGAGCGCCATCATCGGCCAGAAGTCGTTGGTGCGGTTGGGGTAGTAGAAATCCATCGCCCAGCGCTTTGACTGCGGTGGGAAAGTGCCCATAATCAGGATTTTCGCTCCTTCGGGGATGAATGGTTCCCAGGGATGCGTCTCAATCGGCTGTTCGTAGTTTTCTTCTGCCATAAGAATGTCGGTTACTAAGAGATAACGTGAAGGGGCGGTAAAAGATTGCTTCGACGCGTTCTGGGGCGTATTTTCGGGGCGGAAGTGGGATATTACGCCGATTTTCGCTAATTTTGCGGTAAATTACCTGATTATGGGCAGATTTCTTGCGATTGACATGGGACGCAAACGTTGCGGCATCGCCGTGACCGACCCGGCGCGCATCATCGCCAACCCTCTGGAGACGGTCGAGACTCCCCGGCTGCCGGAATACGTCGCCGACTACTGCCGCCGCGAGCCGGTCGACAGGATTGTCGTCGGGCGGCCGCTGGACATGAAGGGGGAGCCGTCGGGCTCGACGCGCTACATCCTTCCGACCCTCGGCAGGCTCCGCAAGGCGCTCCCGGAGGGAATGGAGATTGTGTGGGCCGACGAGCGTTTCACCTCCGTGCTGGCCCACCGCGCGATGATTGACGGGGGTATGCGGCGCATGGCCCGCCGCGACAAGGCCGTGGTCGACAAGATTTCCGCAGCCATAATTTTAAACGACTATATAACCAACAACTGATGAAACTTCCAGTATATCTCTACGGCCACCCTGTGCTCCGCCAGGAGTGCGCCGACATAACCCCGGACTATCCCGACCTCAAGAAGCTCGTGGCCGATATGTTTGAAACCATGTATGCCTCGGAGGGCGTGGGGCTGGCCGGGCCGCAAATCGGGCGCGCCGACCGCATAGTGGTGATTGACGCTGACCCTGTCGGCGACACCTTTCCCGAATGCAAGGGGCGCAAGTTCGCGCTCATCAATCCCGAAGTGGAGGTGCTCGACGGCGACCCTGTCAGCCGGTCGGAAGGGTGTCTCAGCCTTCCGGGTATCAGCGAGGACGTGAAGCGCGTGGAGCATATCCGTCTGCGCTGGCTCGACGAGGATTTCCAGCCCCGCGAGGAGGAGATTTCCGGCTTCCTGGCCCGCATCGTGCAGCACGAGTGTGACCACCTCGAAGGAGCGCTTTACGTCGACCATCTCTCCCCCCTGCGCAAGCAGTTTATCCGCGGCAAGCTCCACAACATTATCTCGGGTAAGACCCGCTGCGACTATCCGGCGAAATACGCCCCCAAGAAGAAAAAATAAGACACTCCAGTATATATATATGGCATCCCCGAATCCCGACGACAAGAAAATCATTTTCTCAATGGTGGGGGTCTCGAAGACCTATCCCCCTCAGAAACAGGTTCTGAAAAACATCTATCTCTCGTTCTTCTACGGAGCGAAAATCGGCATTATCGGTCTCAACGGTTCCGGTAAGTCGTCGCTTCTGAAAATCATAGCCGGCATCGACAAGGATTACCAGGGCGAGGTTGTGTTCTCCCCGGGCTATTCCGTAGGCTATCTCGAGCAGGACCCGAAGCTCGACCCCTCGAAGACAGTCGTGGAGGTCGTGCGCGAGGGTGTGCAGCCGATTATGGACCTCCTCCGCGAGTTCGACGAGGTAAACGCCGCCTTCGGCGACCCCGACGTGCTTGAGGACCCCGACAAGATGGACAAGCTGATTCAGCGCCAGGCCGAGCTGCAGGACGCTCTCGACGCTGCCGATGCGTGGAACATCGATTCCAAGCTCGAGCGCGCGATGGACGCCCTCCAGTGCCCGCCCGACGACCAGCCGGTCGACACCCTCTCCGGCGGCGAGCGCCGCCGCGTGGCCCTCTGCCGCCTGTTGTTGCAGCAGCCCGACGTGCTTCTTCTCGACGAGCCTACCAACCACCTCGACGCGGAGTCGATCGACTGGCTCGAACAGCACCTCCAGCAGTACCCCGGCACCGTGATTGCCATCACCCACGACCGCTACTTCCTTGACCACGTCGCCGGTTGGATTCTCGAACTCGACCGCGGCGAGGGGATACCCTGGAAAGGCAACTATTCCTCGTGGCTTGAACAGAAGACAAAGCGCATGGCGCAGGAGGAGAAGCAGGCGAGCAAGCGCCGCAAGACCCTCGAGCGCGAGCTGGAATGGGTGCGCATGGCACCCAAGGCGCGCCAGGCGAAGGGGAAAGCCCGTCTGTCGAGCTACGACCGCCTGCTTAACCAGGACCAGAAGGAGCGCGAGGAGAAACTCGAAATCTTCATTCCCAACGGACCCCGTCTGGGCAACAAGGTGATCGAGGCCACCGGCCTGGCTAAGGCTTTCGGCAAGAAACAGCTCTTCAAGGACCTGGAGTTCGCCCTTCCCCCCAACGGTATCGTCGGGGTCATCGGGCCCAACGGAGCCGGTAAGACTACCCTGTTCCGCCTTATTATGAAGCAGATGGAGCCTGACGCCGGCTCTTTCGAGGTCGGCGAGACCGTCAAAGTCGCGTATGTCGACCAGACCCACCACGACCTTATCCCCGAAAACACCGTCTACCAAGTAATCTCGCAGGGGGTAGAGAGCTTCCGTATGGGTGGCCGCGACGTCAACGCCCGCGCCTACCTGTCGAAATTCAACTTCGCCGGGGCCGACCAGGAAAAGAAGGTCGGGGTGCTTTCCGGCGGAGAGCGCAACCGCCTCCACCTCGCCATGGCGCTGAAGGAGGAGGGTAACGTGCTTCTGCTCGACGAGCCTACCAATGACATCGACGTGAACACCCTCCGCGCCCTTGAGGAGGGTCTGGAGAATTTCGCCGGATGCGCCGTGGTTGTGAGCCACGACCGCTGGTTCCTCGACCGTATCTGCACCCATATCCTCTCCTTCGAGGGTGACGGCAAGGTCGTGTTCTTCCAGGGAAGCTACTCCGACTACGAAGCCTTCAAGAAAGCCCAGAACGGCGGCAAGGAACCTCCCCGCCGCCGCTACCGCAAGCTGATGGAATAGTCGGCGCCACACCCCCCCTGAAATAACAGGCGGCTTGCTCACGCAAGCCGCCTGTCGTCATTTGGGGATAGGGTGTCCCTCCCGGGTGGGGTAAAAAAAGTGGGAGGGACGTTGGGGTATTGTTGGAGTTTTTTCGTTGGGGAGGAGCCGCTTATTCTGCGACAACCTCGAAGGGGATTTCTACCACGACCTCTTTGTGGAGGTTGATTTTCGCGGTGTACTTGCCCAGTTCCTTGACAGCCTCTTTGAGCTCGATGGCCTTGCGGTCGATTTCGTGACCGAGTTTGGCGAGAGCTTCGGCGATCTGGATGTTGTTTACGGAACCGAAGATGGTGCCGGTAGCGGAAGCCTTGGCGCCGATGGTGAGCTGCACGTCAGCGAGTGAAGCGGCGGTAGCCTCGGCGGCTGCCTTGATTTCGGCGAGCTTGTGGGCGCGCTGGCGCTGCACTTCCTGGAGCTGCTTGAGCGAAGCGGCGTTGGCGATGACTGCCTTCCCCTGGGGGATGAGGAAGTTGCGACCGTAACCGTCCTTTACTTCAACCACGTCGTCCTTGTAGCCAAGGCCGTGGATGTTTTCTTTCAGTATGATTTTCATTTTCTCAAAGTCTTAAAGTAGTGGGTGGCTTTAGATTGGCGGCCGCGCCTTATTTCATAAGGTCGGTTACGAAGGGCAGGAGGGCCAGGTGGCGGGCGCGCTTAACGGCCTGTGCCACGCGGCGCTGGAACTTCAGCGAGGTTCCGGTGATGCGGCGGGGAAGGATTTTGCCCTGCTCGTTGAGGAACTTCTTGAGGAACTCGGGGTCCTTGTAATCGATATACTTGATACCGCTGCGCTTGAAGCGGCAGTATTTTTTCTTCTTAACGTCAACCGACAGGGGGGTGAGATAGCGGATTTCTGACTGTGTCTGTGCCATTTTCTTGAAGTGAACTGGTTGGAAACTGGGTTATGCCTCCTTTGCTTCGGCCTCGGCGGGAGCTGCTGCTTCCTGGGCCTTCCCGGCGCGGAGAGCGCGACGCTTTGCGGCGTATTCAGCGGCGTACTTGTCGTTGCGGAAAACGAGGAAGCGGATCACGCGCTCGTCGCGGCGGAAAGCGGTCTCGATTTTCTTGACGATTGTGGGGTCGCCGTCGAATTCTACCAGGGTGTAGAAGCCGGTCGATTTCTTCTGGATGGGGTAGGCGAGCTTGCGCAGGCCCCAGAGTTCCTCGTTCACGATTGTGGCGCCGTTGTCGGTCAGCACTTTGGTGAACTTCTCTACCGCTTCCTTCATCTGGGCTTCAGACAAAACGGGAGTTAAAATGAAAACGGTTTCGTAGTGGTTCATTTTGTTAACTGGAAGTTATGTAACTTAGTGTTGTTATGGCGTTTGCGGCCAAAACGGCCCCAAACGGCTGCAAAGTTACGAAATTTTCCCCGCCCCGCCAAACATTTCCATCGCTTTTTCCTCCTTTCCCCCTGAAAGATAGCGCGGGGGAGAGATCTGGACGGTTGAGGGGGCGAGGAGAGCACCCGCCTTCCGGCGGCCGCACTGGACAAGTGTTACTTTATGTACAGGGACGAGGTGATGAAGCCGGAGATGGCTGTCGAAGGCGAAGATGCCGGTCGGGGCCGACGGAAGCAAGGTCGGGGCCGGAAGGGGCCGTGGGAGGTTTGAATTTGTAAGGGTTGGAGGGGTGATAAACGAAAAAATGGAGCGTCTCACGACGATCCATTTCCTTTAAACCTTTATCTTAATCTAATACTATGAAAAACACACATGCAAAGGAACTCATTATTTTCGACCTGTGCAAGTATTGGCGCGTTTTACCCCCCCCCATTTAACGAATTTTAACCCAAATTTAACATATGCAGAATGAATATACCCCTTTCATACGGCTTGTGGGGGCGTTTTTCTGCATAGTGTGGAGGTTGCGGCGACATCGGGTTGCAATCTTCGCCGAGCTTCGTTATCTTCGCGGTGTCTTGCGCGTATGTAGTCAGATTTATCATTGGATTCCGAAGCGCGTAATTCTGCCGTTTTTGGGATTTTTGGGTTAAAGTTGTCCCTTTTCTCCAACCGGTCCGAAGAGGTGTTGCTTTAAAAATTTTTTATCTATCCTTTCGTAATAATTAATGTTCAGATTTTCCGCGTTTGTTGATATATGCCGGGATGTGTCGCGGTTCCGGGGAAAAGTCGCTGCCGCGCTGTGCGCGATTGCCGCGGTTGTGTTGCCGTCCTGTGTTACCGACGAGGTTAAGGAGCCTTGGTCGGTCGGTCCGGGCGACGAGTGCCCTCGTTTCGACATTGTATTGGACGACGGGTCGCGGGTGTCGACAGTTGACCTTGCCGGGCGGCGCACGATGATTGTCTTTTTCAATACGGGGTGTGAAGACTGTCGGCGCGAGCTCCCGGTAATCCAGGCTGTCGCCGACCGCCTCGGGCAGGATACGGCCATACCATATATAATATGTGTGTCGCGCGCAGAGGGGAGTGCCGCGGTTGAGGCGTATTGGGCCGAGAATGGTCTGACACTCACATACTCGGCCCAGGATGACGATGCGGTTTACCACCGGTTTGCCAGCTCCGTGATCCCGCGCGTATATATAATAGGTGCCGACCTCCGAATCGAGGCGGCGTATGCCGAACGGCTACCCTCGGCTGACGAGCTGCTCCGGCAGATGGGGCAATAAAGCCCGCGCCGGGGCGTTATATAAAGGTGATGAGACGCTTCCGCCAGCTCCGGGGCCTGGTGCCCGCGATGCTGCTCCTGCTGCTGACCGCCGCGGGGGCGTTGTCGTCGTGTTCTCCCAAGCGCAACAACGCCGCGACCCGCAAATACCAGGAGTTCATCACCCGCTACAACATCCATTATAACGGCGACAAGCATTTCAAGGAGACCCTCGAGGAGATGGAGCTGAACTACGAGGACGACTACTCGCGCCTGCTCCCGGTGCATCCCGCCAACGCCAAGGCCGACGAGAAGGCTCCCCAGCCCACGGGTAATTTCGACCGCTCGATCGAGAAGGCCCAGAAGGCTATTCAGCTCCGCTCGATTAAGAAGAAACCGAAAAAACAGGCCGGCAAGGGGAACGACCCGAAGTACAAGGCCTGGATGAAGCGCGACGAGTACAACCCCTTCCTCCACAACTCCTGGCTGATGATGGGGCGCTCGCAGTTCCTCAACGGCGACTTCCTCGGCGCGGCCTCGACTTTTTTCTATATTTCAAAGCATTTTACCTGGCTGCCGGAGACCGTCACGGAAGCGAAGCTCTGGGAGGCGCGTTCCTACGCCGCCTTGGGGTGGCTCTTCGAGGCGGAGACAATCCTGACGCGCGTCAAGGAGGACCAGCTCGTCAACAAGAAGCTCAGGGAGCTCAACGCCCTCGCCTGGGCTGACTTTCTGATTCATTCCGGCGACTATTCCAAGGCGATTCCCCGTGTCGCGGAGGCCGCGAAGATGGCCGACCGCCAGCAGAAGGTGCGCCTGAATTTTCTTCTGGGGCAGCTCTACGCCCTGACCGGCGACAAGGCCGCCGCATACCAGGCTTACAAAAAGGCGGGAAGCAGCGGAGCGGCGACCTACCGCACGAAGTTCAACGCCCGCATCAAGCAGAGCGA
The DNA here is from genome assembly GCA_910585755.1 of uncultured Muribaculaceae bacterium. Classification (GTDB taxonomy): domain Bacteria; phylum Bacteroidota; class Bacteroidia; order Bacteroidales; family Muribaculaceae; genus UBA7173. The sequence goes on along the minus strand of CAJUFH010000021.1, from coordinate 32,690 downwards.
GGTATATTCCGGGGCGGACATAGCGCCGGAGGTGAAGGCGCTGCGCCGTATGACCCGCTACGACCGCAACAAGGAGTATCTTGACCAGATTTATTACGCGATTGGCAACCTCTATCTTTCGCGCGCCGACACTCTCAAGGCAATCGAGAACTACGAGCTTGCAGCGGAGAAGTCGACCCGCTCGGGTATCGACAAGGCCCTTGCGCAGCTTACCCTCGGCGGTCTGTACTACGACCTCCGCCAGTATTCCAAGGCGCAGCCCTGCTATTCCGAGGCGATGCCCCTGATTCCCGATACCTATCCCGATTACAGGATGCTGAAGCGGCGCAGCGACGTGCTCGACGAGCTGGCCGTCTACTCGCAGAACGTCGAGCTGCAGGACTCCCTGCTCCGCCTGTCGGAAATGACCCCGGAGCAGCAGCTCGCCGTCGTCAACAAGATTATCGACGAACTGAAAAAGAAGGAGAAGGAGGAGGCCGAGGCCGCGGCCCGCGAGGAGTTCCTGGCAAAGAACCAGGGGAACGAGCTGCAGAGCACCAACACGCAGAACTTCACTATGAACAACGGCGACGATTCCTGGTACTTCTACAACACGATGACCAAGAACGCCGGAAAGACAGAGTTCCAGCGCCGCTGGGGCAACCGCAAGCTCGAGGACAACTGGCGCCGCCGCAACAAATCGTCGTTTGACTTCAACGATTTCAACGCCGCTTCCGACGAGGAGGCGGAGGAAGGGGAGGCTTCGGGTGACGTCGCCGCCGAGGGCGCGCCCGAAGGGGCCGACATTTCGCCGGAAGATGCCGAGAAGGCCAAGCAGGCCGAGGACCCACACTTCCCCGAATACTACCTGAAACAGATTCCGAAAACCGACGCGGAGAAGCTGACCGCAAACGACATCATCCAGGAGGGCCTGTATAACATGGGTGTCATCCTAAAAGACAAGATGGAGGATTTCCCGGCCGCTGAAACCGAGTTCGAGCAACTGATGAAGCGGTACCCCGACAATGTCTACCGCCTCGACACATATTATAACCTCTACCTGATGTACACCCGTTCGGGCAACACGGCGGCCGCCGAGCGCTACCGCCAGCTCATCCTCTCCGAGTTCCCCGAATCGAAGTACGGCATCGCGATGCGCGACCCCGACTATATCGGGAGTCTGCGGCGCATGGAGGCAGCCGAGAAGCAGCTCTACGACCAGGCGCTCGACGCGTATTTCGGAAACCGCAACAGCGAGGTCCACGCCGTCTACAAGACAATGTCGGCCGACTATCCGCTGAGCAAGCTGATGCCGAAATTCATGTTCCTGGAAGCGCTCGCATGCGTTTCCGACAAGAACAAGGAGGGCTTCAGCAAGACGCTCCGCGAGATGCTCGAGCGCTATCCCGACACTGACCTCACGCCCTACGCCTCGGCTTACCTGAAGGGGTTGGCGCAGGGGCGCGACCTGCGACAGAACGCCTCCAACATGCGCGGCATGGTTTGGGAAACGCGCCTCACCAACGACTCCCTGGCGACCTCCTCCGACTCCCTTCCGAAATTCGAGATTAACGCCGAGGTGCCGCAACTTCTCGTGCTGCTCTATCCGATTGACGTTATTTCTCCCAACGCGCTTCTTTACGACATCGCGCGCCACAACTTCACCTCCTTCGCCGTCCGCGACTTCGACCTCGAGCCGATGAATTTCGGACGCCTCGGTCTGCTGGTAATCAAAGGATTCGCCAATATCCGGGAGATGAACCATTACATATCGGTGCTTAACGAGAACCGCAACTTCAAGCTCCCTCCTGAGGTAAGGCCCGTCATAATCTCGCAGGCCAATTTCGACGCCCTGCTGCGCTCCGGGGCCTCGTTTGACGAGTATTTCGACTATATGCGCGACAAGACATATTCCGATACCGAGCAGCGCGTGCTTCCCCCCGAGCTTTACGAGCCGTCGCCGCTCCCCTCCGAGCAAGAAGCCGGGGAGGAAGCCCCGGCGGAAGAGGCGCCCGAGGCTCCGGCGATTCCGTCGGACGAGTCAGACCTGTCAGACAAGTCAGACAGGTCCGAACCGTCCGAACCGTCTGACCGGTCCGACGAGACCAACCCCGCCGCGCCCGCAGCCGAATCAGAGCCGACCCCGGCTCCCGCTCCAGCGCCAGTTCCGGCCACTGCCGCGCCGGCTAATCCGGAACCTTCGGCTCCTGCGCCTGCCGCTCCCTCCCCGGCTCCAGCGCCGAAGCCGGCCCCTGTCGCGCTCCCCGATTATCCCGAAGGCTCCGAGGGGGATGACCCCCTCCTCGACTGAGGGGCCTGGTCGCCACCTGGACATAAAAAATCTGTGCCGGATTTTCCGGCACAGATTTTTTATGGGGTATGCTACCGAGGTTTAGTTCTGGGGGAGCTGGGGAGCTACGGGGGTGGGGGTTACGGGGACGGCGCTGGCGGTAGGTACCTGGGGCTTGGCCTCCCAGCCGAGGGCGGAAGCGCCGAGCACGGCGGCATCGGCTTCCTTCAGCTCCGAGGGGAGCACTTTCACTTTCCCCTTCCAGATTCCGAGCATGTTCTTCTCCATCGCGTTGAGGAGGGGCTTCATCAGCATGTCGCCGCTCTTGGCGAGGCCGCCGAAGAGGATGAAGGCCTGGGGCGCGGAGAACACGGTGAAGTCGGCAAGCGCCTCGCCGAGGATTTCGCCGGTGAACTCGAATATGTCCTTCGCGATTTTGTCGCCGGCGATCGCGGCGTCGTAGACATCCTTGGAGGTGATTTCCTCGATGGGGATGTTGCGCAGGAGGGAGGGCTCGCCGGGACGGGCCTCGAGGAACTCGCGGGCGCTCTGGGCGACGCCGGTCGCGGAGCAGTAGGTCTCCAGGCAGCCGCGGCGGCCGCAGTTGCAGAGGCGTCCGTTGTTGCGGCGCACGATTACGTGGCCCAGCTCGCCGGCGAAGCCGTCGTGGCCGTAGACGAGTTGCCCGTTGATCACGATGCCGGAGCCAACGCCTGTGCCGAGGGTGATCATGATGAAGTCCTTCAGGCCGCGTGCCGCACCGTAGGTCATCTCGCCTATCGCGGCGGCGTTCGCGTCGTTTGTGACGGCGACGGGAATACCGGTCTTTTCCTGTACGAGCTGTGCCAGGGGTATCGGGGTGGGCCAGGGGAGGTTGACTCCCTGCTCGATTACGCCGGTATAGTAGTTGGCGTTGGGGGCGCCGATTCCGATGCCGTAGATTTTGCCGACAGCGTCGTTGGCTTCCATCAGTTTGTTAAGCTCGGTGTTGAGTTCGTCGATGTACGCCTCGACGGTAGAGTGTTTGCGGGTCTTGATAGAGGAGCTGGCGATCACGACACCGCGCGCGTCAACGATACCGAAGACGGTGTTGGTCCCGCCTATGTCGATACCGACAACATAAGGTTTGCTCATTGCTTTACGGGTATTATTAGGTAAGTGGTTTTTTATGGTAAGCGCCTTGGGCGCAAGCACGAGACAAAGGTAATAAAAAATTCATACAGAATAGGTATCGCGGCCTGAAAATCGCTGTCCGAGCTTACTTTTGGCGCGAAATACCTCTTAATGAACGATTACGCTTCCACGATGTTATAATTCTATAACGTAAAAGGTGAAAAATATGAAAAATACTGCTATCCTGGTTCTCGCTGTCGCGGGAGCCGCCGCGCTCGCCGGATGCGATTCGAAAGCGAAACTCGCGAAAGAGATACAGGGAGAGTGGACTTCCACTCCCGAACTGCTTGTAAATACCGGGGCTGCCCGCGCGTCGCTTGTCAGGGTGATGGAGTTCAACCGCTCTGCCGACGCGACCGAGGGAACGGTCACAATGACCGCCCTGATTACTGTCGACAACGCGCTGCCTGCCAATGACTCGATTGTCACCCCGCTGACAATCGCCGCTTCGGGCACGGCCACTATAACAGGAGTCTATTCCGTAAAGGATGACGACGAGGTGAAGGTGAATCTCGACGCGACGTCGCTCTCTATCGCCGTGGACCCCGACGCTGTGAAACTAAGCTACGATATAATTGACGGCAACAGCGGCTCCTCGCTCGAGCAGTTGCGTCCCGGCGCGTTGAGGCTCGCCCGCCAGCAGATCGACCGGGCCGCGCAGGATGTGTTCATCAGCCTTGACGAGATTGACGACATACGGATCGACGACAACCTGATGTCCTGCGAAATCGGCCATAAGGACCTGACATTCCGCCGGGCGGAACCTGCCAAATAGCCGGGCGGAGCCTTCCGAACAGATATTAATTGTGAACGGCTATCCGCCAGGGTGGCCGTTCACCTCCTTTAACCCTCCCGCGGGAGGGCGTTTCGGAAAAAATTCGTAAATTTGCCATTTGAGAAAATACGCTTGTTTATGAATTTCAGAAACTTTTTTGACCAGATACCTCCTGTTACCAAGAACCTGCTGATAATCAACGTTATTGTCTGGCTGGCGATGGGGCTTGTGCGTCCTGTGTCCGGCTTCTTGGAGCAGTACGGGGCGCTTTACTATTTCACGTCCGACCAGTTCGTGCCCTCGCAGCTCATTACTTATATGTTCATCCACGCGAACTTCATGCACCTGTTCTTCAACATGTTCGCCCTGTGGATGTTCGGCATGACTATGGAGAGGGTGCTCGGCTCCCCGAAGTTCCTGTTCTACTATATCTCCTGCGGCCTGGGTGCGGCCCTGGTGCAGGAAGGGGTGTTCGCCGGAATGATCGCGCATTACGCCTCGATGTTCGCCAATCCCGGAGCGGTAAGGGACCTCCTGGCCCACTCGCAGGTGATGTATAACCAGCTTTACGAAATCGGGGTGGTGCCGACGGATGCCGAAGTCGGGATGCTTTACCAGCTTTACCATACCCCGACAATCGGCGCTTCCGGGGCCGTGTTCGGCATCCTGCTTGCCTTCGGGTACATGTTCCCCCAGGCCCGTTTGTCGCTCCTCTTCCCCCCTGTGACGCTCAAGGCCCGCACGTTCGTGCTGATTTACGCCGCCATCGAGCTTGTCCTAGGCGTATATAACAATCAGGCCGACACCGTGGCCCATTTCGCCCACCTCGGCGGTATGCTCTTCGGTCTCGTGATTCTGCTCTACTGGCGCAAGAAGGGGGTTATCGGCGGTCCGTACCATTTCTGATTCCGCTCGCTGATGGTTCTGCGTCTGTTCATAGTCAACGCGCTGGTCTATCTCGGCCTGAAGCTGCTGTGGCTCGCCGCCCCCTCCCTGGGGGTGGACTTCGAGTCCGCGGTGGCCGGGCTGCTGCTCCCCCCGACTTTCGAGGGGGTGGCCGAGAGGCCCTGGACGATGGTCACGTATATGTTCACGCAGTGCGATTTCCGGCATCTGCTGGTCAACATGCTGTGGCTCGGCGGATTCGGCACTCTTCTTGGGCGCGATGTCGGGGGGCTGAGGGTGCTCGCGCTCTACCTCTTCGGAGGGTTAGCCGCCGCGGGGATGTTCCTGCTCAGCTCCCTTACCCCGTTTGCCGCGGCAGAGCCGCTCGCCGGTGCCTCAGGCTCGGTAATCGCGCTGACTGTCGCCGCGGGGGTGGTCGCGCCCGGCAGGAAGGTTAAGCTGACCTATATCGGCGAGTTCTCGATGCGGCAGGTTGTGCCGCTGGCGCTCCTGGCGTTCTTCTTCTGCTCGCTTCCCGAGGCTATGGCCCATGCCGGAGGGCTCCTGGCGGGGATTGCCGCGGCACTCGTCTGGCGCCGCGGCGCGCGTCCGGCAAAAGTTACCGAACCAATCATGCCCGACGAATATTCGGCCCTCGTCGCCAAAGCCAACGCCGAGGGCTACGAGGCGCTTCTCCCCGCCGAGCAGCGCCGGCTTTACGAACTGACCGCCCTGCGCTCGCGCCGCGGCTGACACTATAAACATCCATCAATGGGACCTGCTGCGAAACGCATACTACACATCGGAGGCTGCGCCGCGAATATCGCGGCGGCTGCCGCGACGCTGTGCGCGGCCTACGGCGGGATGGTCGATCCGATGGTGTCGACTATTCCGGCGATTTTCGCCATGTCGTTTCCCTTCTGGGTCGGGTTAGTCATAGCACTGGTTGTCATTGACCTGCTTGTAAAGAGCCGGAAGATGGCGCTGATTCCCGCAGGCGCGCTCATTCTTTGCGCCGGACCCCTGATGAGCTACGCCCCGGTCAACCTGGTGAAGAAGGATGTCGCGGCGCAGGACCCGTCGAAGGTCTTTACCCTCGTCAGCTTCAACGTGGCTAACCTGATCGGCACTATGACCCACCTGGAGGCCTCCGAACTGTACACCGCCCCCGGCGCGCCTTCCAACGAGATTGTCGATTACATTATCGGCTGCGGTGCCGACCTCGTGATTACCCAGGAGTTTCCGCCGCTGACCCCGAACAAGTACCTGGGCCTATCCGAAGCGCAGATTGATACCCTCCTGACCCTCTATCCCCACAGCCTGGTTCCAGCCTTCAGCAAGGAAACGCAGAACGAACACCGCTGCAAGATTTTCTCGAAATTCCCCTTGCGCCGTGTCGAGATTCCGGGATGCTCCGGATTCTCGGAGTGGTCGGCGGCGATGGTTGACATCCGCGGCACGGAAACGCTGGTGATTGACGTTCATCTGCAGTCAATCGGCCTTACGCCAAAGGACCGGGAGCTGTACGTCGAACTGACCGAGGGGGAAGGGCGCGGAAAGATGGGGGAGGTGCGCCACACTCTCCTCAGCAAACTGTCTAAGGCGATGAGGCTCAGGGCCGACCAGGCCCGGGAGCTGCGCCACGCGATTGACTCCATAGGTGCGCCGAACGTAATTGTCTCCGGCGACTTCAACGACATACCGGGGTGCTACGCTATGCGCGAAATCGCCGGCGACAATTTCCGCAACGCGTTCAACGACGCGGCAAACGGCCCGATGATTACCTTCCACTCCGACCGTTTCTACTTCCATATCGACCATATACTCTACCGCGGGGCGATGGAGGCCGTTGACCTGCGGCGAGGCGACTGCTCCGCCTCAGACCATTACCCCGTCCGGGCGGCGTTCCTTCTGGAATAGCCTTTCGCGGGGAGAACGAGAGAGAATACTAAAAACAATCATAAACCATTAATTATGAAGCCAATCATTATGAGTATCTGCGCGGCCGCGGCCGCATCGGCTATCGGGCTGGGCGGCGTTTCGTGTTCCCACGAGCGTCAGAACCCCTTCATGCAGCCCTATGCCAACGAGTACGGCATCCCTCCTTTCGAGGAAATCCAGATTGAGGACTACGTGCCGGCCTTCGAGGCCGGAATCGCCGAGGCCAGGGCCTCGATCGATTCGATTATCGCCAACCCGGAGGCTCCGACCTTCGAGAACACTATGCTCCCCCTCGACTGCCTCAGCCCGACGCTCGAACGCGTCATGGGAGTTCTCGCTTCCCTTACCGAGGCTCACTCCACGCCCGAGCTGCAGGCCGTTTCCGAGGAGCTGTACCCCCGCTACACCGCCTTCACCGACGAGCTGATGATGAACGACGGCCTCTTCGAGCGCGTGAAGACCCTCTACAACAATATCGACACCGTCAACCAGCCGCTCGACGAACGCCGCGCTATCGAGCAGACCTACAACGACTTCGTGCGTTCCGGCGCGCTCCTGTCGCCCGAACAGAAAGAGGAGCTGAAAAAGGTGAACAACACCCTCGCCAACCTCTACCTGAAGTTCAACAAGAACCTGCTGAACGCCAACAATACCTTCGAAATCGTAGTCGAGGATAAGGCGGAGCTTGAGGGCATCCCCGCGACCACCGTCGACAACGCCGCCGCCGAGGCAAAGGCCCGCGGCAAGGAGGGCAAGTGGGTGTTCACCCTCCACGCCCCCTCGCGCCTGGCAGTCCTGCAGTATGCCGCCAACCGCGGCCTCCGCGAAAAGATGTGGCGCGGCTACACTACCAACGCCACCCAGGGGGAGAACGACAACCGCCCCGTGATCGCTGAAATCCTCAAGGCCCGCGCGCAGAAGGCGAAACTCCTCGGATTCAAGGACTACGCCGCATACGCTACCGCCGACAAGATGGCCAAGACCCCCGAGGCCGCCGAGGCCCTGCTTCTCCAGATTTTCGAGCCGGCCAAGAAGAAGGTCGCCGAAGAGGTTGCCGCTATGCAGGCTGTCGCCGACGCGGAGGGCGCCGATTTCAAAATCGCTCCCTGGGACTATTATTACTATGCCGAAAAGGTGCGCCAGCAGAAATACGCCCTCGACGAGGCCGCCCTGCGTCCCTACTTCGCAGTCGACTCCGTGCGCAAGGGTATCTTCGCTATGGCGAAGCGCCTCTACGGGGTGAACTTCGAGGAAATCGAGGCTCCGAAATACCATAAGGATGTCAAGACCTATAAGGTGACCGACGAGCAGGGTAACCACGTCGCTATCTTCATTACCGACTACTTCACCCGTCCCGAAAAGCGTCAGGGCGCGTGGATGGAGCAGCTTAAGGCCTCCTGGGTGAACCCCGACGGCTCTGTCGAGCGTCCGATTGTCTACAACGTGGGCAATTTCGCCAACCCGACGGCCGATGCCCCCTCCCTGCTGTCGATTGACGACGTGCAGACAACCTTCCACGAGTTCGGACACGGCCTCCACGGCATGCTCTCCAAGGCGCGCCTCAAGAGCCAGAGCGGCACGAACGTCGACCGCGACTTCGTCGAGTTCCCCTCGCAGTTCCACGAGCACTGGGCCTTCCAGCCTGAGCTGCTTGCCGAGTACGCCCACCACTACAAGACCGGCGAGCTCATCCCCGACTCGCTCGTGCAGCAGATTAACGCTGCGTCGAAGCACAACATGGGCTTCATGACCGCCGAACTTGCCGGAGCCGCCCTCCTGGACCTCGCGTGGGGCCACTACGACCCGGAGACCGACGGCCCTGTTGACGTCGAGGCCTTCGAGGCCAAGGTCGCCGAGAAGCTCGGAATGCCCGCGGAGCTGACCTTCCGCTACCGCTCCCCCTACTTCAAGCATATCTTCGGCGACGAGGGTTATGCTTCGGGCTACTACACCTATCTCTGGGCCGAGCAGCTTGATGCCGACGGCTTCGAGATGTTCAAGGAAAAAGGCGCGTTCGACCCCGAATCCGCCGCCAAGATGAAGAAGGTGCTTGAGAGCGGCGGTTCGCAGGATCCCATGGTACTCTACGAGGAGTTCCGCGGCCACCGTCCCGACGCCTCCGCCGTCATCCGCCAGCGCGGCCTCGACTGATTTTCTCCGACGAGTCGGAGTAGCGCTGTGTCAAAAAACGCGACACAGCGCTTTTTTTATACCCGGATGTAAGGATGTCGCATAATTGAATCTGTGTAGGGACGCGGCGTGCCGCGTCAGATTAGGAAATCAGACAATTGATTGATTCTCAGCTCAGGGCTGACGCGGCACGCCGCGTCCCTACAAAAATCCACAATGGCCCAAGACACAGGTTTCGCAACATCCCTCATAATTTATCAACCCCGTCATAAACCGGCAAGGGCGGCTTATGACGGGGTTGATAAAATTCAGGTCTTCGCCTATGTGCGTTGTCGGACATCGCTGCCCGCGCATCGGGTTATCGGTTCCAGTGGGTTTTGCCCGTGCCGTGGCAAACAGAGCAGTTCCCCTGACTGTCGCAAACGTTGCAGGTATATGAGTTACCATAACTGTGGGCTACTTTTGTGCCGTTGCAGGCGTGGCATTTGCCCGTTCCCTTGCAGCTCGGGCAGGTATCCCCCGCGACCCTGTTGAGGTTGTCGCGCTTCGTTTCCTGATAATTTTGATTTGAGTTGGCGTTCTGGACAGGAGCGGGCGCGGGCGCTGACTGCACTACGCCGACATTGGGAGTAGGGTTATAGATAAACTGTACGTTCTCGAACATTTGTTTAGCCATCGGAGCTGGAGGCGGGGTGGGATTGAAAATGAATTGCGCGCTCGCAGCCAGCGTCAGCGACAGGAACATAACCAGTGCGATAATTTTTCTCATGACGTGCTTTGGCTATAAATGAGTGGATATAAAGTTGTTGTCATTAGATGTGGAAACCCGCGGAGAGGCAGATGCCCTTATAGAAATAAGAGTCGGAGGTGTAACCCCATCCGAGGTCGAAACGTACGCCGAGCACAATTGGCGCGAGTCTCAGTCTGATACCCGGCGAGGCGATGAGTCCTCCCCCAATCTTGGAGTCCCAAGTAATATTCCCCTTTTTGTCGATTTTGTCAATTACGTCGTATGTGTCCATCATCGCACTTATGCCGAGTGAGATTGCGAACCATTTTGAAAGGGCAACGCCATAACCTGATCCGAAGCGGATTTCCATGTTTGACGGGTCAACGATTCCCCAGTTGCCGCGATAATCAAAGGTAAACATCACGCCACTTTTTAAGAAACTTTCGTAGCCTATCCCATAATAGCCTTTGTCGAAGTTCTCGTATCCTCCGAGCCAACTGACATAGAGGTTTGAGAACCCTTCTATAACCGATTCCGAGTCAGCTCCCTGTGCTGCTGCGGATTGCGCCTGTGTGTTTGTTTGGCTCAGCTTTTGTTCGACGCTTCGCCCGGTAGAAGATAGGGATTGCGCTTCGCCGCCGATAGCGGCTGTCAAACTCATAATCAGGAGAATGACGAGATTGATTTTTTTCATAAGGATTGATTGTGCGTTTTAAGCCAATGGAATCGATTTGCCATCGGCGGCTGATTGGTTTTCCGCAAATTTACAAACATTATTTTTACCCCCCCCCAAATTTAAGAAAAATTAACATTATTTATCCACCCCCCTCCGGGGCTGCCTTCTTTCTGCCCTACCGCCCCGGGCAACGCCCGGGGTTAACAAAATATATGGCCTCCGGCCATCTGCTTCATTCACTCCAACTTGAGCTTGCGAAAGTTAGGCAAAATAATTTCGACCAGTTATTTACCCCTTTTGGCGCTTTATAATGCTGAAACGGAGGCTGTCGGTCCCCGGCGGATTATGTAGATGCCTTTCGGTAGCGCGGCGGCTTGAGGGTCGCCGCTGAAAACCTTTATGCCCGAGGTGGTGAAAATCTCAACCGGGCCGGCGTAGTTGTCGGTTTCGGGGGCGGTTACGGCCGTAACCTGGGTTTTGTTGAATCGGCTCCAGGGCTCCGTCGACTTATATTCGTCAATCTGGTCTTCTGTAAGGTTGATGCCGAATCCGAGAGTGCCTTCGGCGTATGTCGCTTCATTGAACGGGTCACCTTCAACTTCGGGCAGGTGCGGGCGGAATGTGTTTACAACCATAAGCGACGGGGTGTTGAACGCTCCGTCCTCGATTACCAGCGCTCCTTGCGAGGCTGCTCCGCTGTAGGGCGGCGGAGAAAAAACGACGGCCCTTATGCCGGTGCCAGCGAACGCGTCCGCGGCGATTCTCGTGACGAAGAACATATGCTCAACCCCGTTGTCGGAGTGATTGACGATGTAGGGGATGAAAATTCTGTCCATGTCCGCGTCCGCGAGGCCGGTTACCGTGGCGTGGGTGTAGTCGTCGACGCTGTATTTGATTCCGTCTACAGCAAATTCCGCGGCACTCCCGGCGAGCGTCCCGGCGGCAATTAACGTGGCTAACAATTGAACAACGCGCATATCCTTTGCTTATCAGTTAGAGAAGTGTGTCTTATATGAGAACGCACCCCTCGCCGCGTTAGTTCGTTCTCCTGAGGCTTTTCGAGTGATGCCGATAGAATCTCCGCATTTAAATCCGGCGGGATTCCTTTTGTTTCAGAAGTTTTTCATAACTTTGCAACGGCGGTTGCAGCAACCGCCGTTGCAAAGTTATGAAATTCTACGACAGAGAGATAGAAACGCACACATTGCGGGAGATCGAGATTACATCCCGCGAGTTCTCGCAGATGACGGTTATTACCGGTCGGCGCAGAATAGGAAAAACCACGCTCATAAAGCACGCACTGGCAGAGCGGGGGATGGTTTACTTTTTCGTGGCTCGTAAAAGCGAGGCTATGTTGTGCCGCGAGTTGGCGGAGACCTTGCGGGAAGAGCTTGGCGAGGAGTTGGGGGAGTTTTCATCTATGACCCGTCTGTTCGCGACCATAATGCGGATCGCGAAGCGCCGCCATTTTACACTTGTTTTTGACGAATTTCAAAATTTCAAGTACGTCAACGAGTCCTTTTTCAGCGATATGCAGAATATTTGGGATTCTAACAAGGATGAAGCGAGGATTAACCTCGTTATCTGTGGCTCGCTGTATTCGATGATGACTAAGATATTCGACGACCGCAAGGAACCGCTCTACGGCAGGGCCACTTCGAGGATGCGCCTTCGGGAATTTCCCTTGCGTACGTTGAGGGAGATTATGGCCGAACATAATCCAGACTATTCGGCTGACGACCTGCTCGCTATGTATATGGTGACAGGCGGTGTGGCGAAATATGTCGAACAACTCATAGTTAATAAGGCGTTTACGAAGGATGCGATTCTGAAATGCGTTTTGAGCTACGGCTCCTATTTCATTGATGAGGGGAAAGAACTCCTTTCTGACGAGTTTGGAAAGGACTATGGTAATTATTTCTCGATAATGTCGGCGATAGCGTCCGGAGAAAATGAGAGAGGTGCGATCAAGTCGGCCACCGGGATTGATGCCGGCGGATTTCTCGAACGTCTGGAGAAAACCTACGACTTGCTGTACCGCTACCGTCCTTATCTCGCGACAGAAAACAGCCAGAACGTAAAATACGGCATTCGCGATAATTTCCTTAACTTTTGGTTCCGATTCATTTTCAAATACCGCAGCGCTGTGGAAATCGGGAACCTGGAGTATGTGCGCGCCAAAGTGCTGGCCGATTATGACACATTCTCCGGCTGGATTCTCGAACGTTATTTCCGACAGCTTTACCGCGAGACCGGACTGTACAATATCGTTACCAACTACTGGGAAAAAGGTGGCCGCAACGAAATCGACCTTGTCGCTGTTAATGAGGCAGACAAGGAAATAGTGATAGGTGAGACCAAGCGCAACCCCTCGAGGATTGACCTGCGTCTTTTGGAGGAAAAGTCGAAGAATATCGTTGAGAAACGGAAAGGGTGGAAAGTCAGCTATGTCGGGCTTTCCCTCGGCGATATGAACGCCTGACGCGGGTAGTCCGAAGTCTCTTATCCTTCCTCATAGCCCGGCGTCGGCTGAAAATTGCCGGCGGAGGCAATAATATGGGAAAGGGGACGTTATATCGTTAGTGAAAAAACGCAGAGAAGCGATATAGTTAAAAGCGCAATTAAGAGGGCGTTTAATAATAGGTGTTAAACGCTAACGAGCTATTTTAGAGGCAATTTTGAGTTTTGAGGAGGGAGCGATGCGGGCATCGTGACCGACGAAAAGCTCGAAATTGGCCTAAAAGAGCGAAGTTTGGCGTTTGACAACGCGACCCCCCTTAATTAACAGATATTATTAAACACCCTCTAAGCAAAACCTCATAGCAATGAACAAACTGTTTCTGTCATTAGCCCTTACCGCTGCCGCGGCCACCGTGGCTTTCGCCAAGGGTCCGAAGGATCCGGAGCTTATGACTATCGGCGGTACTCCCGTAAAACTCAGCGAGTTTGAGTACCTCTATAACAAAAACAACACCCAGCAGCTCCAGCCGCAGACTGTCGACGAGTATCTCGGTATGTTCGTGGCATACAAGCAGAAGGTTGCAGCCGCCCGCGAGGCCGGAATCGACAAGACCCAGGCGTTCCAGAACGAGTTTGAGGGTTACCGCCGCGACCTTTCCGCCCCCTATCTGAAGGACCAGGCGGTTGAGGACTCCATCCTCCGCGCCGAATACGAGCGGATGAAGACCGAGCGCGACGTGAGCCATATCATGATCGCCCTGGGTGACAATCCCGCCGCAGACTCCCGCCAGAAACAGCTTCTCGACTCGATCCGCACCGCCATCCTCGGCGGCAGCGATTTCGCCGAGCTGGCCCGCAAGTTCTCCATCGACCGCTCCGTTGTCCGCAACGGCGGCCATATGGGCTATATCACCGCCGCCCGCTTCCCCTACACGTTTGAGGACGCGGCCTACGAGACCAAGGTCGGCGACATTTCCCCGGTAATCCGCACCCCCTTCGGCTTCCATATCGTGAAAGTCAACGGGGAGCGTCCCGCCCAGGGGCAGGTGCTCGTTGAGCATATCCTGAAGCTCACCCAGGGGATGGACCCCCAGGCCGCTGCCGCCCAGAAGGCGAAAATCGATTCAATCTATACCCTCGTAACCGCCGGAGGCGCTGACTTCGAGGATGTCGCGACCCGCGAGAGCGAGGATCCCGGTTCCGCCAAGAACGGCGGCCGCCTCAACTGGTTCGGTTCGGGCCAGATGGTGCCTGAGTTTGAGCAGACGGCCTTCTCCCTGGCCGACGGCGCGATTTCCGAGCCGTTCGCGACAGCCTACGGCTACCATATCATCAAGCGCCTCGAAGGTAAGGGCATAGACCCCTACGAGACCATGCATCCGATGCTGAAAAAGGTAATCTCGCAGGACGAGCGCGGCGAGCTTCCCCGCAAGCGCCGCGTCGAGCAGCTCAAACGGAAGTACGGAGTCCAGCTCGACCAGGCCGCGATCGAGGCCGTGAAGCAGGAAATCGCCGCCAACATGGGGCTTGACTCAGCCCTGACAGCCAAGTTCCTCGGCAGCGAGACCCCGATGGCGAAAATCAACAAGCAGCCCCTGATGCTGTCGGAAGTGATGGCCGAGATGGGCAATCCCTTCATCGGCACCGGCGAGCAGCAGGCGCGGCAGTTCGAGGGGCTTGTCAACCGCGCCGTTGAAAACGCCGTTCTCGACCTGGCCCGCGAGGACCTGGCCCGCGAGGAACCCCAGTACGGCAACCTCCTCAACGAATACCGCGACGGCATGATGCTCTTCGAGATTTCCGACCGCAACGTGTGGTCCAAGGCCAAGGAGGACAAAGAGGGTCTGGAGAAATTCTTCGAGGCCAACCGCGCGAAGTATGCGTGGGACAAGCCCCGCCTGAAGAGCTACGTCGTATTCGCCACCTCCGACTCCGTCTGCTCCGCCGCGAAGGCGTATCTTGAAAGCAACAACGTCCCCAACGACTCGCTCGGCCTGGTGCTCCGCCGCCAGTTCGGCAACAACGTCAAGGTAGAGCGCGTGCTCGCGGCGAAGGGGGAGAACCCCATTACCGACTTTATCGCCTTCGGAGGCGAGAAGCCCGAACCCAAGGGGCGCTGGGCCTTCTACTTCCCCTACCAGAACCGCGTTATTCTCCAGCCGGAGGACGCGGGGGATGTCCGCGGAGCCGTTACCGGCGACTATCAGAACTACCTCGAGGAGAAGTGGGTCGCTACTCTGCGCGAGAAGTATCCCGCGAAAATCAACCAGAAGGTACTCAAGCAGGCCCGCAAGAACCAGGAGGCCGCTTCCGGGAAATAAAGCCTGCGCAGGCTGCTGGCGCCGCCGGCAATATCGTTATCCGTCCAATAGTTAATGGCTCGTTTCGAGAGAAGCAACCAGAAAGAGGCAACATCGCCCCGCCGCCGGATTCAACGGCTGGCGCGGGCGATACTGCTGCTTATTGCCTTCTCCGGGGCGTTCTCCTCCGCCTCGGCTATCAGTTTCGACCTCGACAGCATCGCGGCCTGGGGCAAGTTTCCCCGCTTCTGCGTCGGGGTTTACCGCTGGGGCGACCATTTCTTCAACAACTACGACTCGACCTATGTCGAGTCGACCGGCAAGCGCTGGAACATAAAGATCAAGAGCGATTCCTGGAGCGACACATACGATTTCCGGTTCGACAACCGCTACCGTATGGAGATGCTCTCCGACCCCTCCTCCTCGCTCGGTTTCTACCTGACGTATATGGCGGTGTCTGTCGGCTACGACGTGAATATCAGCAAGTATTTCACGGGTAACGACCGGGTGCGCGAGCGGTTCAGCTTCCAGTTCAACTGCGCGCTGTTCGCCGCCGAGGTTTTCACCTACTCCAACGACGTCGGCACCACGATCCGCCGCATGGGGATGCCGGGCGAAGTCGAGAAGGTCAACCTGGATTTTTCGGGCATCAATAACCATACTCTCGGCGTCGACCTGTATTATTTCTTCAACCACCGCCATTATTCCCAGGCCGCCGCGTTCAATTACTCGAAAATCCAGCGCAAGAGCTCCGGCTCGATGTACGCGGGGTTCTCCTATCTCGACGAGTCGTATAACTTCGATTTCTCATCCCTGCCGGAAGCTGATTCGGAGATTCCGACTACCTGGGAGCACAACTACCGGGTCGACAGCAAGTCCTACGCCATTAAGTTCGGTTATGCCTACAACTGGGTTTTCCATCCCGGCTGGTGCCTCGGCATATCTGAATCGCCGATTATCGGGGTGCGCAAGGGGCATATAAACCATCCCGGCGAGAAGAGCACTACCTTCTTGCTGAACAACCGTTTCCGTCTCGGACTGGTATATAACCTCAGAAAACGATGGTTTTTCGGCGCGTCCGGCAATGTCATGTCCGGCCTGATCAACGACCCCGAGCATACCCTGATCGCCAACACGCTTTCCGGCGAGCTGTCGATCGGCTACCGTTTCGACCTCTGGTGACCTTTCGTTATGAAACCGACTCGCTCTGAAATACGCGGAACCTGGCTGCTTGCCGCCGTTTGTGCCGTAGCGCTGCTGGTGGCCGCTGTGATTTCCCGTTGCGGAGGTTGTGTCCGGGTTCAGAGCGCGGAACCCCTGTCAGAAATATCGGAGAGTTCGGGGAATACCGAAGCGCTTGATTCCGTTCCCGGGCGCGACAAGAGCGCCGCGGAGCGCTCAAAGCGAGGCCGAGCCGCAAAGTCCCCCAAGGGCCCCGCTCCTCGCCCTGTCCCGAAAGACAATCCCTCGCCCCTCGACCGCCCGATGTAGAGGTTGTCTGAAAAATCCGATACACCTATCCATTATTACCCAGATGGGCCATTATGATACACCCTCTTAGGTCAGGCGTGGCGCGAGCGCAGGAAAGAGTCGAGATCCGACTCCCGCGGAAGCGACAGCTTTTTGCGTATGCGGTAGCGGGCGGAATTGGTGCTCGGCCGAGAGATTCCGAGGCTCAGTGAGATTTCGTCGGTGTTCATACCCAGATATATCAGCATGCAGACCAGCTCGTCGTTGGCCGTCAGTTCCGGGAACTCTGCCCGCAGTTCCGTCAGGAAATGGGGATGGAGCGAAGCGAACGCCCTGCGGAAATCCTGTTCTGCTTCCCCGGTAAGGGCCGAAGGGTTGAGGATGCGCTTTACCTGCTCCACTACGTCCTTGTCGCGGCTTTGCGCAAGCTCGTCGTTGACGCGCTCGATTTCAGCGTTCAGATGCTGCTGCCTGTCGAGCATCAGCGCCAGGTTCTTTTCCGCGATCTGCCGTTTGCGGCGCACGACGCCGTGGTACTGGAAGCCGATAATCAGCAGCGAGAGGGCCAGGGCTATCGCCAGGAGGAGGATGGCGGTCGTGCGGCGGCTGATTTGCAGTTTCGCCGCGAGCGCGTCGGCTTCTGACTTGCGCCGTTCAGCGCGGTATCTTGCCTCTGCGCCGACAATGGACTCTATTTTCTGGCGGTCGAGGATGGTGTCGCGGGCCGCGTCGTATTCGTCAAACATCCCGGCCAGTTTCCTGTATTCCCCGGCATCGGCGTAGGCGCGGAGGAGCCCCTGCATCGCGTATATAGTGCCTTCGTCGTCATCCTCGGCCTTCCATCTGTCCATCGCCCTTTCCATCAGGCGTATTCCCTCTTGCCCGCGGCCTGTAATGGCGTATCCCTTGCCGAGAGTGAACATCGCGTCGTTCGTGTCTTCCCCCCGCGCTTCGAGGGTGTCAATGGCTTCTTCGAGCCGCCCGATCGCCCATGGAATCCTGGCAGAGAAGTATTCGGGATACTCGACTATGATTTCAGCCATTGTGCAGTCGACCATCAGATGCAGATACGGCTTCCCGGCGTTGGTCTTCCCCTCGTCAATCGCCCTGTGGGCAGCTTCGAGGCAGGCCATTACCGAGTCGGGCTGCTGGAGGTAGACAAACGTGTCGGACCTGCGGCGCCATAAATCGCTCATCATTACCCCTCCGAGCCGGGCGCTGACCTCCATTCCGCGGCGGTTGGCCTCTAAGGCGTCGGCGTACATCCCTGTCTGGTTGTAAAGCCTTCCCAGGTCGCCGTACAGCTCGATCGCTCCCTCGGTTTCCGCGAGGTCGGGCCGGGCGGCCAGCGTGTCGGCCGCTTCCTGGAAATATTCGAGGCTTCCGGCGTAGTCGCCGTTGACGTTAAGGAAGAGCCCCATCTGCGTAAGAACCTCGACGGGGTTGGACGCTTTGCCCCCTTCGCGCATCAGCTCGACGGCGCGGCGCTGCATGTCGATGAATGAATCCGAGGGAATCTGTTCCTGCGACTGGAGATGCCAGGCGAGGTTGCTCAGTGAGTCGATTTCCCCGGTCTCGGCTTCCGCCGGGCCGCGGTGGCCGCAGCCCGCGAGCGCGAGCGCCGAGGCGCACAATATGGCAGGAATGGTTTTCATGCGGCAAAGATAGGAAAAATACATCTGCCGATTCCTCAGGTATTTCCGGCATCTATTGAATCATCTATCGCCATTTTGGCACTCGTACGGATATTGAGGCTATCTTCGCGCTGTTAAGAATTGTAATGACATGTCGGCAGCCGGTCTGCAGCTGACCGCCCCGGCTCCGCATAGGGACCAGCCTTTGTCAGTCTGATACTGCTTAATTCTATTTATCGTCGACAACTATGAAAGCACAGCCCCTGTGCGTCGGAGAGAGACGCGCGGGGGCGTTTTTTCAATCCGTTGCCGCGCTAGAGTCAGAACGGATAGCCGATCGCCAGGTGGAAGCAGAGCGAGTTTTTGAAAGAGGTCATGTTGTAATAACTCGACTTGCTCGTTTGGTATGGCGCGTGGATGCCTACGCCGAGGTCGGCGCGGAGCACGAGCATCCCGATGTCGAACCGCAGCCCGGCTCCCGTGCCCAGGGCGAGGTCTTTGAAGAATGTGCTCCCCCGCAGTTCGCCCCCGGGGCGTAGCGGGTCTTTTTTCAGCAGCCATACGTTCCCCGCGTCAACAAATACCGCTCCGTTCAGCGGCCCGATAATCGGGAAGCGGTATTCGACGTTAAGCTCGAATTTGAAGGTACCGGTCTGGTCGAAATAGCTGTCGCGTATCCAGCGGGGAGGGCGGTAGGAGCCTGGACCGATCGAGCGCACCGGGAAGGCGCGGACCGAGTTGGCGCCTCCGGCGTAGAACTGCTCCGCGTAGGGTACTTCCGAGGAGTTGGCGTAGGCGTGGGCCGCCCCGACCATCCCGCGGGTCACAATCCAGTTCTCGCCCCACAGACGGCGCCCGAACACTACCTGCGTCGAGCCTTTGACGAATTGCGAGAAGGGGGTGCCGAAGAGGCGTTTCTCCCCACGCTTGCCCGCCGCCTCGTAGATGCACCAGAACAGGTTCCCCGCCTCCTGGGCCGTGAACGTCCAGTTGAGCCGGTTGTCGGAGTCGAACTGGCGGTCGTAGGAGTAGGTGTAGGAGAACTGCGGGATGTACTGCGAGCGGAAACTGAGCGCGATTGCCGGGTTGGCGGCGACTACGGAGTCGAACGCGTGGGTTGTCTGCATCAGGTTGGTGTAAGTCAGCTTCAGCGGGGTCAGCGAGTGGGACGAGTGGCGGCTTGACTGCCAGTCATAACTTATCGAGGCGTTGAACTGCGCCATCTTGAAGTAGTGGGGGCGGTTGAGCAGGTCGGCCGAAAGCACGAACCGCGTCCAGTTCAGGTTTCGGTTGCGTCGTTTGATGAAGTTCGGCGCGAGCATCCGCGGGAAGCTGAGGTTGGCCGCGAGCCCTACCTCGTAGGAGTTGAACACCGACGAGCGGTTGCGCCCGGTCTGCCACTCGTAGGAGCCGGTAAGGGTCACTCCGAGCTGTTCGCCCCCGCCGAAGAGGTTGCGGTTCTGAACTCCGAGAAGGACTCCCGGACCGATATAGCTGTTTGATTTGGAGGACGCGTTTATTTCGACGGTCGCCTCCAGGGGGGTGTCGAAGGTACAGGCGATGTTCACGTCGAGAGTCGGCTCGGCCGCCGCGGTATCGGGTACGACAGCCATGTCGATGTTGTTGAATATGCCGAGGCGGGCGAACCGCGTCTGGGTGCTGTTCATATTGCGCACCGAGAAGTAGCGCCCCTGACGGAAGGTCACGCAGTCGTGGATTACACCCCTGCGGAGCCGCGAGGGCATCATCTGTATCAGCGTGGCGCGGTCGGTGACGATGGTGTCCGGCGTGCCTCCACCCTGGTTGCGGTACGCCCGGACGGTGACCTTCCCCGTGCGGTAGCGCTGGAACATCTGTTTCGGTACGTTCGACACGAGGGTCATCCTCAGGCTGATCGACATAGGCTTTTGCAGCGAGTCGGCAAGGTATTCGATATAGTCGGGCCGGAAGAAATAGTAGCCGCGATCGCGCAGCGAGTTGGTTATGCGTATGCGGGCGGCCGAAAGGGAATCGGTGCAGTAGCGAACCCCGGCTTTCAGGTAGTTGTCGCGCCGGGCCAGGGAGTCGATGTAGTGGTTCAGGCGGCAGGTGTCGGGCAGGAACTCGATAGAGTCGATGGTGTAGGCGGGTCCGGTCTCGATGGTGTAGGAAACCTTGGCGGTTTTTGGGTTGCGGCCCGGAATCGTCTCGTAGCGGGCGGAACCGCGGAAATAGCCGTTGTTGTCGAGGATTTCGTCGAGCATATGGGTGCGCGCGTCGGGGCGCACGGTGCTGATGAGCACCGGTTCCGATACCAGGCGGTCGTAGAACCAGCGCTTGATGCCTTTGCAGGAATCGCTCCAATGGTTCCATACCCAGAGGCCGATGGGGAAGGGGAAGCGGTATTTCGGCGATTTGAGTATGGCGTTGTTCGGGGGGACGCTGACGGCGTTGTCAAGCTGCGACTTGACCGACTGGGGCACCTTCGTCCCCTCCGGGGCGGAAATGTCGATTTTCTTGACACCGGTGTAGAGCACCTCCCCCTCGGGCAGGCGCGAGGTGGTGGAGCAGGCCGCGAAAACCAGCATAGCCGCGGGGAGCAGTAGCAGGGATTTCAGTGAGTTGCGGTTCATTTTTCCTTTTCGGTGTCGGTTGTAGTGGTTGTCGGTTTGGGTTGTGTCGCCGCGGGGGCCGGAGTGAAGGCCGGGGCCTCATCCGGGAGGGCCGGGACGGCCGGTTTGTGCCGTTGCAGGAAGCGGAACATGTCGCTGAGGCGGTGGAGCTTGCGCTTGTAGACGAAGCCGACGCCTGTCTGCGTGATTTCTCCTTCCAGGATGCTCTCGTAGCCGGTATGGCGGAAGAGGCGGACGTACATCGTGCCCTGTTTGTTGAGCATGTACTCGAAGGATATGTCGGCGATGAGGTTTTCGGCGAAGTTCTCGTCGGCTTGGGCGTCGGTTGTGTAGTTGCCCCCGACAACGATTTTGAAGCGGTCGTCGAAAAGCGACTTGCTGACGCGGTAGCTGTACGTCATGGCCTGGGTCTGCGCTCCGTCGACTGTTTTCTCGTACTGGTTGATTCCGAAAGAGAGGTCAACCCCCTTGATTGTCGACGCGGCCCAGTTGTTGATTTGCGATTCGAGGAAGGAGTAAAGGGTGCTTGTCGCGGTTCCCGAGACAGTCTTGGTGTTGCCGCCTGTGTATGTGCCGGTTATCATCAGGTTCATCGCCTGGTTGGCTCGCTGCTCCGCGGTCATGCTCTTCAGCTCGTTCTCGATCGTTATGTCGTCGGCGCATGCCAGGTCGAAGGACGCGTTCATCTGTTCCATCGTCCCGGTGACGTTAAGGATTATGTCGAACGTCACCATTCGGGAGTTGCCCGAGGAGTTTACGTTGGCCCGCAGGTCGTCGTCGGCGTGAATGTTGAGCACCGGGTTGAGCATGTTGCCGTTGAAGGCGACGTAGCTCCCCTGCTGGAAGGTGAAATTCTTTTCGGAAATCATCGGGGGGGAATAGCGGGCGTAACCCTGGTTGATGTTGAGGCGCCCGGTGGTCCGCTCGTCCCCCATATAGTCCATCGTGTAGTTGATTGTGCCCTCGCCCTGGACCTGCACGCGGTCTTTGCCGTCGGCCGAGAGGTCCACGCCGAGGGTCGTGCCGGAGGATACTGTCAGCGATGCGTCGAGGTTCAGGAGCATTCCCTTGTTCTCGATGGTGTCGGCGGCGGCTACCGCCGCGGTATCGGCGAAATTGACGAAGCGTACCATGTCGCTCTGGCTGCGCGAGGAAATCGCGTTGACAGCGTCGGGCATGACGTAGGTGACGTTGGTGCCCGGGAGCACTTTCAGGGCCGCGTCGACGTTGAGGAAGCTCATTGTGCCTTTTACCGCCGCGTCGAGGTCGATATATGCCTTGCCGTAGACATCAACTCCGCGGCGTCCCTTCTTGCCGTTGACGACCTGCATGTTACGGGCTTTCAACGCGAGGTCGAGCCCGACGTCGGCCAGGTTCTTTATATCGGCGTAGCCGTTGATTGACAGCGGGTTCTTGTTGAGCCCCCGGATTGTGTAGTCGTTGAAGCGTACGATGGAGCTGTCGACCGGTATCTTGCCGTCGGAGAAGCGGAAGCTCGAGCCGAGCATCGGAATCCGCGCCGCGGCGGAGTCGAACTGCAGCCAGCCGTTGAGGACCGGGGATGCCAAGTCGCCCGTCACGTCCATCTCCCCGTTGAGGGAGCCGGAAAGGCTCGCGACATCCGCTCCGAGGAACGGATTGGCGATTTTCAGCGGCAGGTGGATTACCCGCAGGTCGAGAAGGAACGGCTCGGCCTGAGTGGAATCGTTGAGGTTGCCGTTGAGCGTCAGCGCCTTCTGGCCGTCGACGAACATGTCGGCGCTGGCCCTTACGATTCCCGCGGAGGTCTGCGCCTTTGTGTCGATTGTGAATGTCCCGACCCTCTGGCGCCCGTAGGTGAAGTCGGCGAGAGTCAGTGTCCCGGCACCATCAAGGCTCTTGTCGGTCCAGGAGAAGCTCATGTCGGCCGAGAGGTCCCCCTTCATGGCGGGTGCGAAGGGGTTTATGGCGAGCCAGTCCTGCAGCTTGATGTCGCTGAGCTGGAGGGTGACGGCCTCCTGGGCGGAGTCTGCCTCGTTGTGGCGCGTGAAGAGTTTCAGCGAGCTGACGTCGTTGTGGAGGTAGAGGTTGGCGTCGATATGGTGGGTATGGAGGTTGTAGGTGATGATGTTGTCGCGGTTCATCTCCCAGTCCTTGTAGCCGATGATGGGGTGGTAGGGCACGAAGCGGAGGGCTACCGTGGAGGTGTCGGGCATGTTGATGATGGAGCCGAAGCTGTAGCCGGTTTCCCCCTGGATGTTCTGCTGTTTGAAAATCAGGGCCACGCGGTCGGCGCTGACATATCCGTCGGCCGCTATGCGTGCGAAGGCGTCGAGCGTGCCTGGGGCGTTGTTGACGCTCGCCTCGTACGTCAGGTAGGAGCCTCGCTGTCGGATGTCGAGGGAGATGGTGTCGAGCTTGGTTTCACCGGCGCGGAATTTCAGCACGCGGGCGTCGAGGTTCAGCAGCGAGTCGTTCGAGACGTTGAGCGACGCGGTGTTGAACCCCGCCTTGAAGTCGGCCAGCAGGTTGCCGAGCACGTTGTCGTTCCCGGCGGTGACCGTCAGGGCGAACGGGGGAAGCGTCTGCTGCAGGGAATCGACGGCGAGGCGCTGGCGCTTTACGCAGCGGTCGAGAAGCGCCGTAGAGGCTGTCATCCGGGCCAGGAGAGTGTCCAGGCTCGTCCCGGCCGAGAAATCTACCGCCAGGTCGCGGTTTGTCAGCCGGGCGGTCGTTAGCGCGGTGTCGGCGTTGAATTTGAGCGCTATGTCGCGTCCGTCGATTTTCATCGCTCCGGCATGGTAGTTGAGCGAGGCTATGTCGAGGTCGGCCGTGGCGAGCATGGGGCGCTGATTCGTCGCGGGATCGAAGCTGACGCTCCCCGAGAGGCGGGCGGCGACGGTAGTCGCGGTGTCGGCCATTCCGAGGGCCTTGAGGTCGAGATTCGTCACATCCCCGTCGAGGTTCAGGCGGTAGGGGAGGGAGGAGATTTCCCCGTCGGCCTTTATGTCGAAGGCGGCGTATGGGTTGCGGCTGACCGCTTCCAGCGCCGCGCGGCCGGCGGCGAGGTTGGCCGTCAGCGTCACGTCCTGGTACTGATGCCCCTGATAGGTTGCTTTTACGAGGTCGACTTTCGCGTCGATGTCGGTCTTGGGGCTCATGACGTCGAACCCCTGGCCGGAAGCGCTGATTACGGCGGTCACGTCCCTCAGGCCGAGGTCGGGCATAATGGCCTGTACCGGGAAATCGTCGGCCCGGAGGTCTATGTCGTAGGCTGTCGCGCGGTTGTTCCATAGCGCTTCGAGGGCCAGGCGGCCGCTTCCGGTATGGGCCGAGAGGTTGCCGTCAATCACTCCGCGGTCGAGGGTCGCCTCGCCGTCGACAGTGAGAGGGGGTATGTTGATTCCCCGGCCGCTCTTTGCGTCGAGCAGCAGCGGTTTGGCCCATTTCCCGTCGGCAATCCAGCCGGAGAGGGCCACGTTGCCTACAGCTTTGTTTATGTCGGTCAGGTCGGCGATTTTGCCGGAAGCCTTGATTCCGGCATGCTGTGGAATCTCGACCTTGACGCTCTTGACGTCGAGGTCGGCCATGGTGCCTTTAAGCTCCGCTTCGGCGAGCAATGGCTGGTAGGGGGGTAGCATGTCGGCGATTCGCGACATCTGGGCGGGCGCGAGGCGGCGCAGGTCCTCGTTGGCGAGGTCGGCGGTGAGTTTCAGCGCCACGGGCATCGCTTTCGCGTCGGTGGCCCCCATGCCCATCATCGCGTCGAGGCTGACGCGCGACGCGCCGGTGGTCAGGGAGATATTCTCGGCGCGTATCGCCGAGGAGTCCATGTCGAACAGGCCGGAGAGGTTGAGGCGCACCCCGCAGCGCTCCCGGGCGTGGATGCCGCGGATCGGCGCTCTTACGGCGGTGCCGCGGTTCACGAAGCTGTCCACGGCGATTCCTATCTCTGTCGCCTGGATATAGTCGAGGTCGAAATTAGGTCCGACGGGTTTCGCGCCGTCGAGGGCGTAGAGAGCGTTCCCCCCCGAGATGCGCACCTTGTCGCAGGTTACGGTCCAGGGGACGGAGGCCGCGACAGCCGCCGAGTCGGCTGCCGCTTCGGGAGGCAGTGGGTGGGCGGCGAGATATTCCGCCGACGGGTAGATATACTTCGCGTCGATGCTGTCGACGGTTATGTCGTTGGCCTTGATTAGTTTGGCGAGCATGTCGAAAGAGGCCAGGTTGACGACGGCGCGCCCCATGTATGCCCCAAGGTCGGTAATCGAGGGGTCGATGCTCATGCGGTATCTGATATTTTCCAGCACGCCGTGGTTCAGGGCGATAGTCAGGGGGGAGGATACGGAGTCGGTCTTTTCCGGCTCGGGAACGGAGTCGGGGCGTATCGTTATCGTAACGTCGGCTCCCCGGGCGAGGAGGCGGTCGACGGCGATGTCCTGGGCCACGAGGTTGTACCCCCCGTCGAGGACGCGGGCGTATTCGAGGGCGGCGTTCATCTGGAACGCTGAGTCGGGCCCTCCCATGTCGAAGCGGGCGCGTCGCAGCTCGACGCGCTCGCCGCGGATTTCCCCTTTCAGCAGCGGCATAAGGGAAACGTTGGCTTCCGCCCGTCCGGCGAAAATATCCATTCCGGGGGTGCGCATGCTTGCCGAGTCAATCGCGATTTTCAGAGGGAAGGTGAGGCGGAACCTGCCGACCTCGATTTTCATATCCCCTTTTGAGTTAAGGGTTTCGAGCGCTTTTCCGACAGCGAAATCCTGTATCGGCGGAATATACAGGAGCACGATCGCGAGAGTGAGCAGCCCTACGATACCGAGGACCGCCCAAAGCAGTGTTTTGCCTAATATCCGCAATACGCGCTTCATTGTCGGTGATGAATAAACTGTTAGTTGAAACGTTGTCTCGGCCTTTGAGACAGGAGAAGGTTCCGGGGCCGATACGTCGTTATAACGCCGCCGGAGGGTGTTTGGTTTTATCGGTAGACAGGCTTTTGAGCCTTCCCGAGGGAGGCTTTGCCGTAGTCGATGGCGCGGGTGGGGCAGCCGTGGAAGCAGCGGAGGCAGAGGGCGCAGGCCGGTCCCCATTGAGGCCGTCCCTCCTTCATCTCGATATTCCCTAACGGGCATTCCCTGGCGCAGAGGCCGCAGCTCACGCATTTCCCCGCGTCGCTGGCGAAGGGCGCTGGCGACATGCAGAAGGCGCGGAAGAGGGGATAGACGGCGGCTGTCTTGAGCCACGCGTAGTCTCCGCGGACCACGTCGCTATCAGAGAAACCGCGCTCCATGGCCTCGACAATCTCCTTGACGCGGTCGGGCATCGCTGCTAACTTCTGCCGCTCAATCTCCTTGGAATCAACCTCGAACCCTTTCATGCAGACGTAGGTGTTGGGCATCTCTACGGAGAAGGCTCCCCGCGGGGACCAGCCGCGCCGTCCGACCTCCCGGCGCCACTGGTCGTCGGCGCGCCCGATGTCATCGCCGCAGGTGGCGACCATCCAGTGGCGGGCGGACGCGTCGGCATCGCTCAGCGTCGCTCCGTTCCCGGCGAGCACTTTGAGCTTGACCTTGCGGATGAAGCGGCGGACTACCGGGGGCACACCCCAGCTATACACGGGGAATACCCAAATAACATCCTCTCCCTCAGATAGCTCGAAAAGGTGTCTCGACGGATGGGACAGCGGCTCGCGCTCAAGCATCGTCACGGCATGACCGGTCCGGGATGCGAGTTCCCGGGCCACCAACAGCGAGTTCCCCGTTCCTGAAAAGCAGAAAATCATCGTATAGTGACCTGTGTCGCCCCGTAGCCGTATTCTCTGAACGACGCGTCCTGCACGTCGTGCCCCTTGTAGCGGTGGGCCAGCTCCTTGGTGATTGCCTGGCGGAGAACCCCTTCCCCTTTGCCATGGATAAAGACGATTTTCAGCCCTTTGTCGCGCAGGTGCTCGTCCATCGTGCGTCGGAAGGTGTCGATCTGGTAGTTGAGGATGTCGGCGGTCGAGAGGCCGGCGGTGGTGTCGAGCAGCTCGTTGATGTGGAGGTCGACCTCAAGCACCCCCTCTTTGGGGTCGGGGCGGCGTTTCTTTACCGGGCGCTGGCGCGGACGGTCGGCCTCGCGCTTGCGCCGGAGGGCGTCTTCGAGTTGCGCCGAGTCAATTGTCATCGGGCGCTGGGGTATGTCGTTCTTCACGATGTCGATTGCGATTACCGGGACCTCGAAATAGGGATTCTCGCGGAAGCAGTGGAGCTTGAAGAACTTGGTAGTGTCCATCCGGTACTCGATTGCCACGGGGGCTTTCAGGGCGAACTCCTTGTCGCGCTTGAAGGCGACGTACTGCACGCAGATCCGGTCAAGCCGCCCAACCTTGTCGCGGGGAATCTCTTCGAGAAACAGCTCCATGTTTGGCTCCGCGACCCCGGCGAAGCGGGTGGTCCATCCCTCCTCGTCGTCGGCTCGGCTGAGGAAGGTGAAGTAGAGGTAATAGTTGGAGTCGTTGATGAGATAGGCTTCGAAGTCGGTGGTTGTGATATGCTTGGGCTCGATCGGTTCGAAGCCGAGGACCACGTTCAGCTTGTCGCCGCCGGGTGTCTCGGTTACCGGCGCGGGTTTCGGAGCCTCCGGCATGGTCGTGGGCACGAACTTGCTCTGCTTCTCCGCGGCGGCTTTCTGGGCTGCCTGCGCGGTCCCTCCGAAATAGTCCTTGCGGGCGCTCTCGGCCCCGGCTGGGGTGGTCACCACCAGCTCCTTGATCAGGACGGGGGTCACGAATCCGTCCTCTTCCTCCACGTGGGCGATGTTGCCCTCGATTTTTACGATGCGTCCTCCCCCGGTGGAGCTGAGGAAGCGCACGGTGTCTCCTATCTTTGCCATTTGCGGTCTAAAAGTTGCTGTTAAGTCTGCAAATTTAACAATTTATGAGTAATTTCGCGCCATATACAACTATAATATAGACTAAAAGGATTTAATATATATGGGCGCTGACTTTCAGACCGCTGTAACCGACATAAAGATAGAGGATTTCAACTACCCGCTCCCTGACGAACGCATCGCGAAGCACCCCCTGGCCGACCGCGACCGCTGCAAGCTGCTCGTGCGCCGCTCCGACGGCTCCCTGGAGGAGCGCGTTTTCGCCGAACTGCCGGAACTCCTCCCAGCAGACTCTATGCTCGTGTATAACAACACGAGGGTAATCAACGCGCGGCTCCGCTTCCGCAAGTCAGGCGAAAACGGCTCTCTGATAGAGATTTTTGTGCTGGAGCCGGTGGAGCCGTCCGACTACGCCCGCAATTTCGCCTCGACCGCGTCCTGTTCCTGGACCTGCTTCGTCGGCAATTCCAAGAAATGGAAGCAGGGAGCGCTCGAGCTGCCGCTGACCGTCGAGGGGGAAGCGCTTGTGCTCCGCGCCGAGCGCGAGTCCCGAGCGGGGAACGCGTCGGTAGTGCGCTTCTCCTGGGACGCTCCGGGAGTGACCTTCTCCTCGATTATCGCCGCGGCGGGTGAGATTCCGATTCCCCCGTACCTCAACCGCTCTACCGAGGCTTCAGACGCGGCTGACTACCAGACGGTCTACTCGCATATCGACGGCTCGGTGGCGGCTCCGACAGCCGGGCTGCACTTCACCCCCGCCGTGCTCGACGCTATCGCCGCGAGGGGGATTCCGCGCCGCGAGCTGACGCTCCATGTCGGGGCCGGGACGTTCCAGCCCGTCAAGTCGGAAACCATCGGGGACCACCTGATGCACAGCGAGTTTATAGCGGTGCCAGTTTCCCTGATCCGGGAGCTCGCCGCCGGGGAGCGGCGCGTGATCGCGGTCGGGACAACCTCGGTGCGCACGCTCGAAAGCCTGTACCATGCCGGGAGGCTCGTAGCCGCCGGACGCTGGGAGGGGGAGGTGCCCCAGTGGGCGCCGTATGACCCCGCACTCCCTGATATGACTACCTCCGAGGCGCTGTCGGCTCTGGCGGAGCATGTTGAAAAACAGCGGGCAGACACCTTTCTGGCGTCTACCCGCGTAATAATCGCTCCGGGCTATCGGTTCAGGGTTGTCGGCGGGATGGTTACAAACTTCCACCAGCCGCAGTCGACGCTGCTGCTCCTCGTTTCGGCCTTCACCTGCGGCGACTGGCGTCCGATGTACGACTTCGCCCTCGCCCGCGGATTCCGTTTCCTCAGCTACGGCGACGCCTCCCTGCTTTTGTAGGCGTTAGTCCTCTAAGTAGTAGACGATTGTCGAGACAACCCTTACCTTCTTGATGAAGGGTACGGAGGAGGACTGGCTCTCGATTGAGAACTGCCCCTGGTTGGCGGTCTTCATTTTCCCTACTTTCGAGCCGCTGTCCTGGGCGAAGCGGTCGGCAGCCTCGCGGGCGTTCTTGGTCGCCTCGGCGATCATCTCCGGCTTGATGTCGTTGAGGGCGGTGTATTCGTAGTCGATATAACCGTTGGAGACGGGTATTCCGGCTCTGAGCAGTTCCGACGACTTGTCGATCAGCGCCCTTACCTTGTCGACTTTCGAGGATGTCACGGTGATTGTGTTGTTCAGCGAATATTTGAAGTTTATATTGCTGGAGACGTACTGGTTGGTCGTGGCGTTGTAGGTGTCGGGAGGAGCGACGGTGATTTCGCTCTTGTTGATACCGTTGTCGGTCAGGAACTTCACGATCGCGTTGTTGTTGGCAGTCACCTGGTTGTAGACCGAAACGAGGTCGTCCCCGGCGACGCTGTAAGTTATGGGCCACGTCACGCGGTTGGCGGGCACTTCGCGTTCGGCGAGTCCGCGGACGGTCACCTCCCTGTCGCGGAAAGCCATATTGTCGATACCCCCTTTGATAAACAGGCCGAGGAAGAAAATCCCGGCTCCGATGAGCAGCGCGCCCACCACGGTTGAAACGTTCAGTTTTTTATCCATTGTCGTTAGTTTTGTCCTCCGCGGAGTTGCGGGGTGTACATTATAGACAAAGGGGGCGGCGGGTTGGTTTAACCCGCCGCCCCCTTTTATGGGGATTTTGGAAATCTTACCGTGGCGACGCGTCAGCGGAGCACAATCTTCTTGCTGACGGGGCCTGCCGGGGTCTGGACCGAGAGGAGGTAGACACCCTCGCTGAGCGAGGAGCCGTCGAGGGTCAGGGCCTCGCCGGAGGTAGCGGCGGCGGCAACTTTGGCGCCGCTCAGGTTATAGAGGGCCGCGTCGAAGCCGTTGATGCCGGGGATGGTTACCTCGACCTGCTTGCCGGGGAGAATCTCGTAGATGAGGTTCTTGTCGGCCTTGTCGTTAAGGACGGTGTTGATTGAAGCGGAGTGGGTGATTGCCTTCTTCATGCCTTCGAGGGCGTTGATTTTGCCCGCTCCGTATTTCACCTTGGAGACGCCGGGGGTGTTGAGGAGGGCGTTGTCGATGGTGCTGGTCATCGTAACGATCGACTGTACCTCCTGGATTGTCATTTCAGGCCACGCCTCGAGCCAGAGGGCTACGACACCGGCTGCGAACGGGGTCGCCATTGAGGTTCCCTCCATATTATAATAAGGTGCGGTGATGTTGGATCCGTTCTGCTGGTAAGCGGCGAGCTGCGCGGGGTTCATGCCCTGCGACTTGTACCAGTAGGAGCTTACCGGGGCAACAATCTGCGAGCCGGGGGCCACGCAGTGGGGGAGGGAGCGGTTGTCGTTGGTGGTGCCGTAGGAAGAGAAGGAGGCTACCTGTCCGACAGAGCCGGAGTTGTTCCAGGAGGCCATCGTGCCGTTGGCCAGGGGCCAGGAGGTGCGGGAGACGTAAGCGCCGACCGAGAGGATGTTCTTGCCGCAGCCCATGCCGTTGATCGAGCCGTCGGGGGAGCCGTTGAGATAGCCGGTGACGTTCTCGGAGCCGAAGGTCATAGTCGGGTAGTTGCGGTTGGTGTTGATGTAGGCGTCAATCTTGCCGCGGTTTGCCAGCATGTCGGCGCCGGGGGTGATGTTCACGCCGATGTAGAGGTCGGCCCCGGTCTGCTGGTAGTTGCCGGAGATAGTCACGCAGTAGCGGTTTGCCTCGCGGTCAATGGAGCCGCTGATGCGGACAGTGCCGGTGTATGAGGCTGCGAACTCGGGGTCGCCGCTGTCGAGGGTGGCGCTGCCGCCGTTTTCGGGGATAGTTACCTCCTTGACGATTTTGCCGCCGTCAAGTTTTGTGTAGAGTATGAGCTTGCAGGTGAAGCGGTCGGTATTGTTGCTCCAGAACTGCGCGGTATAGCTGAGCTGGTTGCGGGGGGTCCTGGTGGGAACTATGAATGTGTTGAGGGTCTTGCTCCCGAGGCCGCCGAAGTTCTTCTTGATTGCCATGTTGTTTTCGCCCTCGTTGCCGGCGGCGATGCAGATGATGGCTTTCTCGCCCAGCTTGTCGAGGATGCGGGAGGCGTGGTCGTTATCGTCGTGGGAGCCGGAGTTGTTTCCCAGCGAGAGGTTAACGACGGCGGGTTTCCCCATGGCGACAGCCTCGTTTACAATCTTGTCGACACCGGCGAGGATTGACGCGTCGTAGAAGTCGCCGCAGCCGACGAGGAGGTCGGCGTCAATCGCGGAGCCGTAGTAGGGGATAGCCTGGCCGGTGACGGCGGTAGCGCCGCCGGTAGAGGTCGTTTCGCCGAAATTTCCGATTACCCCCTTGGAGCCGGCCATGGTTCCGAGCACGTGCGTGCCGTGGCTCTCGTTCTCGTTCTCGGTAGTGAACGAGGCGATCTGCTCGGGGGTGGTGTAGGCGTTGCACTGCACGTTACCTTCCGTGTAGCCGCGGAGCACATATATACCTTTCACGCGGGAGGTGCCGTCGGGGGTCTTGAAGGCGGGGTGGTTGGGGTCGAGTCCGGTATCATACAGGCCGCAGACAACACCCTTGCCGGTGTATGCCACGCCGTTGAGTCCGGCGCCGGTGCCGTCCTGCACGCCGTCGACTCCGGTCTGGGCGCGGGCCACGTTGAGCATCGGGAACGACTGAGTCCCGAAGCTGACGGAGTAAACTTCGTCGAGCGCGGCGAACTCCTCGACCTTGTCGAGGGGCATCGCGACTATAAGCATGTCGCCGAAGTCCGACACGACCTCGTATCCGAGGGCCGCGATGTCAGAGGCGGTGACGCCCTGTTCGAGGCTCACCATAACCATTGTCCTGGGGGCGGTAAGGCCGCGGGAAACGGCGGCGCGCTCCTTGAACTCTTCGAGCATGTGGCGCCCGGGGCCGTTGATTTTGTCCCAGGCTCCGGCGGAGAGGCAGCAGCCGGCTGCTAAAAGTCCGCAGATAAGGAGGTTCTTCATTGCTGATTTAACTATTTGCGAATGGTTTGTTGATAGCGTTTTCTTTCTACCCGCTTCCGTGGGCGCCCCGGTATGGGAGGGGGCTTGAAGGCGGAAGCCGCCGCAGGGGGATAGCAAACGGCGCTCTTTTTCGGGTGTATTGATTGCAAAGGTAATAAAAAGTTCGTTAAACTCCGCCAAATTGCTCGCGGCGGGGAAGGTTTTTTACTTTATTTAATAATAAGGGAGGGATGGGAGAGGATGGGAGGGATGGGAGGGATGGGAGATTTGGGAAGCTCGCCTTACGGCTCGCCACAGTAAAGGGCGGAAGGAAAGGAGGGGGCTTAGGGGAAGGCGGGGAGGCCGCTCGCTTACGCTCGCTCCACAGAACGGAGAT
>CAJUFH010000020.1 GCA_910585755.1 uncultured Muribaculaceae bacterium | reverse complement strand
GCGGCACGCCGCGTCCCTACGCAAATAGGTATATCAACCCATTCCAAAACGGGAGGACGACAAACCCCGCTATCGTCAAGATTAATGCCTTGAGATAGCGGGGTTCAAAGTTTTGTTGGGCGTATTCAGAGCTGCGAATCCGGGTCGAGATTGGCCGATTCGATATCCTTGAAGTAGCGGTAGGTCTGAACCTGGAGCTCGGCGCAGGCGGCGTCGTCCGCCACGATGACTGCGGCCGGATGGAGCTGGAGCGCGGAAATTGTCCACATCTGGCTTACCGCTCCTTCGACGCCGTGGCGAAGGGCGCGGGCCTTGTTGTGGCCGTTGACCAGCAGGAGCACGCTCTTCGCGTCCATCACTGTCCCGACGCCGACGGTGAGAGCGGTTTTCGGCACTAAGTTCACGTCGTTGTTGAAGAAGCGCGAGTTGGCGATGATGGTGTCGTGGGTCAGCGTCTTCATGCGGGTGCGCGAGCTGAGCGAGGAGCAGGGCTCGTTGAAGGCGATATGGCCGTCGGGGCCCACGCCCCCCATGAAGAGGTCTACGCCCCCGTAGGATGCCATCTTCTCCTCGAACTTGCGGCACTCCTCGACCGGGTCGGGGGCGTTGCCGTCGAGAATGTTTACATTCTCCCGGGGAATGTCGATATGGCTGAAGAAATTGCTCCACATGAACGTGTGGTAGCTCTGCTCGTGGTCGCGGGGGATGCCGCGGTATTCGTCCATGTTGAACGTAACGACGTTCTTGAAAGATACCTTGCCGGCCTCGTACAGCTTGATCAGTTCGCGGTACATCCCGAGCGGCGACCCGCCGGTGGGGCATCCGAGCACAAACGGTTTTTCAGCGGTGGGTTTTGCCTCGTTGATTCGGTGAGCGACGTAGTTGGCGGCCCAGCGCGACAGGTTGTCGTAGTTTTCCTGGATGATTACTCTCATGTTGTGGAAATCGTATTGTTAGGTTAAGTGTGATGCTGCGAATCAGGTGCGGTTAAGTGGCTCACAAGCGCGGATGGTGTTGTTTTGTACGAAAATGTACATTTTTTATACAAATTTCGCACCAACTTTATCGCTTTTTGCCTACCTTTGCAAAGGTAGTATAAAACACGGATTATTCCAAATCAATCCCAAAATTCTCCCATGAAAACAAATTTAAGTTCGCAAATCAAACTCGACCGCATCCCGAGCCGCTATTATATGCCCCAGGGTGAAATCGAAGCCGCGGCTCTGACCCGCGAGGAGAAAATCCACACCCGCATCTTCGAGACCGTAGCCGATGGCAGCTCATATCTCGCGCGACATATAGCGGAAGTAATCCGCAAGAACGTGGCCGCGAAAAACCGCTGCGTGATCGCGCTCGGTGCCGGAAGCGCGACCCATTCGGTCTACTCATCCTTAATAGAGATGTGTGTCCGCGGAGAGGTTTCTTTCGACAAGGTGATTGTTTTCAACCTTAACGAGTTCTTCCCCCTCGTGCCCGACGGCCCCTCCTCCCTGGCGCGCCTTCGCGAGGTATTCCTGGACCATGTGGATATCCGCCCCGAAAACATCCATTCCATCAATCCAGCCGTGACGATGGAGGATATGTACGAATACTGCAAGGAATACGAGCGCAAAATCGCCGACTGCGGAGGCCTTGATCTCACAATCTGCGAAATCGGTCCCCAGGGCGCTCTCGGCTTCAACGAGCCCGGCTCCCTCTCGACGAGCCTCTGCCGCCTGGTGCTCCTCTCGCCGGAACTCCGCCATATAATAAAGAAAGACTACAAGTGCGAGGCTACGCCGACTTCGGCTATAACCCTCGGACTCGGAAACATCCTCAGCTCCGGCAATGTCATGGCTATGGCCTGGGGCGAGGTCCGCGCCAAGGTTGTCGCCGAGGCTATCGAAGGCCCCGTCACCGACAACGTGCCCGCTTCCTTCCTCCAGCTCCACAACAACGCCCGCATCGCCCTCGACTTCTCCGCAGCCGACGATTTGACCCGTATCTCCCATCCCTGGATGGTTACCTCCTGCGAGTGGAACGACAAGATGGTGCGCCGCGCGATCGTATGGCTGTGCAAGCAGACCGGAAAACCTATTCTCAAGCTCACCAACAAAGACTATACAGACTGGGGGCTCGGCGAACTGGTCGCCCATTTCGGCTCGGCATACACCGTAAATATAAAGGTGTTCAACGAACTCCAGCATACGATTACCGGATGGCCCGGCGGCAAGCCCGACGCGGACGACACATACCGCCCCGAGCGCGCAAAACCCTATCCCAAACGCGTGGTAATCTTCTCTCCGCACCCCGACGACGACGTGATTTCTATGGGAGGTACCTTCAAGCGCCTCGTCGACCAGCACCACGACGTCCATGTCGCTTATGAGACTTCCGGCAATATCGCCGTCGGCGACGAGGACATGATGCGTTATTTCC
Organism: uncultured Muribaculaceae bacterium; assembly: GCA_910585755.1. Taxonomy (GTDB): domain Bacteria; phylum Bacteroidota; class Bacteroidia; order Bacteroidales; family Muribaculaceae; genus UBA7173. The sequence continues at coordinate 39,381 of CAJUFH010000020.1, read as the reverse complement.
TCATGATGGACAAAATCGCCCCGATGTTCGGTTTCGATACCGAAGGGTACGAGAAACTGTCGACCGAGGTCCGCGACTTCGTTAAGGGAAAGGCTTCCGCCGGCGACGTCGACACTCCCGATATCCGCGAAATCAAGACCAAAATCCGCGAGGCCGAGGCCACTATCGCTTGCGGATTCATCGGTGTCAAGCCCCAGAACATACATTTCCTGCGCCTGCCGTTCTACGAGACCGGCACTATCAAGAAGGGCGACCTTACCGAGCGCGATGTCGAAATCGTCAAGAACCTGCTCCAGGAAGTGCAGCCTCAGCAGATATTCGTTGCCGGCGACCTCGCAGACCCGCACGGAACCCACCGCGTCTGCACCGACGCCGTCCTGGCCGCGATCGACGAGCTGAAGGGCGAGAAATGGCTCAAAGACTGCCGCATATGGATGTACCGCGGCGCCTGGGCGGAATGGGAAATCGACCATATCGAGATGGCCGTCCCCATTTCCCCCGAAGAGCTTCGCTTCAAGCGCAACTCCATCCTTAAGCACCAGAGCCAGATGGAGAACGCTCCCTTCCTCGGCGACGACGACCGCCTCTTCTGGCAGCGTGCCGAAGAGCGCAACCGCGCTACCGCCGGCCTCTACGAATCGCTCGGCCTCGCCTCTTATGAGGCTATGGAGGCGTTCGTGGAGTACCATCCCCTCTGAACTGACAAAGAAAGCAAATAGCAAATAAGTGAATCATAGGTAAAGGAGCAGGCTGCCCGTGAGGGTGGCCTGCTCCGTTTTTCTCAGAGAGTGTTTGTCAGCGGTGTGGCCAGCTATGGGTTTCTCTCCGCTTGGATGAAAGAAAAGCCGCCTCGGGCGTGTGCGCCTGAGACGACTCTGATAGGTCTATTATTTAGAGAGAAACGCTGTGGGTGTGGTAAGAGGGATTAGTCTCGCTTCCGTGATGCGCCCGAGCCCCGGCTTACTGGCCGAGGTAGGTCTTTAGGAGCCGCGATTTCTGCCCTTTGAGGCGGCGGATTGCCTTCTCCTTGATCTGGCGCACGCGCTCGCGCGTAAGGTCGAATTTGGCACCAATCTCCTCAAGCGTCATTTCCTGGCAGCCGATTCCGAAGAACATCTTCAGAATTTCGCGCTCGCGCTCGTGGAGCTGATGAAGCGCCCGGTCAACCTCCTTGGAGAGGGATTCCTGCGTAAGGGTGGCGTCGGCCATGGGGGAGTCGTCGTTGGTCAGCACGTCCAGCAGGGAGTTGTCTTCCCCTTCTACGAACGGAGCGTCGACGGATATGTGGCGGCCGCTTACTTTCAGTGTGTCCGCGATTTTCTCCACGGGCACGTCAAGCGTCTCGGCGAGTTCCTCCGGCGACGGGCGGCGTTCGTTCTCCTGCTCGAACTTCGACAGAGCCTTGGAAATCTTGTTGAGCGACCCTACCTGGTTGAGCGGGAGGCGCACGATGCGCGACTGCTCGGCGAGCGCCTGGAGTATCGACTGACGGATCCACCATACTGCGTACGAGATGAATTTGAACCCGCGGGTCTCGTCAAACTTGCGAGCGGCCTTTATAAGCCCCAGGTTGCCTTCGTTGATGAGGTCGGGGAGGCTGAGTCCCTGGTTCTGATATTGTTTCGCCACGGAGACCACGAAACGCAGGTTGGCGCGCGTGAGTTTTTCAAGGGCTACCTCGTCACCTTCCCGGATGCGCTGTGCGAGTTCGACTTCCTGTTCTACGGTGATGAGGTCCTCGCGGCCGATTTCCTGCAGGTATTTGTCGAGCGACGCGCTTTCGCGGTTGGTGATTGACTTTGTTATCTTAAGTTGTCTCATCTTCAAATAGCGATAATTATCAAGATGCAAAGTTAACACTTTCCGGCGAAATATCGGCGCTTTTCCCCGGTTAAAAATACGTAAATCTCCTCTTCTTAACTAAATTCAATATTTTCCAGGGATTACGCCCCTCGTCTCCCGGGTCGCGGCGCGCGTGCTCGCGATGTGTCCGGGGCTGCCGAGGCCCGCTTCAAGATTGCGCGGAGAGAAAGATTGCGGAAAGTTTGGTCATTAGCGGGAAATTTGTTAATTTTGCACCCTGAATTGTGGCCGTTGCGCGCTTTGTCGCGGTAAGGGCTTCGAGAAAACCCGGTAACGGAGAAAAATAAACAAAACATCATACCGCAATGAAAAGAACTTTCCAACCTTCCAACAGAAAGAGAGTTAACAAGCACGGTTTCCGCGAGAGAATGTCTACAAAGAACGGTCGCAAAGTGCTTGCTCGTCGTCGCGCCAAAGGCCGCGCTCGTCTTACCGTTTCCAGCAGCATCGGCGGCAAGTAATGGTCTGCTGATTGGCGGACTCTCCTTGTCTCATCCGAACCGATGACATTCAGGGCGCCGCTCAAAATCCGCACCCCCGGAGGTCATAATCCCCCGAGGGCGCGGTTTTTTTATGAAACGCACTCCGATAAGTAACTGGTCGTAAATATTGAAATAATTTGACCGGACAATATAAAATAATATTGAACAGTTACTTATACCTTTATACCTTGGAAAATGACAATCGACGACCTTTTCTTCATCTACGGGCTATGCGTCATGTTCTATTTCATGACGGCGTGGATGTTCTGGCGCAAAAACTCCGACCGGCTCTCGAGGCTTGTAATGCTCCTTATGCTGACAATAGGGCTGCAGAGCGTCAAGGACTTGTTCTTCATACGGAAATCTCTCGCAGGCGATGAATGGTTGTGGCAGGCATTGACTGCCGCTGATATGGTCGCTGTCCCGATGTATGCCTTCATCCTGATTGAGCTGTGCCGCCCGGGAGTTTTGCGTTTGCGCGCCATGGTGCTGCACATGGCCCCGTTCGTGCTGTTGCCTGCTGTTTTCATTATGTCTGGCTCGGAAGCGGTCTATATGGCAAACGTGGCTTACGCCGGTATTTACGGCTTCTGGTATGCGATTTGGACTTTGCGGGAGATTCCGAACTACCATCGCAAGCTGAAAGAGCAGTATTCTTTCGAGGAAAACATCAATCTTAACTGGCTCCGCGTAATCCTCCTTTCGTTCTTCGTGATTCTGAGCATCTGGCTCATTGACTGCACGGTCATTTCCTTCTTATTGGAAGGAACATATATGGTCGTATCTCTTGCGCTGTGGATGTTCTTCTCCTATTTCCTCTACCGCCACGAACAGGCGATGAGCGGCCTGGAGGGATGCGTTTCGCGGAATGAGGCGGAGCCTGAGACTGTCGCTCCGAACGAGCTGCATGTGCGTATCGAGAGCCTCTTTTCCGACGAGCACCGTATATATCTCAATTCCCATTTGAAGCTGTCGGATATTGCCCGGATGGTAGGATCCAACCGCACCTACGTGAGCGATTTTTTCAACCGAGCAAATGGGCAGACCTTCTACGAGTATGTCAATCGATACAGGGTGGATTATGCCTGCGGGTTGCTGAGGAATACCGACAAAAGCGTTGAAGCCGTCGGCGAGGAGTCTGGATTCTCTTCGCGTTCTAATTTCTTCAGGGTGTTTTCCAATATGATGGGGCTGACCCCTTCGGAATATCGACGCTCGGGGAATGAGCCGGTGTCAGTTCCCGGAAACGCCGATTAATCAGCGGATTGCGATTTCGGGATGCCGATTTTGTGAAATCGGGACTTCCATTCATACCGATTGGGATAATAACTTTACGCCTCGGAAAACCCGAGGCGAAATTTTACCCCATCTTCGCGCTACGAAACCTTTATAAGATAGAATACCCTGAAGCCGGACAGAGAGCCCTTCACAGGGTAATCTGTTCGGCTTTAATATCGGAGTCAAGGAATATCGACGCCATTGACGAAAATTTCGCGGCGTCTTCGGTGGTAAGGTACTCTGTCGTTCCGCCTCGGGTAAGTCGCCGCTCCATTTCCGGATGACGACGCAGATAGTCCGCAAGGCTTGCCGCTACAATCTCCCCTTGCTTTATAAGCGCTACATTGGTAGGCAGGTACTTCTTTATTTTATTAATCAGCAGGGGATAGTGCGTGCATCCCAGAATTATGGCGTCAATTTCGCCGTCAAGCCGCGTCAGCGCCTCGATTTCCTGGCGCACGAAGTAGTCGGCACCCGGTTTGTCTGCCTCGCCGTTTTCAACCAGCGGCACCCACATTGGGCAGCTATGGGCCGAGAATTTGAAATCAGGGTGCAGTTTTTCTATTTCGAGTTCGTAGGAACGGCTTCCGACAGTCCCCGGGGTTCCGACCAGTCCGACATGTCCGTTCCGCGTATGGTCCGGCAGGCTCTCGACCGTCGGACGGATTACCCCTAAAACGCGTCTCGAGGGGTCGATCCCGGGCAGGTCGTTCTGCTGTATCGTGCGCAATGCCTTGGCCGACGCGGTGTTGCATGCGAGTATGACGAGCGGGCATCCGCGGGCGAACAGTTCGTTTACGGCTTCGAGCGTGAAGCGGTAGACAATGTCGAAAGAGCGGGAGCCGTAGGGGGCCCGGGCGTTGTCGCCAAGGTATATGTAATCATATGCCGGCAGCACGCGCTGAAATTCCCGAAGGATCGTCAGTCCTCCGTAGCCGGAATCGAAGACCCCGATCGGGCCTGAGTAGGATAACGGTTTTTGCTGGGTAGTTGTTAGCATTATGCGGCGCTAATATGCTTGACTTTAATAAGGCGCTGTGTCGGTAAGACACAGCGCCTTGAATGTTTGTATGGTTGCGGAGCGGGTTACATAATGCCGCGTTCGCGGAGCTTCATCTGCCAGGCCCACGCGTTGCGCATGGTCTCTTCGATGGGGGTGTCGGCGACCCATCCGAGCACGTTGTTGGCCCGGGCCGGGTTCGCCCATACCTTCTCTATGTCGCCGGCGCGTCGGGGAGCGATTTTGTGGGGTACCTTGACGCCCGTTGCCTTCTCAAACGCGTTGATGAGCCCCAGGACGCTGACGCCGTTGCCGGTTCCGAGATTGAACACCTCGATTTGCTCTTCCGACTTGTTGTCAAGCATGCGCTCTATGGCGATGACGTGGGCCTTGGCGAGGTCTACGACATCGATATAGTCGCGGATGCAGGAGCCGTCGGGGGTGTTGTAATCATCGCCGAATACGCTGAGTTCCTTACGGATGCCCATCGCGGCCTGGGTGAGGTAGGGCACGAGGTTCTGCGGAACGCCATTGGGCAGCTCCCCGATTTCAGCCGAGGGATGGGCCCCGACGGGATTGAAGTAACGGAGAAGTATGCTCTTGAACGGAGCGCCTGAGTTGATCACGTCGGTGATTATTTCCTCGGAAATCTGCTTGGTGTTGCCGTAAGGTGAGGTAGCCTTCTTGATGGGCGATTCCTCGGTGACGGGATTTACGTCGGGTTCGCCGTAAACCGTGCAGGAAGAGGAGAACACGATTCCTTCGACCTCTTTCTCCCCCATGACCTCGAGGAGGTTCATAAGGGTGTTGAGGTTGTTGCGGTAGTAGAGCAGCGGTTTCTGCATCGACTCGCCTACGGCCTTGGAGGCGGCGAAGTTGATGATGCCCTTGATGCCGGGGTAGTCGTTGAACAGCTTGCGTACGGCGGCAATGTCGGTGCAGTCGGCTTCTACGAAGTCGGGACGGATGCCGGAGATACGCTCGATGCCGTCAAGCACCTTGACGTTGGAGTTGGAGAGGTTGTCGATTATCACTACGGGGTAGCCGGCTTTCTGAAGCTCGACCACGGTGTGCGAACCGATGTAACCGGTACCGCCGGTTACGAGTATTCTTGGTTTCATGACGGGTCAGCTTAGAAAAGTTTCGCGGGATAGGTACCGTTCTCGTGAAGTTCGGCGAACTTGGCGACGACTCCGGGGCGGTCAGCGGCATAAGTCACGCCGAACCATTTTGAATCGGTGTCGAGCACTTTGACTGTCGCTTCGCCGTTCTTGATCAGGGTGTCGATGCAGAGGGGGATGAAGAACTCCGCCTTCGGGGTGTTGATGTCCTTGTCGAGGAACTTGCGGAACTCCCTTTCCGAGAAGTCGAAATAGTCGGGAGTGAAGCCCCAGAGATTCATCGAAACCGGGGTGTTGGGTTCGAGCGTCTGCTCGACGCCGTTCTCGTCAGTGAAGACGATGCGGCCGTCGGGAGCATAGGAAATAGCGGTGCGCTCGACAACGGTGTCGAGCATCCCGTCCTTGGTGCCGCATACGCCGCGGGCTACGGAGCCGTTTTCCGTCATCGTGTTGCCGACACGGAAGCCTACCATGCAGTAGTCTCCCTTGCGGTCGCGGGGGCGGGAAAGCTCTTTGGCGATTACCTCGAACGCGTTGCGTCCGTAGAAATCGTCGGCGTTGATTACGGCGAAAGGCTCTTTGATCGCGTCCTTGCCCATCAGTACGGCGTGGTTCGTTCCCCAGGGCTTGGTGCGGTCTGCTGGGCAGGTGTACCCTTCGGGAAGTTTGTCGATTGACTGGAACACGACCTCAACGGGGATGTGTCCCTCGTATTTGCTGAGGACTTTTTCGCGGAACTGGTCCTCGAAGTCCTTGCGGATTACGAACACGACCTTGCCGAAACCGGCCTGCAGTGCGTCGTAAATCGAATAGTCCATGATAGTCTCGCCGTTGGGGCCGAGCTGGTCGAGCTGTTTGAGACCGCCGTAACGGCTGCCCATGCCGGCAGCGAGAACGAAGAGTGTAGGTTTCATATAATGCGTTGTTGAGTATTGTTTGAGTTTTATGTGCCCGTACGGGGAGGGCGCTGTCATAACAGATGGTCCGTTATGACGCGCCCTCTTGTTTAGTCAAGTTTGCGGGCTCCGTCGGAGATGATTACGGGAATCTCTACCGGCTCGTGGCCATATTTCTCGTTAAATTCCTTCTTCGCGATAGCGATGAACTTGTCGTAGAGAGAGTCCTTTACGAGGTTGATTGTGCAGCCGCCGAAACCGCCACCCATGATGCGGGAACCGGTAACGCCGCATTTCTTGGCGATGTCGTTCAGGAAGTCGAGCTCCTCGCAGGAAACCTCGTAGTCCTTCGACAGGCCGTGGTGGGTCTCGTACATCTTCTGGCCGACGGTCTCGCAGTCGCCGCGCTGGAGAGCGTCGCAGACGTCGAGCACGCGCTGCTTCTCCTCAATCACGTATTTGGCGCGGAAGTAGTCTTCGGCGGTCAGTTCGCCGCGGGCGGCGTCGAGGGCCTCCATGGTGGCGTCGCGGAGTGTCTCCACGCCGAGCATCTTTGCCACGCGCTCGCAGCTCTGGCGGCGTTTGTTGTAGGGGGAGTCGACCAGGGCGTGCTTAACTTTCGAGTCGAGCAGCACGAGCTTGTAGCCGTCGATTTTGAAGGGGAAATATTCAAATTCCATCGAGCGGCAGTCGAGACGCATCAGATGATCCTTCTTGCCGAAGACGGAAGCGAACTGGTCCATAATGCCGCAGTTTACGCCGCAGTAGTTGTGTTCGGTGCTCTGGCCGATGCGAGCGAGCTCGAACTTGTCGATCGTGTTGCCGTTGAAGAGGTCGTTGAGGGCGAAAGCGAAGCAGCTTTCAAGAGCGGCCGAGGAGCTGAGACCCGCACCGAGGGGCACGTTCCCGGAGAAGACGGCGTCAAAACCCTTGACTGTGCCCCCGCGCTTGATAATCTCGCGGCAAACGCCGAAAATATAGCGCGCCCACTGCTGCTGGGGAGCGTCTTCTTCCTTCAGCCCGAACTCGGCTTCCTCGTTGATGTCGACCGAGAACACCTTTACCTTGTCGGTGCCGTTGGGAAGTATGGCAGCCATTATCACTTTGTCGATGGCGCCGGGGAATACGTATCCGCCGTTGTAGTCGGTGTGCTCGCCGATGAGGTTGATGCGGCCGGCTGATGCGTACATTTGCGGCTCCTTGTCGAATTTCTCTTTGAAAATGGCTTTCAGTTTCTGTTCCATGATATATCGAATTGTTTGGTTTGTTGAGGTGATACGGTGCCCGCTGGCTGCTTGCGCCGTATTTCCTACAAATTTAAGCAAAAAATCCCGTATGCGCCCCCTGATAATGAAAAAAATCCCGCCGTTAGCTTTTTTTTGCTTTCGGCGGGATTGAATATGCTTCTGAGTAGGTTGTGTAACTCCTCGTTCGCTTTATTTGACTTTTATAGTAATGGTGGCGGGTTTGACGCCCGGCGCGGTTACTTTCAGGGTAGCGGTTCCCGGAGTGGCAGAGGCGCGCAGGATGCAGGTGGCGGCTCCCGAGAACAGTTTCATCTGAGGCTCGTCGAAGCTCAGAAGGCAGGTCGGGTCGCCGTTGGCGGTTGCCAGGAACTCTGCCGCGCCGCTGACGGTGAACTTGACCATGCGGCTGTCGGTAGGCACGATCGTGCCGTTCTTGTCAGCAACCTGAACCGTTATATAAACCAGGTCGTTGCCGTCGGCGGTGATTGTCTCTCGGTTAGCCGATAGGACGATATGGTGCGCTTTCCCCGCGGTACGCTCGAAGGCCTCCGCTACCGGTTTGCCGCTATCGTCGAGAGCCACGACCTTGATTTCTCCGGGTTCATAGACCACGTCGTCCCATATCAGACGGTAACGGTCCATCCCTTTCCTGTCGTTGGCGCGGGAGATGTGCTCGACGCTCCCGCGTTCCCAATATGGTTTGTTGGCTACCTGGGTATAATCAAGTTTCTCGGCAGCGGCTTTGTGACGGACACCCATGGACTTGCCGTTGACAAACAGCTCGGCGGCGGGGTAGGAGGTGTAGACTACGACCGGGGTCACTTTCCCCTTGCGGTCGGCCCAGGTCCAGTGGGGGAGGATATGCAGCGTGTTGTCCTTGTTGTTCCATTGCGAGCGGTAGAGATAATAGCGGTCCTTCGGGAGGGATGCCAGGTCGATGATGCCGAACACGCTGGAATGGTTGGGCCACGCGTCCGTGTCGTAGGGGGACGGCTCTCCGAGATAGTCGAATCCGGTCCATACGAACTGACCGATCATCCAGGGATAATCGTCGTCCATCGCGAAGTCGATGTCGGGGATGTTGCTCCAATAGCAGAACTCGGTGTCGTAGCTTGATGACTGGTGGTTGTCGTAGGTCGCGTTGGCTTTAAGTTCGACAGGGAACATATAGCAGCCGCGCGACGATACGGTCGACGCTGTTTCCGAGCCGAGAACGAGTTTCTGGGGAAGTGTCTCGTAGGCGCGGAGGTAATACTGGGGCTTGTAGTTGAAGCCGGGAATGTCGAGGGTGGCTGCGAAGCCGTTGTCTAATACCGAGCCGATCTGGTCCATGCCGCAGGTCACGGGTCGCGTCGGGTCTTCCCTGTGGCATATGTCCATAAGCATCTGCAGCTCGCTTACGCCGTCGGGACCCCACTGGCTCGGTACTTCGTTGCCGATACTCCACATGACTACCGACGGGTTGTTGCGATAGTGGCGCAGCATGTTTACCATATCTTTCTCCGCCCATTCCTTGAATATCGAGCCGTATCCGTTGGGGCTTTTCGGACGGAAGCCCCAGTCGTCGAACGGCTCGATCATGAGCATCATGCCCATCTCGTCGCACAGCTCGACCAGTTCTGGTGCGGGCATGTTGTGGGAGGTGCGGATGGCGTTCGCTCCCATGTCCTGCAACATCTCGATCTGGTGGCGCAGCGCTGCCTTGTTGACTGCCGCTCCCAGGGGACCGAGGTCGTGGTGGTTGCAGACCCCCTTGAATTTGGTGTACTCGTCGTTGAGGAAGAATCCTTTTTCGGGAATGTATTCGAGCGAACGGATGCCGAAACGCGTCGAGTAGGTGTCAACCGCCTTGCCGTCTACTTCAAGTGTGGTGCGGGCGGTGTAAAGTGCCGGGTTCTCGCAGGACCAGCGGTTTGGATTCTTCACGAGGAAGTTCTGTACGAAAGGTTGTCCCTGTGAGTAATAATATGAGTTATTAGTCGCGACAACGTTGCCGTCGGGATCGAGAATGTCGGTCTTTACCATTACCCGTTCGGCCTTTTTGGCCCCCTCGATTGTGGTTGTGAGGCGTACGGAGGCTTCCTCGGCGGTGACATACGGCGTGACGATGTATGTGCCCCAGACAGGAACGTGTATCTTGGAGGTGGAGATAAGGCTGACGTTGCGGTAAAGTCCGGCTCCGGGATACCAGCGCGAGCTCTGGGGCTTGTTTTCCAGTTCGACTGTGATGCTGTTTTCGCCGGGCTTGATTATCCCCTGGGGCACTTCGAGATGGAAGGAGTTGTAGCCATAGGCCCAGTGGCCGACGTGGTGGCCGTTTACCGAAACTTTCGGGTTTGACATAGCGCCGTCAAAAAGGAGGGTGAAGCGCTGTCCGGCGGTGTCGGCCACCTCGAAGGTAGTGCGGTACTCGCCGCGTCCCATATAGGGAAGGCCGCCGGTGCGCCCGGTTTTCTCTGTCTTCTCGGTCTCCCCGTTCTGCTCCACGGCGACAATCTGGAGGTCGTTGTCGCGGGAGAAGGGTTCGTGGATAGCCCAGTCGTGGGGTACCCTGACGGTCTGCCATTTCCCGGCAACACCGTTGGAATCGACCTTTGCGAACTGCCATTCCCCCGAGAGGGAAATCTCTCTGCGCGCCGCGGCCGGGATGGCACCGAGCAGCGCCGCGAGGGCAAGGATGTTTAGTTGTCTCGTCATATTCTGTTGTTGGTTAGAATTTCTATCGGTTGTATCAATTGGTGATACAGGTTTGTCCTGGCCTCTCGCGGGGTCATTCAAGCCACGCCCCGATTACCGATATCCGGCCGCCATTGAAGTCGAAGGGAATGGCAATCTGGAGTTTCCGCAAGCGGGACGGGTCGAGGTCGAAATCCCCCTCCGGCTTGAACCACCGGGAGAGGAAGGTCGGGTAGGGTGCCGGAACCAGGGGAGTAGGAACCACATCCAGCGAGTGCAGCGGTACTTCGATAACGCTGTCGGCCACCGGGGTTACGGTGGTGCCGAATGTGATGCCGTCGGTGTCGGCGAGCATCACCCGCAACGAGTCGGTGCCGTCAACATCTCCCAGCCTGATTTTAAGTGTCTTCCTGCCGCGGGTCAGGGCTTCGGGATAGGCGGGAAGCTCTTTCGTCATTATCGCAAGCAGGTCGTCGTCCGGCTTTGCCGCGATTTCGAGGGCGTTCTCAGCCAAAGGGGAGTTGCGCTGATGCGACAGCCATACCTTTCCCCAGGAGTCGGGAATCGTCGCGAGCTCTGTCCCGTCGTATCCGGTCGCGGCGTCGAGAAGGATAAGGGGAGAGTCTGCGGACACTATTTCAGTCGAGTAGAGCGGCGTTCCGTCAGGCGCGTCCCAGTCGAGGGGTGTTCCGGGAACGGCAGACGGGAACGTCACTGCTTTGCCGCCGGTGAAGGCTACGATACGATAGTCGAAACGGTCTTTGCCCGTAAGCGCTTCCGCGGGAATTACCGCCCGATAATCATAAGTAACCATTTCGTCGGCTCGGTATAAATGGTTATTTTTGTTCCAGAATGACGCTTCTTCCGGGTAGATCAAAATGGAATCAATAGGCTGATTGGCAAATGCCTGTGCCTCGATTATCAAATCGCTCCCTTTGACGATAGCCGGGGCCGATTTATGGTTAATAATAGTAGGTGTTTCCTTCGGATTGCGGGGGGCGACATACTCAGTCAGCCCGATGTTTCTTACTTTCGCGGGGAGTTTCGCGGGGTCAAGCATCGCGGCATCCTTGCCAAGAAGATAGACCCCGGGGGTAACCTTGAATTTAGAGTTTTCTGCTTTAGCGATATTTCCTGATTCTGTGTCAATCCGCGATACAGCAAAATTCTCGCCGACCTGCGGAAGATTAACGGTTATCTCCCTGCTGTCGGGATAGAGCGCCCAGGCCATTGGCCTGTCAAGGGATGGCTTTTCGAACGGGTCGGCCGAGAAGAGCGCGTCGGGCATCACCTCCAGCCTCCATACCCCAGGGACTACCTCGTCGAGGAAATACGCTCCAAGCCCGTCGTACTTCACCAATTCCGAAGAGCCGTAGCCGGCAATCTGCCGCAGGTGTTCCGGGGCTTTCGGCTTAAGGTCGTTTGAATTTGTGTACAGGAATTTGTTTTCGGAATTTAGAGCGGCGAGATTGCGGTTGTAGCTGACCGTGAAGTCGCCGAAAATAGTATCGGCGGGATATTTGCCGTAATCAGCCCCTTCGGGAACCTCGCGCATCGCCTCGGCCGCGATCATCATTCCGAGCGCTTTTTGCGGCGTGTAGGCGAGGTTCAGGTAATGGGTCTGATATTCTGTGTTGTACGGGGCAAGGAAAAGCGGGTCGTAGGCGAACTGGGTGGCCCACTGGAAGCCCTCCCTGGCGAAGGTGCGGGCTACGGCGGGGAACATGTAGCTGTCGAGCATGTCGGCGGGGTCGAACTCGTAGATGACCTTTAATTTCTTGTCGAAGCCTCTTATGGTGTCGAAGGGGATTTTATAGCTGTCGATATAGGGCAGGTAGTTGGCGGTTCGTTCCTTTCCCGATACAAGCCCGACCGGATACCATTGGTAGGTAGTCCCTTCGACATCGGAATCGAAATAGGCCTGCACCATGTCGCCGTTGTGGCTCGCGTTGTACAGCAGCGGCTTCTTCCATCCCGCTTTCCGCAGAGTCTTCACCATCCGGTTGATATAGCTTTTTACCTGTTTCGGATTGGTCGAATGGCACGGCTCGTTGTTGATTTCCATCGCGAGAATGGAGGGGTCGGCGGCGTATGAGCGGCCGTTATAGGGATTGACGTGGCGTGCGAGCTGTCCGAGATAGCGTTCCTGCGCCTTTATCGCCTCAGGATTTGAATGAATGTCGCATTTTGAGTAGTCGTAAGTAAAAGCCCCTGTGTCAGTGTCTCGTTCGGGATAGCCGTTGCCGAAATTGGTCTGCGCGGTCAGGATAACCGCTATTCCGCGCTCTTCGAGGCGGTTGATGAGGTAGTCGAGCAGGTCGAGATGGTCGTTGGTGAGGAGGTTCCCGACGGAGTCGGCGAGTTCCGCGTCCCAGAGGTGCATGCGGAAGCCTGTCAGCCCGAGGCGCGCCATATGGTAGACATCCTGGTCGATAGCTTCCTTGCGGTCCTGTCCCAGGATTTCAGCGGCCCGGTATCCGTGGGCGAACGGGAGAGTATAGTTGGTGCCGTAATATCGGACGGGGAGACCGTTGGCCGACAATGCGGCCGCCCCGAGGAGCAGGGCGCCAGCAAGCGTCGAAATTTTCATGGCAATGGATTTTAAATTTTGCAAAATTAAGCAAATTTTCTTCTAATCAGCGTTCTTTTCAAGAATAAATTTGTTAGATTTGCAAAGTATCCTCCATTCAGGACATGCTGGTATATATGGTTGCATATACAATACAAATCTAATAAACAACTATTAAACGATTGAGAGATAATGAAAGTTTCGCAAAACATACTTCTCGGAGCCGCCGCCGCGCTGGTTCTTGCCGCGGCTCCTTCCTGCTCATTGTTCAAGGGTTCCTCCAACAAGGTTGCCGGTTCCTCAGGCCAGGTTACTGCCCAACGCACAACGGAAAGCAAACCGGCCGGAAAGACATTGACACCCCCCAAGAACGCGGGCTCCAAGACCGCGACCACCAACACTGAAGAACCGAAGGGTGTGAAAAACAAGAATAACAAGGGGCGGGGAGAGACCGCAGCCAAGCCCTCTAAGGGGAAGACACCAGTTGTCCCCGGGCAGGCTGACAACCGCCGTCCTCTGACAGATTCCAATGCTGCCGCGACTTCAGAGAAAAGACCGGCTTACAACCCCAACCTTGACAAGGATTTCACAATCAACGGGGAATGGACGATTTACTCCGTGCGCGGGAACGTTGTAACCGGCGAGGAGCGTCCGTATCTGACATTCGACCTTCCGGCCAAACGTTTCTACGGCAACAACGGATGTAACTATATCAATGGTGACCTTGTCTTAGGAGAGAATGGCGCTATGCGCCTCGACAACATGATTTCGACGATGCGGCTCTGCAACGACGCTGAGTTTGAGTATCTGATCAATCTTGCGACGAGCGACGTCCGCTCTTACAGCGCCCGCGTCGAAGGCCCGATTACGTTCCTCGACCTCCTTGACGGGAAGAGTACCCAGCCGATACTCGTGCTCCGCCGTCATAATATGGATTTCCTCAACGGAGCCTGGAAGGTTGACACTCTCAACGGCACACCCCTCGTAACGGAAGATGGCGAACCGGCTTCGCTGACATTCAACATAACAGACCTGCAGATTCACGGGACAACCGGCTGCAACCGTCTTAACGGGAAGCTGTTTATCGACCCTGACAAGAAAAACTCTCTACAAATCGTAAATGTCGCGACTACCAGGATGATGTGCTCCCCCGAAAGCCGCGAGACAGAGTTCCTGTTAGCATTGGAGTCCGTCGAGAGTGCACGTCAGACAGGGCCCGATACGATTACCCTGACCTCTCCCGACGGCACCGAACTCTTCACCCTAACCCGCATCCCCATCGACTCCGCCGAGTAATACCTGTTGAGCGATTCAGCAATTATACCCTATTCAATATTAAAAGCGTCGACAGCTCTTTGCGGGCTGCCGACGCTTTTATGTTCCTTTTGTTCAGTTGAAGGAGGGGAGGGTGTTATCGTGGGAGTAGGGGACATATTCGATATATTCGCAGTCATTTTCGACGGGGCGGCGTTTGACGGTGTAGGTCTCACCGCAGCCGTTCAGCAGGATTACGTCCGGCTCAAACGAGATGAGCGACCAGTAGATTCCCCCGTCTGGACTGAATGTGCAGCCATCGGGCTGGAATTTTGAATTGTCGATTTCAAGGTTGTTGCGGGAGACCCGGAAATTATCCGGGTCGATGTGCATGGTGTACTCGCCGGTGTTCTGATTTTTCATCATACGGATATTCTGAAAGAACAATGTGCCATTGTCATTGTTTCTGGTAGCCGCCGCGCGGATATAGACCATAGAGGGGTTAACCATATATACGAACATATGGCGGTTCGTATTAATCTCGCAATAAACCATATCGTCGGAAATCCCGTATCCCGCTCCAAGCCGCCATTGCTGTAGGCATTTGCCGACATCGAATTTTGACTCGCACCTCGCCATCTCGTAGGGCTTGACAATCTTAATATCCTCCACTTTTTTCAGAGTTTGGCCCCCGATATGCAATTTGCCGTCGACCAGGGAAATCGCAATCGGCTCGCTGCCTGAGGTAGTTGTAACGTTCCCGTCCTTGGCAAAGACGGTTTTGCTGGAAATCCCCGCTGAAGGAATTTCAAGAACCGCCTGCATCGTGCTGTCGGCCTGATAATAGAGGATACATATCGAATCTGTCAGAACAGCTTCCGCGTCGTTGCTGCTCCATACACCTTTGTAGGGGGAAAGGTCGGTAGCGGCGCTCATCGTCATGAATGAGGCTGTCGCGATCAGCGAGAATAATAATTTCTTCATAATGTTTTGAATTAATCAGACCGGTTACTTATCGGGCGAGGTTGAGGTTTACGGATATTCCGTAGTTGGAGTTGGAGGTGGGGTAGGCGGCGTTCGATACGAGAGGGGTGTTCACCTGATGGTCGAAGTATGCGGCGAGAGTCAGCCGGCGGCTCACGACGTAGGATGCCTGAAAGTTGATTGTCAGGGTACGGGTACCGGAGGTCGCCTGGGTATAGTTGCTCTCGATTCGGCGAATCAGGCTCTGGGTGTTCTGCAGGGAGAAGTCGGCGTTGATTGTCAGGTCGTTTGAAACGCCGTTCTGCTTGGAGCCGAGTTTGAGCACAGAGTTGAAATTTACAATCTTGTATCCGGCGCCGATTGTGAGGCCGCGGGTAGTGGCCTCGACGAGCTGTCCGGCCGAGGTGTTAAGCGTAAGGGTACGCTGGTCGCGCCACTCCGCGTTGAACTGGATTTCGTTTTTCAGCGTCGCGTTCACGCCGATAAGGGGCGCGAAGCGTTCGGTTATCGCTACGGAGGAGATGTTGTAGGGGGAAGATGGGATGGGGTTGCCTGTCGCCTCGTCGCGTATGAATCCGATATTGCCGTCAACCGAGAGCCAGTTGAGGTAAGAGTTGTAGGAGCCGACGGTATAGGTGCACTGGTATGCGTGGGAGAGGGTGAAGGTCTTGAAAATCTTCCGCATATTGCCGAGGTTCACCAATCCGTCGTAAGTCACGCGCCAGTTGGGGATGACGTGGGCGAAGGAGGGGAAGGGGGAGAGATACTGCTTTTTAGCGTCCGTTCCGGTATAGGCGGCGAGGAATGCGGGAATCAGAATGTCGGAAGAAGTTTCTGGAGTGGTTCCGACCTCGGTGCTGAACGGCTGCCCGGCGAGGGGGCTGTCGGCCATAAAGCCTCCGGTGGGGTATGTCGTCCCGCGGTACTGGTCGGTATAACGTCCGGCAATCACGGGGATGTTGTCGATCAGCTGTTGGAAATGCTTCGAGTAATATCCGTCTTCGGCCTTTGAGGAGCCGAAGGCGGTGCGGATCGCACAGTGCGTCTTCGTGTAGGAGCCGGAATATGTCATCGGCATATCGGCATACATGAACTGCACCTGGGTGTTGCGGTTGTCGGTGCGGTTCATCGTGAGCTGCACTTTAAGTCCCTTTATCGGTTCAAGCTGCAGCTCGATGTTGAGTTCGTTGGCCCTAGACCACATGGCGGGTGAGGTCTGGCCGTCGTCGCAAATGAGCCATCCGCGTGCCTTCGCCTTGTCGATATAGCTTTCGTCAACGAAACCGAACGCGAAGTCAAGACCGGGAGCCATCGGGCCGTAATGGGTACTTTCGCCGAAGATATTGCCGATTTCGGGGCGGAACAGGGGGACCGACATGGTGCGGGTGTTCTTGTAGCGGATGGAGAAATTGCGCGGGCTCATCACCAGGCGGGTAGCGTATTCTCCGATTTCGCGCCAGACGGATTTATCCTCTTTCAGAATCTCTTCGATGGAGAACTTGATATCCTTGTCCCCCTTTGTCAGCACTTCGATGGAGTTGGCGTCGATAACGCGGGTTTTTACCGGGAAGACAGTTCCGTCGGTAGTACGGGCCGAAATCTTGACCTTCTTGTTGCGGAGGTTGTGGCGTATCGTCAGGGTAGTGTCGGTTTTGAGTTTGTAGGTGCGCTCGAACTTCTTCGGCTTCACGGGAACGTTGGCCCGGCGGGTGTTGGCGAAGCGCTTCTCAACATCCTTTATGAAGGGGATTTTCTTGTATAGGCTCTCGAAGTTGAGACGGCCGTCGACACTGAACGCTGCCTGGTTGGCAATCGTGTTGCCGGTAGAATATCCGTCGACCTCGGCGCCGCGGTCCCAGCGGTAGGTCGCGTTATAGCTTACGTTGGAGGTAATGAAGTCGAGGACCGGCACGCGGTTGAAGGGCGCGCGCCACTGGGCCGTGAACGACTGGTTGTAGGCCCACGGAGTACCCATCGAAAGAATCGACTGCCATACGGTGTCCTTCCACTCCTTGTACTTGTCGGGGAACAGCTTGCGGTTCACCGCTCCGACAGTCTCCTCGATGCGTGCAGAGGTGTTGGAGTTGAAGTTAACGGTTATGGTCTTTGTAAGGTTCCATACGAGCTGGAACTGGCGGTCCCAAAGGAAGTTCTTGCTGACGGAAACAGGGAGCTGGAACATCTGGTCGGTCTCCGAGCGGGTCTGCATCTCGTAGTAGTAGCGTGACATGTTCGTCAGAAACGAGATGGAGGTCGGGACATAGTTGATTTCCCACTCCTTGAAAAAGCGCAGGTTCTTGTTCTTGGTTTTCATCCAGCCGAACGGTTTGAGGGGCTTTACCATCGGGGAGTAGTTGTAGGCGAACGAACCGCGGTAGTCGTTGGTGATCTCGTACTCCGTGGTCGGGTTCTCCTTGCGCTGCTTGTTGAAGGAGAAGTTGAGGGTGAAGTTGGCGGGATCCCAGGGCATCGGTTTCGCCGAGCGGACATCGAACTTCAGGCCCGAAATCGAGAAGCTCTGAATCTTGTTGCGCTCCACGGCGTAAGATTCGATGGAGTCGCGGGCGTGTTTGTCCGCCGCGTCGTCGAGGGCGTCTTTAAGGAGCACGTCCTGGTCGAGGGGATTGTATTTCGGAGTCAGCTTCTCATCGGAAACGGAGTAGTATATCGGGGCCTTGAGCTTCACCTTTTCGGGGATGAAGCGTCCGAGGTCGGCCTGAACGGCGAAGTTAATCTGCCGGTAATCGTCGAGACGGCGCGAGTTGAGGCTCTGGTCGACGCTTCCGAATCCGGCGCTTTCCATATGGGTCGAGAAGTTCAGGTTGGCAATGTCGCTCAGCGAGAGGTTGACGTTGGCCTTGGCGGCCCATCCCCCCTCCTCGTTGAAGTCGGTCACCTTAAGCTCGTTGACCCACACGATACCGTCCTTGCGCTGGTTGGAGTTGTTGCGGACACCAACGAGGATAACCCTCACATCGCTGAGCGACGGGTTGCCCATGACTGCCATGCGGTTGCGCTCGTCGTCGGGGTCGCGGGCCGTGTAGAGCGTCGCAAAGCCAACCTGCGAGCCCTCTTCGTTCTTGGCCCGGTTGCGGGCCTTCTTAAGGTCGACGAGGTTCTGGAGCTTTAGGTCCATGAAGTTCTGCGAGGGCCAAACCTTGTCGCGGTCGGCGCTGACGTAGTTGTTGTAGACGCCGTGGGGGGTGAGCTGCAGGGGTATCTCGTATTCGTAGAAGTTGCTCTTCACGTCGGAACCGAGGCGCACGAACACCGACAGCTCGCCCGAACGGAGCTGAGTCGGGTCGTCGATAAGGCTTTCGGCGTGGACCCACATCTGCAGGCGCTTGTAGTTTCGGAGGTCCTGCTGGGTATCGCGGTAGACGGCGCGGGCGTCACCGGCGTTAAGGCCGGTTACTTTAAGCGACATCGACTGCTCGTTGAGCTGGACGGCCTGAGACTGTCCCGGATCGGTGATTCGGGTTACGCCCGGAGGGAGGACGTAGTTAACCGGCTCGCGGGAGGCGTTTTCCTCGATGTTGACCACCGACACGTCGAGTTCCCCCTCGGCGGGAGAGTCGCCGCGGGTGTTGAGGTTGAAATCGTAAGTGCGCCATTCTCCGCGGACGAGCTCGAGGGTCGCGAAGCGGAGGTGGGTCGTCTGCTTGAATCCGGTCAGGAAGATACGTGCGAAGCGTATGGTCGAGAAGTCGTTGATCGAGCCTACGACTTTCTCGAAGGCGCTCAGGGGAATCTTGAACTGGTACCACTCGACAGGCTCGTTCTTGCCGTCGCGCGTCAGGGGATAGGAAACCTGCTTGTCGGTGATGAAGTTCTTCCCGACGACGAGGTCCTCGGGACGTATCGAGACCTTGTACTGGAAATAACGCTCGTATTCGTTCAGCGTATTGTCCTGGTTGATATCTTCGACGTCGGGCACGGCGCGGGAGCTCTGATACTGCGGGTCGGGCGCGCTTTCAGGGGGGAGCGAGTTCCCCTCGACGCCGTTGTAGTGCTTGTATCGTTCAAGCACGGATGCGCGTCGGGCGTCGTAGTTGTTGCTGAGGAAAAAGCCGTAGTTGTCGCCCGCGGGGTCGTTCATGGCCGAGAAGGGGTCCTCGTTCATCCGTTCCATAGCGGAAGCGGAGAGCTTTCCTCGCAGATTCTCCAGGTAAGACTGGTAGGAGGGGGCGGTATATTCGTCGGCGTTGATGAGGCCGTCGAGGCCGACATCCTGCACGGCGCGGGAGCCGGAATTGTTGTCGAAGGAGTATGTCAGGGAGTTCTGGGAGGAGACACGTCCCCAGACGGTGTTCTGCATGAAGCGGTCGTTGCCGTCGTAAGGAACGCCGTTCTCATAGCTCTTCAGGCCGTCCTTCAGAATATCCTCAGAGATTTCGCCGAGGTTGAAATAGAGGTCGCCACCGTCGTAATTGGGGTTCTCCGGGTCAAGGAAGGGGTTCATCATCCAGAACTGGATGTAGTCGATGTTGGCCTGCTCGAAGTTGGTGGTCTCCATTTTGCGCATGATGCCGCCCCAGCGTTTTTCGGGGTTAAGGAGGTTGCCTTCGGGGTCGATATTTGTATCATCGAGGTTGTACGGGCCGCGCTCGTTGGGATAGAAGGAGAGGTTGAGGGTCTGAATGTAGGCGGATTCGCCGTAGGTCAGCTCGCGGCCGGGAAATATCTCTTTCGAGGTCACTTCGCGGACGTAGGGGTTTGACTGCTGTTTGAGGTCGTTTTTCAGGTAGCCGGGGCAGAGGGATGAGTTGCGCTCCGTGAAGAGGCGGTCGATATAGTACCAGTTCAGCAGGGCGCGGTTCTTGCCGTAGTCGACGTTGTTGCTAAGGGCGGCTTCGGGGAAGAGCGCGTCGCGGCCCGGGTCGTAGGGGGTGGAGGCTGTGAACCAGCCGTAGGGAGAGCGCAGGTCGATACCGATCTGCGACGATTCAAAGTCATCGATGTACGAGCTGCCCTTGTTGGTGCCGGATTTCTGTTTGTGAGGCACGAGGACTGCGGCCTCGGCCGTCACGCTGAGCTGCGAGGGGGCGGTGGCGTTGACCGTCGGGATTTTGTTAATCAGGTTGGTAAGCCATTGGAGCTTCGTGTTATAGGAGAGGTTGAAGCCGAACAACGAGTTGTTGATTGTCTCGTCGCCGATGTTGACTTTCTCTGTCAGCGCCTTTTCGGAGAAATGCAGGATTGTGGCCCCGATATTCAGGTGCTTGTTGAACTCATACTGGAGGTCGAGACCGAGGAGGGTCTTGCGCTGTGTCGAGAAGAGCGACTGGTTTTCGAGGGTCACGGAGACGCTTTGTCCGGAGTCGATGATACTCTGGTTCGTGATGGTGACGATACCCATCGAGTAGTCGACGGTATAGTCGGAGTTTTCAACCAGTCGCACGCCGCCGGCCATCACGACAACGGAGCCGCGGGGCACGTTCATCGCGTTCAGGCGTATCTGCGAGCCTGACGAAGCCTGGTACGAACCGGTCAGGATGAACTTGTTCTTGTCGGAGAACTGGCGCGCGACAACCTGCGTAGAGTCGTAAAGTTCCTTGTAGACGTACTTTTCGGCCAGCACCGGGTCGTTGATTTTGCGCTCGAGGTGGGAGCCGAACGGTTCGGCGACGGGGAAAATCACCTTGCCGGTCGAAGGGATGATGGTGTAGCCGTCGATGAAGTCGAAGAAGCCGTCGGGGTTCCCCTGCTGGTTGGAGTCGAGGCGGTCGAGGTTCATTACCTGGAGCAGGGGCTGGTTGCTCAGCGAGGGTACGGGGAGGTAGTTGATCTGGGTGCCGGTAGTGTCGCTGAGGTATTTGATGTTCAGTCGGAAGTTCTGACGCTGCACCTGGTAGGCCCCCAGGGAGTAGACGTTTTTCATCATCAGGTGCCACATCGGCATCTTGGTGTCGATTGTGGTGCTCTTCAGCATTTTGACGTAGAGCGACTGAGTGGTGGTCGTTATATCGGAAGAGAACTCGCCGACCTGGTAGACCTGGCCGTTGTAGGTGTACTGGAAGGCGACGCCGAGGACCTCGTCGGAATTAATCTGCGCCTTTACGGAGATATAGCCGAGGGTCGAGTTCAGAGTGTATTCCGAAGAGCTCAGCAGGCGGGCGCTCTCGACTTTCTCGAAATCCTTGCCCCCCTCGATGCCAACGGCGCGGAGCGGTTCGAGGGCCTGGGTGACGGTATTGATGTTTCGGGCGTCGGGGTACTCTTCCTTTATGATGCGGAGCAGGTTGTTGGAGTTGTTGGTCGGGACCGGGATGGTCGGGTCGGGCTGCCAGTAGCCGTTGGCGAGATACTGGTTCTCGCCAAGGTCGGTGAAGGCCACGATGTTGCGCGACTGGTCGTATTTCCCACCCTTGTTTGTCACCCATACCTCGATACGGGTGATGTTAATGCCGGAGGTAACCAGCGGCAGACGGGCGGCAAACTGGTCGTAGTTGTCGTAGAAATACTGGGCCAGGAAGAAGTGGCGGTTCTGGTCATACTGGTCGGCGTTGACCGAGAAATCGGTAGTCTGCGCGCCCCCCTTGGTGTTGACGGTCTTAGATTCGGAGTTCTGCTGCGAGACAAGGGCGGTCGCGGTCAGTTTGCCGAACTGCAACTGGGTCTTTATACCGAACAGCGCCGTCGAGCCTCGGATAAGGGAGGAGCCGGTTGTCAGCGAGACGTTACCGGCCTCGATGCTTTTCACGATGTCGTCCTCTTTTCCCTCATACCCGATTTTGATGTTCTGCGAGTCGAAGGCGAAAGTCGCGTCGGTGTTGTAGGTCATCGCGAATTTCAGGCGGTCGCCTACCGACGCGTTGATTGTGGCCTGGATTTTCTGGTCGAAGTCGAAGTAGGTCTTGCGGCGCGCGTTCATCGCAAGGGAGGGGTTGTCGGTCTTGTTGGACTTGACACCCATCTTGAGCTGTATGGAGCCTTGCGTCTTGAGCTGCACGCCCCCGGGGCCGAAGATTTTTTCCAGCGGCCCGTAGGCGAAATTCATGTCGAAGATGTTGAAGGGCTGCTTTTCCTTGTTCTCGGCCAGCATCTGGTTGCGCTCCTGGTAGTATTCCTGGAGGGAACGGCGGAGCTGCCAGTTGTCGAACTGCTTCTGCGACAGCAGGAAGGGGGTTGTTATTTCCGTGTCGCCGAGCTTGGTGCGGATAACGTAGTAGCCGGTCTCGGGGTCATATTCCGGGGTGGTCGTGATATTCGACGGAGTCGCGAGGTCGGCCGCGAACTGGTCCTCCATCAGCGCCTCGTAGCTTGCCGGAACTGTCTGTTGCACAGGGAACGGCATCATGATGGAGTCAGCCCTGTCGAGAGGCACGGGGGGCATCGGCGGGGGAGGGGGAAGCTGTTTCGCGGGGGGACCGACGAGCTGGGCGCTCGCTATGACGGCCGAAACCGCGAGGAGCACGAGGCATCCCGCGGTGGCGATGAGTTTTATGAGGTCGCACTTTATAGGTCGTTGTCCCGGTTTCTTCATTAGGCGGTCAAAGCATTGTCAAAGCTTTCTTGACGGCCTGTTCCACTCGTAGGGATGGATCGTCGGAGAATAGCTTTGTGAGCACTTTCTGCGACGCGGGTTTCGCGAAACCGAGCATCAGCAGTGCTGCCAGCGCCTCTTCGAAATCATCGGAGCGGAGAGCCGGCTGCGATAATAACGAAGTTTCCGAGGGTTTTATTTTGTCTTTGAGGTCAACAATTATGCGTTGCGCGGTTTTAGCGCCGATTCCCTTAACGGATTTAAGCCTTTTCTCGTCTCCGCCTGATATGACGGCTTCGAGTTCGGCGGGGGGGATAGAGGATAGAATCAGCCGCGCGGAGTTGGCTCCGACGCCGCTGACCGCGATCATTTCGCGGAATAGCGACCGCTCAGTCGCGGTTGCGAAGCCGTAGAGCAGATGCGCGTCCTCGCGTATTACCTCGTGGGCGAGGAGCTTGACCTCGTTTTTTCCCTGAATTGCGGAAAAGGTGCTCAGGGAGATGTTCATTTCGTAGCCGATACCGGCGTTGTCTATAATGGCGGTCGCGGGGTTCAGCTCCACAAGCCGCCCGGATATGTATTCAATCATTGTTAAACAGCCTGTTAGTCTTCGTGAAACGGCCTGTTAGTCTTCGGAATAGTGGCGAAGGACGCGGCGGTAGGAGTTGAAGATTTTAGATTTCGAGACGAATCCGGCGTAATGGCCGTTCTCGTCGACTACCGGGAGGTTCCAGGCCCCGGTGTCGTCAAAGGTCTTCATCACGGCTTCCATTGTGTCGGTAGTGGAGAGTTTGGCGGGCGGCATAGCCATGAAGCGACTGACGTGCATACGCTTGTAGAGGTCGGGGCGGAACATGATGTTGCGTATGTCGTCGAGCGACACAATGCCAATCAGGTGGTTTTCGGGGTCGAGAACCGGGAACAGGTTGCGTTTCGACTGCGATATTGTGTCGACCATCTGCTTGAGGTTCATTTCGGGGCGCACGCTCAGGAAATCGGTCTCAATGACGGAGGACATTTTCATGAGGGTCAGCACCGCCTTGTCCTTGTGGTGGGTCAGCAGTTTGCCGTCGCGCGCCAGACGCATCGTGTAGATGGAGTAAGGCTCGAAGAGCTTGATTGTCCCGTAAGAGAGGGTTGATACAATAAGGAGGGGGAGGAACAGCTCGTAGCCCCCGGTCATCTCGGCGGTAAGGAAGATGCCCATCAGCGGAGCGTGCATGACACCCGACATAACGCCCGCCATACCCATCAGGGCGAAATTCTTAACCGACAGACCGAGGTCGCCGACGAGGTTGTTCATCAGGAAGGCGAAGAAAAACCCGGTCATGCAGCCGACATACAGCGAGGGCGCGAAAGTGCCGCCGACACCGCCGCCGCCGTTGGTAGCCGAGGTCGCGAATCCTTTCAGCAGGATAATCAGCCCGATGTAAACGGTGATGAACCAGACGCTGCCGCGGTCGGGATAGAATATCGAGCCGTCGACAATCGAGGAGGGGTCGCCGTTGAGGAGGGAATTGATTGCTCCGTAGCCTTCGCCGTAAAGCGGAGGAAAGAGGAACACGAGGGCCGCGAGGATGGAGCCTCCGACGAGGGTTTTCTTCCACTGGACGTTAAGCCGCTTGTTGAAAAGGCGCTCCATCATATTCATCACCCGGGTAAAATAGAGCGATACCAGGCCGCAGAAGATGCCGAGGGCGATGAAGAAGGGCACGCGCCCCATGGTGAACGGTTCAGACTGGACGAAGAAGAACTCCAGGTCGTAGCCGGTGAACACATACGCGACGGAAGCGGCTGTAATCGAGGAGATGAGCAGCGGCATGACGGTCACCGTCGTGAGGTCGAGCATCAGCACTTCGAGAGTGAACAGCATGCCGGCAATCGGGGCTTTGAAGATTCCGGCTATTCCGGCCGCGGCCCCGCACCCGACGAGAATCATCAGCACGCGCGGGGTGAGACGGAACGCCTGGCCGATGTTGGAGCCGATGGCGGCCCCGGTGTACACAATCGGGCCTTCGGCACCGACCGATCCGCCGAAGCCGATGGTTATCGAGGAGGCGACAATCGAGGTGTAGATGTTGTGGGGCTTCAGGCGGCTCTTGTTCTGGGATATGGAGTAGAGCACGCGGGTGACGCCGTGGGATATGTTGTCGCGGACGACGTAGCGAACGTACCAGCAAGCCAACAGGATGCCGATTACGGGGAGGATGATGTACAGGTAGTTCCCTTCGCTGACGTTGATGTTTGTCGACAGAAGGGACGCGATGGTGTGTATCAGCCATTTCAGCACCATCGCCGCCAGTCCGGCAAACACGCCGACGGCGAGCGACAGCAGGATTACGAACGTGCGTTCCTTGATATGCCGTTCCCTCCAGATTAGGATGCTCATCCACCATTGGCGGAAGCGCTCGCTGTTACGGGAAGATATGGTTTCCTGTCTGGTCATTATCTGATGTTTAAATTATACACCCTTCCCGGTCACGACCGTGTTGACCGTGTAAAACAGGATTTTGAGGTCAACGAGGAAGGAAATATTGTCGAGATATATGAGGTCGTATTGCAGTCGGTCGACCATTTCGTCGACGGATGACGCGTAGCCGTGTTTTACCATTCCCCAGGAGGTTATTCCGGGACGCACCTGGTGGACCAGCGCGTAGTAGGGGGCCTTCGGTAGAATCTGGTTTATGAAAAATTCCCGTTCAGGGCGCGGGCCGACAATCGACATGTCCCCCTTGAGGACGTTCCAGAACTGCGGAAGCTCGTCAATGCGGTATTTTCTCAGGAAGCGCCCGACGGGGGTTATACGGGGGTCGTCTTTCGCGCTGAGGCGGGGGCCGGCGCTTTCCGCGTCGGAGCGCATAGTGCGGAATTTAAGTATGCGGAAGGGGCGTTTGCGGTAGCCGACTCGTTCCTGGCGGTAGAATACCGGGCCGTCGGAATCGCGCTTTATCGCAATCGCGACAATGGCGAAAACCGGCATCAGAGCCAGGAGCACGAGCGCGGACACGACGACATCGCCGGCGCGCTTGAGGTTGAGGGTGCTTTGGCCGACGCTGGGGCCAGTAATATCGCATAACGGCTCCCCGGCGACATCGCTCAGGCGGCGCTTGGGGGTCAGCAGGTTGAACAGGGTGGGGGAAATGAGCACCGGGGCGTTAAGGCCGTAAAGTCCGTGGATTGTGCGGAGCGTCGCATCCAGTCCGTCGGGGTGGATGGTAAGGGCGATGTGGCTCACTCCAAGGCGCAGCATCTCTTCCGCGATATCGTCGAGCCGCACGACCGGCAGTCCCTCTATCGTTGCGGGAGCGTCGGCGACTCCGGGGTAGGCGGCGAACCCGACGACTTTGTAGCCTGTAGGTCTGTTGCGTGGATGCGTGAGACGGTTGTAGAGCGTCAGCGCGTCCGGGCCGGTGCCGACAATCAGTGTCGGGAAGACAAGCTCTCCGCGGTGGACTTTCTTTGTCGCGAAGCCGGTTATGGAGAGACGGGTGAGATAGACCATCGAGAAGAGCAGCCCGAACAGCATCGCCAGTAGCTCGTAGTTGCTCGCACGGTCGGGTATCGGATCGTCGATTATCGCTATGAAGTAGATGATCAGCGAGCCTATCAGCGCCGTGGAGAAGGTGGTTATAAATTCCTCGATTCGGGATTTGAAGAAGGGGCGGTTATAGTACCCCGAGAGGTAGTATATGCCAAGCATCCCGATGGGGAAGAGGATTTGGCCGAGTATGACGGGGTTGATCAGCAGAAAAGCGCCGAGGGTTAGGTCCGGGGCACCGTTGGCGGGTTCGACTACATCGGTAAAGCGGATGATGTTGAACACGAACCAGGCAAGCGAGGTCGCCAGCCAGTCGCCGACGACATACCTCACAATCTGCCTTTTCTTCTTTATCATCTCTCGCTTCCGGAGGTTTTTTGATCTGTATAACCTTAGTCTCTGAGGATTGATACGACGCCGTCGTTCGTCAGACGAATCACCGAGGAGGGGCGATGCCTGTCGGTCTCGTCGCGGCGGCAACCGACAACGTAGTCGGCGGCATCAAGAATCTCCTGTGAGATTTCGCAGAACAGCGCCGCCGCTGGTTCGCCGCTGATGTTCGCCGAGGTGGAGACAATCGGGCGTCGCATCGCCCGGCACAGCGCCCTGGAGAACGGCTCGCAAGTAACGCGGATGCCGACAGAACCGTCTGGACCGAGCAGCGAAGGAGCAAGCATACGCCCTTTATCGTATATTATGGTGACTGGGCGCGACCCTTCGGCGGCCTCCATAAGCTCGTAAGCGATGTCGGGAACGCCGTCGGTATAGCGCTCGACCTCCGCCGGGGAGCCGACGAGGACGATCATGGCCTTGTGGTCGGCACGGCGCTTGATTTTGTAGATGCGGCGCACGGCCTCGTCGTTTGTGGCGTCGCATCCGATGCCCCATATAGTATCGGTCGGGTACACCACGATTCCGCCGCGCCGCATTACTTCCGCGGCGCGCTTCGCTTCCTCGGCATAGCCGCCGGAAATTCCTTTCTTTTCATCCATATTACGCGAATTTACGAAATTCTGCTGTTTGCGGCAATATTTCCCGCGAAATGGCGTATAGGTTTGCTAAATTTGTCACAGATTCTTTAAACCCTATTATTCACTTCAGACCTTGAAATACCGAATGAAAACCGTAGTGTTATTGGGAGCAGCCTGCGTAACGGCGGCTGCGCTGTCGGCGCAAAGCTATCCGTATAAAGATCCGACGCTATCCAACTGGGAGCGGGCAGCGGATATGGTCTCCCGGATGACGCTCGACGAGAAGATTGACCTGGTGGGCCATCAGACCAAGGCCGTAAGCAGATTCGGGCTGCAAGGCTTCAACTATTGGAACGAGGCAATCCACGGAGTAGCGCGGTCGGGATTGGCGACCTCCTTCCCGGTCAGCAAGGCGCTTTCGTCGACCTGGGACCTGGCGCTGACCCGCGAGGTTGCGACCGCGATTTCCGACGAGTGCCGCATCTACAACAACGACAAGAACAAAGGGCTGATTTACTGGTGCCCTACAATCAATATGAGCCGCGATCCACGCTGGGGCCGCGACGAGGAGAACTATGGCGAGGACCCCTTCCTGACCGGCAAAATAGCGGTAGAGTTCATCAAGGGGATGCAGGGGGACGATCCAAAGCACTACAAGACAATCGCCACCGCCAAACATTTCGCCGCTAACAATTACGAAAAAGGGCGACACAGCACATCCTCCGATATGGACGACCGCAACCTGCGCGAGTATTATCTTCCCGCGTTCGAAATGGCGGTAAAGGAGGGAAATGTCAGGTCGGTTATGAGCGCCTACAACGCGGTCAACGGCATCCCCTGCGGGGCCAACCATCTGTTGCTGATGGACATTCTTCGCAAGGAGTGGGGTTTCGACGGCTTCGTGACTTCCGACTGCGGCGCTGTCGACGATGTGTGGCAGACGAACCGCCACCATTACGTCAAGAGTGGGGCTGAGGCTGTCGCTGTCTCGATACGCAACGGGGAGGACCTGAACTGTGGCACGACGTTCCAGCTTTACGCCAAGGAGGCGCTCGACAAGGGTCTGATGACCGAGGCAGAACTTGATACGGCGCTTACCCGCGTGCTCGCGGCCCGTTTCTCGGTCGGCGAGTTCGACGCCCGCAATGATGTGAGCTGGACTACCATCCCATCCTCCAAGCTGGATTGCGAAGAGCACCGCGCACTCGCGCTCAAAGCAGCACGCGAAGGAATCGTCTTATTGAAAAATGACAACGGATTCCTTCCGTTATCAAAGGATAAGACAGTGGCTGTGATTGGTCCTTTGGCTAACACGGTTATTTTGGGCGGCTATTCAGGGTCGCCGGTAGCATTGACGACTCCGTTCGAGGGGATAGCCGGGAAATTGGGCTTTGTCGCCAGCGACGGTACTATACAGTTTGAAGATACCGAGGAACAGTCTGTCGCTTCCGGGAGCAAACGCCTGACACATGAAGCGAACGGTTCCGGGGGTAATCTTGGTTATATTTACAATAATGACTGGGTAGCATTCGAAGGGGTTGATTTCGGAGAAGGGTGTTCCCGGCTTACGGTATGCCACGCCGCCAAGAACAACAACCCGACAATCGCCCGGTTCTATCTTGACAATCTGAGCACAACGCCGGTAGCCGAGGTAAAATGCCCGACCACAGGCAACTGGAGCACTTATAAGGAAACTTCGATTGACGTTGACCCCGCCGTATGCAAGGGGAAGCATAAGGTATATGTAAAGTTTGAGGGTGGTAACAATGGCGACAAGTATTGCGCCAATATGGACTGGTTCCGATTCTTCGATCCGTCTGTCACCAATCCGCTGGAAGAGAAGGGCCCGGCATATTATTTCAAAGGTTGCGATGTAACCGGACCCGCCTCCACTGATATTATCCGCGCCTGCGAAATAGCGGCCAAGGCTGACGTGGTTGTGTTTGTCGCGGGCACAAATCTGGATGTTTCCGACGAAAGCAACGACCGCACGTCGCTCGACCTTCCCGGCGACCAGCAGAAACTTCTGGAAGCGCTATACAAGGTCAATCCGAATATCGTGCTGGTATTGGAAACCTGCTCCTCTGTCACAATTCCCTGGGCAAATGAGAATATCCCGGCAATCGTTGAAGCGTGGTACGACGGTCAGGCGCAGGGCCAGGCTATCGCCGATGTGCTCTACGGTGACTTTACCCCTTGCGGCAAGCTGACTTCGACCTGGTACAGGTCCCTGTCAGACCTTCCCGCGGGAATGTTGGAGTACGACATACGCAAGGCCGGGTACACATATATGTATCACACTAAAACGCCGCTTTATCCTTTCGGACACGGTCTGAGCTATACGACATTTGAATATTCCGACTATGCGTTGTCGGCCGGAAGGCTTACGAAAGAGGGCTCCGTCGAGGCATCATTGAAAGTGGCCAATACTGGCGACCGGGCCGGAGCGGAGATTGTCCAGCTTTACGCGACCTGTCGTTCGTCGATTGAGCGGCCCAAGCTGCAGCTTGTCGGGTTCGCAAGGGTTGAGCTGGAGCCGGGCGAGAGCGCCGATGTAGTTATTCCGGTTAACCACGGGCAGCTTGCGTACTATAATACGGCTACTCATACATTCGATGTTGAAGAGGGTGAAGTCGAGATACATTTCGCCGCTTCGTCGGCAGATATTCGTCATACCGAAACGATAACAGCCGAGGGTGCCACGGTCAAGGGTACGTTCCTCAGCGACGAGGCCGGAATCGACAATGTCGTCCGCGACAAAGGACTCGGTAACGGAGTGGTTTACACCCTCGCCGGGCAGCCTGTGGCTTCGGCCGCGGAATTTGACCGCCTTCCGACCGGCTTCTATATTCTTGACGGTGAGAAAGTGTTCAAGCATTAATCATTGATGATTAACCCTATAAATAGGCAACCCCGCCGAATTTCGGCGGGGTTGTTTGTGTATTAGACAAATTAGGTGTCAAAAGGTGCGCGACATTCCGGCTTTTGCGAATAGGGCGGCGGACTTTTCCGACGGGTTGACGAGGATGGTAGCTTCCGGATAAGCTGTCGCGGTCGGAAGATCGTCGGAATGGTCTGTAAGAAAACGGGTGAGGGTATAATTGCCAGTCGCAAGAAGTTTGTTTATCGCGAGTAATTTGCTGCTTCCGCGCAATTCAGCATAGTCGGCAAATCGTTTTGTTTGCGCGGTCGATAGGGCGTGGTCGTAGCCGAGAATATTGCAGAGAGGTTCCACATACTCGGACATCGCAGCGGAAGCCACACAGACCGCGGCTCCTTTTTCTTTCAAGGACTCGATATGCGCCGCGACCTCGGTATTGACAATAGGGAGTAACTCTTCCTTCGCGAACCGGTTCCAGTCCGACGGAGCGAGCGTCCGTCGGGCTATGGTTCCGAGATGCCATTTCATACGCCGGTGGCTGACGAGACGAACGCCGCGGAGGGAAATCCATCCGATTGCAAGTAACGCCTCGGCCGGATGTCTCCCGCTCCAAAGCGCCTTCGGAAGCCAGCGCATGAGCCGCTTCATTGAGTTGCCGCGCAGAAGCGTGCCGTCGAGGTCAACCACGCAAAGGGGCTTCAACGGTTCTTGAAGTCTTTGGACCACGGAAAGCGTACGAGAGTCGAATTATTGTACATATAGTAGTCGGCCATTATCTTCGGGTGGCGCGTGGTGACAGTGATTGCCATTGTCGTGATGACAGCAGCGGGGTTAACCGCCTTAATAGCTTCGGCAATACCCCAAAGTGTGATGCCACTGTCTATCGCGTCGTCGATAAGGAGCACTTCCGGCTTCGGAGTGCTTTTAAGCAGGTCAACCAACGCCGGTTCGAGATCGACATTAGGCTTCTTCCGGTTCGGGAACATGGCCTGTCGCGCTTTCAGAAGGCGTGCCTCCGAAAGCCGCATTGTGTTGAGAATCCATAGCGGGACATGGGGAAGCATTTTGACCAGCCTCCCTTTTTTGTATTTTGTAGAAGGGCGGTGTAAGTCAACTTCGAATCGTTCTCCGTATCTTTCGCGGGGAAAGTATTTCCGGAATGCTTCGCTCACGAATGAGCCCCCGCGGCGCACGGCCACGATAGCGTCAAAATTTCCCTTGTGTTCCCTCCCGACGCGGTCAGCCAGGCATTTGGCCTGCCACTCAAGCCCCGGGGCGTTTATTGTTATGACTTGCATACAAGTAACTGTTCAAAATTATTTTATATTAACGGGTCTGATTATTTCAATATTTCTCCGGCAAAATTTTTGAATCTTTTCCTCTCTTCATCAGTCGTGTAGCTCGCTACACTCCTTCTTCATCGAGAAAAATCTTCTAAAAATTTTCCTCGGATAAATATTAAAATAATTTCGACCAGTTACTTAGCAGTAGATGTTTTAATTCAGAAACAAACTGGCCGTCAACGTAGGACTGCCATCAGTTTTAGGATAGGGAGGCCTCCGTATGAAAGCAATGCCCCGATTTTATTTTTCAGTCGTACATTCGGATTTGTGAGTTCTCGCAATCGTTGGCGTCGTATGACCTCAAGGCAACGGCCGCGTTGGCCGGGAGGGATAGACCTGTTCCGCAGCATAAGCAGCAGAATGTTGTAGTGTGCGCTGAAACGGCGGTCAAGGGCGGCTTCAAGAAGAGCGCGAGTGGTGTCCGTTGGTTGCCGCGACAAACGCTCCTCATAGTGGGAGACTATCCGGTCTGTAACATCCAATGCGTCAAGTCGGCTTTCAGACCAGGTATTGATGAAGCTCGTTGGATTGTCGCGGTAAAAGTAGACAGTGCGGTCGAGGAGGGCGATTTGCCCCGCATGTTCAAACAGACGGTAGAATATGTCCAGGTCCTCATACCGGCCCTGGCGGAACCGGGGAGCATTGTCGCCTCGGAACAGCCTAACGTCGAACAACATACCCCAGGGGTTGTTGAGGATGCGCTTCTGATACAAGCCAATGCGGATTGCCTCGTCCGCGGCCAATAATTCAATCCCGCCGCTCCCTTTCGGTTCGGAAATCCTGGAACCGGTCGTATAGTTTGCGGCAACGATTGACGCGTCGTTTCGGGCTGCTGCCTTGAGCATAGGGCGCAGGGATTCGGGATACAGAAGGTCGTCCGCGTCGAGAAACGCGATCCATTTCCCGGCCGCCGCGTCTATTCCCGCGTTGCGGGCCGCGGATACTCCGAGGTTTGGCTGGTTCAGGATACGGAAACGTTTGTCAGCTACGCTGAAACGGTGGCAAATGGCGGGCGAATCGTCCGTTGAGCCGTCGTTTACGAGAATCGCTTCAAAATGTGCGTAACTCTGCGAGCGGAGCGATTCAAGCGCCCCGCCGAGGTATTCCGCGGCGTTATGGATCGGTACGATTACAGACACCAGCGGTTCTTCCGTATGCGAAACCTGTGGCTCATCCATTTTCATCTATAACGCATAAAACGTGCGTTATATTGCCAAGGAGGCCGTGCC
This sequence comes from uncultured Muribaculaceae bacterium, assembly GCA_910585755.1. GTDB lineage: Bacteria > Bacteroidota > Bacteroidia > Bacteroidales > Muribaculaceae > UBA7173. The sequence goes on along the minus strand of CAJUFH010000020.1, from coordinate 6,563 downwards.
AGGGAACGGCACGGCCTCCGAGATAGGGTTAGTCCTGTTATTCTTCGGTTTGTTTAGCGGCGTACTCTTTGAGGAGTTTCTCCTGGACGTCGCCAGGAACGAGCTCGTAGGAGGCGAACTTCATCGTGAAGGACGCGCGGCCTCCGGTAAGGGAGCTGAGGTCGGTCGAGTAGGAGGCCATTTCCTTGAGAGGCACCTTGGCCTGGATTGTCTGGAATCCGCTTTCCGATTCGGAGCCCATTATGATGCCGCGGCGGGAAGGAATGTCGCTCATTATGTCGCCCATCACTTCGTCGGGAGCAGTTACTTCGACGTCGTAGACAGGCTCAAGCACCTTCGGGTTGGCGTTGCGGAACGCTTCGGAGAAGGCGTTGCGGGCGGCCAGACGGAAGGAGATTTCGTTGGAGTCAACGGGGTGCATCTTGCCGTCGTAAACGCAGACGCGGACATCGCGGGCGTAGGAGCCTGTCAGCGGACCCTGTTCCATACGGTCCATCAGGCCTTTGACAATCGCGGGGATGAAACGCGCGTCGATAGCGCCGCCTACGATACAGTTGTGGACCACGAGCTTGCCGCCCCATGCCAGGGGTATCTCCTGGGTGTCGCGGATATTCATCTTGTACTCCTGGTTGCCGAAACGGTAGGTATCGGGGAGGGGAGCGTCTTCCGAATACGGCTCGATAATCAGGTGAACCTCGCCGAACTGGCCCGCGCCGCCCGACTGCTTCTTGTGGCGGTAATCGGCGCGCGCGGCCTTGGTGATAGTCTCGCGATAGGGTATCTTCGGTTCCTCGAAGATGATGGGGAGTTTGTCGTTGTTCTCGACACGCCATTTGAGGGTGCGGAGGTGGAACTCGCCCTGGCCTTTGAGGATGGTCTGTTTCAGTTCCTTGCTCTGCTCTACAATCCATGTCGGGTCTTCGGCGTGCATGCGGTTGAGGATGCCGGAGAGTTTCTCGGCATCGGCCTCGTTGACGGGGCGCACGGCGCGCTGGAACTTGGGAGCGGGATATTTTATGAAGTCGAACTGTATGTCGCACCCCTTCTCGTCAAGGGTGTTGCCGGTGCGCACGTCCTTGAGCTTGACGGTAGCGCCGATGTCTCCCGCACAGAGTTTGTCAACCGGGGTCTTGATCTGGCCGCATACGCAGTAAATCTGAGCCAGGCGCTCCTTGCTGCCGCGGGAAATGTTCTCGAGGTCGGCACCGGCATTGAGTGTGCCGGACATGACTTTGAAGTACTGCACCTCGCCGATGTGCGGCTCCACGGTAGTCTTGAACATGAAGATGCTCAGCGGGCCGTTGCTGTCAGGCTTAACTTCCTCCCCCTTGGTGTCGACGGGGGCGGGCATATCTTCAACGAAGGGAACGACGTTGCCAAGGAACTCCATCATGCGGCGCACGCCCATGTCCTTAAGCGCAGATACGCAGAACACGGGGTATATCGAACGGTCTACCAGTCCTTTGCGGATTCCTTCGCGCATTTCGTCCTCAGTGAGATGTCCCTGGTCGAAGAATTTCTCCATCAGGGTCTCGTCGTTCTCGGCGGCGGCCTCTACGAGCTGCTGGTGCAGTTCCTGGGCCTTCTCTTTTTCCTCTTCGGGAATCTCCTCGATAACGGGCACGCCGCCGTCGGGCCCCCAGGAGTATTTCTTCATCAGCAGCACGTCGATCATCGCGTTGAAGCCGGGGCCGCAGCTCAGAGGATACTGGATGGGTACTACCTTCGGGCCGAAAATCTCGCGCATCTGGTGTATCGCGTTGTCGTAGTCAGCCTTTTCGCCGTCAAGCTGGTTGATAGCGAAAATCACGGGCTTGCGGAGCTTCGCGGTAGTGCGGAAGATGTTCTGGGTTCCGACTTCGACGCCATACTGCGCGTCGATCACGATGACGCCGGTGTCGGTGACGTTGAGTGCGGTCACGGCGTTTCCGACGAAGTCGTCGGCTCCCGGACAGTCGATTACGTTCAGCTTCTTACCGAGGAATTCGGCGTAAAACACTGTCGAGAACACCGAGTAGCCGTACTCCTTTTCAACAGGGAAGTAATCGGAAACGGTGTTTTTGGCCTCGACTGTGCCGCGGCGTTTTATGACCCCACACTCGTAGAGCATAGCCTCGGCGAGTGTGGTTTTCCCCGATCCCTTGCTACCGAGCAAGGAGATGTTTTTGATTTCGTTAGTCTGGTAAACCTTCATTTTTCAAAGAGTATTTAAGGTAAGAATCCCCTGTGCCGTGTGGCGTCGGGGTCTGAATTGAAATTTCTGCCCGCAAATTACGCATTATTTCTCAGTCGGCAATACCCCGGCTGTATGTTTCATAACATAAAATCGGCGGTTGCTTAACATTTTTACCGAAGTTGTCTATGGGCGGAAGGGGTCTTCACATTATATGGCGGAAATTTCGTATCTTCGCGCTCGCAAACCGCAAAAGATGGAACATCAGAACTGCCAGATAGTAAACCTGGGGAGTATTGACATCTCCTCCCGTCCGACCGTAAAGGATGCCGACAAGTCGGCTGTGGCCGTGCTCGCCACGCGCAATCTCGTCCTATTCCCTTCAATCACGATACCGATTGAGCTGGTGCGCGACTCGGCGCTGAAGGTCGCCCGCTACGCTGTCGACGAGAAGAAACTCGTGGTGCTTGCCTGCCAGAATGATCCCGCAGCGGGGAACGCCCGTTCGGCGAAAGATGTCGCGCCCTATGCGGTGTTCGCCCAGATTATCGACGTAATCGACCTTCCGAACGACACGCATACCGCCCTGGTGCGCGGACTTGACCGCGTGCGTATTCTTGGCGATGCCGAGCAGAGCGCTTTCGCAGGATGCGACCTGACTGTCCGCGTACGTTCCCTGTCGGAACAGGAGCCGGGGGATAAAGACGAGGAGTGGAAGGTTCTTGGTGACTCCATCAAGGCGCAGGTAAAGGAGCTCTCCAACAAGGGGCTCGAAGACCCGATGCTGTTCCAGGCTACCGAGGAGTCCCGGTCAATCGGCTGGATGATTAACAATCTGGCGACCCAGCTCCCTTTCCCGCAGCAAGAGAAGGTCGCAATGCTCGGCATGTACCGGATGAAGCAGCGCGGCATCAGGCTGTTGGCTCTTCTGGGTCAGCTCGGGGAAAAGGCGGATATAGCAAATTCCATCAAGCTGAAGGCCCAGGAGGAGATGACAAAGAACCAGCGCGAGGCATTCCTCCGCGAGCAGATGGACGCAATTCATTCCGAGCTATACGGTTCGGAGGCTGACGGTGTCGAGGGACTGCGCCGCAGGGCTGCCGAACTTCCGTTGCCCGAGGCTGTGCGTGCCCGGTTCGACAAGGAAGCGGCCCAGCTTGGGCGCGTTAATCCTACCCATCCCGACTATGCCGTCGGCTACGGCTATCTGGAAACGCTTCTTGACCTTCCCTGGGGCATTACAACTCCTCTGAATACGGATTTCTCGCGGGCCGAGGAGATTCTCGACTCGGAACACTTCGGCCTTGACAAGGTGAAGGAGCGCATACTCGAGCAGCTCGCGGCGATGATGAACAATCCCGAAGGACGTTCGCCTATTCTGTGTCTTGTCGGCGCTCCAGGCGTAGGTAAGACTTCGCTCGGAGAGTCGGTTGCCGAGGCGCTCGGACGCAAATACCAGCGCGTGTCGCTCGGCGGACTGCACGACGAGGCGGAAATCCGCGGCCATCGCCGTACCTATATCGGAGCGATGCCGGGACGTATAATAGACGCTGTCCGCCGTTCCGGCTCATCGAACCCCGTGCTGCTGCTTGACGAGGTAGACAAAATCGGCCAGGATTTCAAGGGGGATCCCTCGGCGGCCCTCCTCGAGGTGCTTGACCCGGAACAGAACTGCCGGTTCCACGACAACTACGTTGATGTGGATTTCGACCTTTCCGATGTCCTGTTCATTGCTACCGCGAACACGCTTCAGACCCTCTCCCAGCCGTTGCTCGACCGAATGGAGATTATCGAAATAGCGGGCTATTCGGCTGAAGAGAAACTCGTAATCGCGAAGCGCCATCTCATACCTCGCCAGTTGAAAGCGAATCTGCTGACGGACGCTGACCTCCGTTTCACCGACGAGGCGATCCAGAAACTGATTGAGGGTTATACGGCTGAAAGCGGTGTACGCCAGCTTGAAAAAGCGGTTACATCGGTTGTGCGCAAGGTTATTCTGCGGAAAATGCGCGGCGAGCTGGATTACCCGAAGGAACTCAGCGCGGCAGATATACGCCAGCTTCTCGGACTTGAAACGCGTCACGCCGACCGCTACGAAGGGAACGATATACCGGGGGTTGTCACCGGGCTTGCGTGGACGGCGGTCGGAGGCGAAATCCTTTTTGTCGAAAGCTCGCTGGCAAAGGCGAAGGGTGGCGACCGACTGACGCTCACCGGCAATCTTGGCGATGTGATGAAGGAATCGGCGGTTATCGCGTTGCAATACGTCCGCAGCCACGCTTCAGACTATGGAATCGACCCGACGCGTTTCGACGAGGAACGGCTGCATATCCATGTGCCTGAGGGCGCGATTCCCAAAGATGGCCCGTCGGCCGGCATAACCATGGTGACTTCTATCGTGTCGGCCTTCACAGGCCGGAAGGTGCGTCCGCGCCTGGCGATGACGGGGGAGATAACCCTTCGCGGGAAGGTGCTCCCCGTCGGGGGGATTAAGGAGAAAATCCTCGCGGCGAAACGTGCCGGAATTACCGATATAATACTTTGCGCCGACAACCGCCGCGACATAGAGGAGATACCGGCCCGCTACCTTACCGGACTTACCTTCCATTATGCCGCTACAATTAACGAGGTAACCGATCTGGCGCTGCTATAATCAATATCGGCTTTATAAATATTAATGTCGGGTAGAGAAGCCGTTCGCCTTCGGCTCACTCCACCCGACAATTATTAGAAAGCCTATTTTTTTAGATGGTTTATTCGGGGACATAGATAATGTCGCCGGAGGGGAGGCGGTAGGCGGTGCCGACGCGCTCGCCGCGGGTTGCCGAGGGGTCGGAATCGTCTGCTTCGGAGGGGGTGTAACGGTTGATTTTCTCCCCGTCCTTGGTAATGATTTCCATTTGGTCGGTCCCCGGGTTTTTCACCATGGTGAAATCCTCCTGGGAGAACATTTCAGTCATATTGTAGCGGCTTACGAGAGCCACCATCAGCGCTACGGCGAATACCATCGCCACGTCAAACAGGTTGCTGACAACGCTCATCGGGTCGCTGTCCTCGCGGCCGCGGCGTTTGAGAAAAGATTGGCGGCGACGTCTCATAGCGCGTTGTTTTTAGTGGAAGTCTGGCAGAGGTTGTCGGCGATATATTCAAGACGGCTCAAGTCCGCGGCGGCGCGTCGTTCGCGACCCTGCTGGGTCAGGAAACCGATAGCGCTGACGGTCAGTCCCACTACCGTCGTGGCGAAAGCCACCTGCATGTTGTAAGCCATTGAGGCGATGTCGCCTTGTGCCAGGCCGACCAGCGCGGGACCCATGGGGATAAGCGTACCCATCAGACCGAGTATCGGGCCCATCTTCGTCAGGGTCTTGGATGTCGATATTTCTTTTTCTGTCTCCAGCTCGAAGTCGCTTAAAAGCAGGTTCAGTTTCGGCTCGTCCCCAGCGGCCTCAAACAGGCGGCGACCGTAAGCCTCGGCCGGGGTGAGCGGCTTTTCAGGGAGCGCCGCAAGGGCTCCGGCGGCATTCCCCTTGTCGAGCGAGCTGACCGCGGCCTCAAGACGCACCGAGCTTTTACGGGCCCGGCTCCACTGCCCGAAATACGCCCCGACCATAACAAGGGCTCTCGCGAAAAAGAAAATAAGGAGCACGATTACCGGTACCAGCAGACCGGTAGAAATCCAGTAGAGGATGTTGGATATAACATTCATATCTTTCGTATTTTTTTATTTGTCAGGTGTATGTTAAGCATAATTCCGGCCGTGGTGCCGAGTATCAGAAGCAGGAGAATCGTTCCTAGCGCGCCCCATTCGACTGAGTTTGTGCCGATGGCGGCCGTGCGCCCGTTGACGGTAGCCGCGACGCCGAGAGCGGCTGTCAGCAGCGAGGCGAGGAATATGAGTTCAAGGCGTATGTCGTCTTCAGGGAGCAGCCATTTGAAGCCGATTGCCGCCAGGGGGCCGAGAATCAAAAGCGCACCGGCCAGTCCGTAACCGATAGTGGCGAAATCAGCGCCTGTCATAGAGAATATCAGCTCTGTAAGCAGTGCGATGAGCGCTGGGAAAATCATCAGGCCCGGAAACCATAGTAGCGCTACTAAAAGGATGTGGCTCCATCGGCGCAGCGGCTTTTCAAACTGTCGGGCCATGAGGAAGCAGAACCCGAGTTGTGCGGCGACATCTATTGTGAGCAGAACCGCGGCGTCAAGCATCAGGTCAGGGGAGGAGAGCCAGGTGTCAATCTGGGTTTTCGACTGGGATGCGGCAATGTCTGTCGAGAATGCTACGAAGAGCGCTCCCAGGGCGCATAACGCTATTTTCCCGACGAGACCGTGATAGGTGAGCTTCACCAGGAAGATGAAGCCCACCATCAACAGTATTATAAACACAACAACT
>CAJUFH010000019.1 GCA_910585755.1 uncultured Muribaculaceae bacterium | reverse complement strand
ATACGAGATTAGAACACGTGACTGGAGTTCAGACGTGTGCTCTTCCGATCTCTCCAATGTTCCGAACCGACGGCGAAAGCGAATTACCATTTCGCCAAAGAGAAAATCAAGAAATACATAAGCAGTTGTCAATGATTAATATATAGCCTATGACAAACTTTGACTTTGAAAAACGGACGCTCGCGTCTCCCTATACTGTCCCTGACGGCTTTTTCGAGCAGATGGAGGACACGCTCGCCATGCGGGCCGCGTCAATCCGCTTTCCGCAGCCTCGACTTATAACGCGCCGTCTGCGTTATGCGGCCGCGGCTGCCGTGGCCGCGCTGGTGATTGGGACAGCCGCTCTGTATGATTCTCCGGCAAGCAGCCCTGAGAACTTCGATGAGATTGCCCGGCTGTTCCAGCAGCTTTCTCCCGACGATCAGAATTCAATGCTCGAGTCATATCAGGACGACATATTTATGAATGAATAACAACCACGACTTATGAGAGCTGTAATAAGGATACTATTTGTGCTCGCGGTCCTACTTTCGCCGTCGTATCTCGCCGCGCAGGGAAACAAGGCCGGAAAACCGAAGCCGTCGAAAACCGAAATGGCCCAGAAGCAGGCAATCCGTATCGCCGATATTCTCGAGATAACAGACGAGACCCGCGACCGCTTCATCGCTACTTTTGTAAACTGCCAGCAGGAAATCTGGAGTCTAAACAAAGGGAGTCGGAAGGATAAAAAAGCAACGTCACTGACAGACGAGCAGGCCGACAGCCTGATTCGCGCCCGTTTTGACCATGCGCAGCGTATGCTGGACGCCCGCCGACGCTATTATGACGAGTACAGAAAATTCCTTACCCCGTGCCAGATTAACCGCGTTTACGAGCTTGAACGTAATATGATGAAGCAGCTAAACGGGAAAAAGCGCCAGAACTCACATCAAGCGGACAAAGCCAGGACTCACAAACCTAAAGCACAGGACACTCCCCGACGCGGAGCCGGGTCAACTAAAAATTAGCATAAAAAGAACATATCTGTCCCGAAGCCCGGTCAGAGGTCCGGCTTCGGGACCGTTGTAATATGGGTCTTGAACCCCAGAATTGAACCCCAGAATATGCGGCATTTGGCGGGAATGTCGCAAAAATTTGCTAACTTCGCGGCATTAAACAGGATATAAAGAATGATTTCGGTAAGCAATTTAGGCATACAATTTGGTAAAAGGGTTTTGTTTCAGGATGTTAACCTGAAATTCACGCCCGGCAACTGTTATGGGATAATAGGAGCCAACGGCGCTGGTAAATCAACGCTGATGCGCATCCTCTCCGACCAGCTCTCCCCTACCCACGGTTCCGTCTCGATGGGTCCGGGTGAACGTATGAGCGTGTTGGAGCAGGACCACTTCAAGTTTGACGACTGCACAGTGCTGAGCACCGTTCTCCGCGGCCATACCGTCCTTTGGAACATTATGGAGGAGAAGGACGCGCTGTATGCTAAGCCCGATTTCAGCGATGCCGACGGCATCCGTGCTTCAGAGCTCGAAGAGCGTTTCGCCGAACTCGAAGGATGGAACGCCGAAGCCGACGCTGCCGCGCTCCTCTCCGGCCTCGGCATTAAGGAGGACCGCCACCAGATGCTGATGCGCGACCTTTCGGGTAACGAGAAGGTGCGCGTGCTTCTTGCCAAGGCGCTTTTCGGCAACCCCGACAACCTGCTGCTCGACGAGCCTACCAACGACCTCGACCTCGATACCGTCGCATGGCTCGAAGACTACCTGTCGAAATTCGAGAACACTGTGCTCGTGGTCAGCCACGACCGCCACTTCCTCGACTCCGTCTGCACCCATACCCTCGATATAGATTATAACAAGGTGACGCTCTTCGCCGGAAACTACTCTTTCTGGTACGAGTCGTCGCAGCTCGCCCTTCGCCAGCAACAGCAGCAGAACAAGAAGGCCGAGGAAAAGCGCAAGGAACTGTTGGAGTTCATCCAGCGATTCTCCGCCAATGTCGCCAAGTCGAAGCAGACCACATCCCGCAAGAAGATGCTGGAGAAACTCAATATCGAGGAAATCCAGCCATCCTCGCGCCGCTACCCGGGCATAATCTTCACTCCCGAGCGCGAACCGGGCAACAAGATTCTCGAAGTACACGGGCTGACCGCCTCCGTCGATGGCGAACTCCTTTTCAAGGATGTCAATTTCCAGGTCGAGAAGGGTGATAAGGTCTGCTTCCTCAGCCGCGACCCCCGCGCGATGACCGCCCTGTTTGAAATCATCTGCGGCAACCGCAAGGCTGACGCCGGCACCTTCGACTGGGGCCAGACTATCACTACCGCGTATCTTCCCCTCGACAACAACGCGTTCTTCAATACCGATATGAACCTTGTTGACTGGCTCTGCCAGTTCTCCAACGACTCTTCCGAGATTTATCTCAAAGGGTTCCTCGGCAAGATGCTGTTCTCCGGCGAGGAAGTGCTGAAAAAGGCATCCGTCCTCTCCGGCGGCGAAAAGATGCGCTGCATGATTGCCCGCATGATGCTCCGCAACGCCAATACCATGGTGCTCGACTCCCCCACCAACCATCTTGACCTCGAATCAATCCAGGCCTTCAACAACACTCTCCAGACCTTCAAGGGGAACATCCTGATGTCAAGCCACGACCACGAGTTCATACAGACCGTCTGCAACCGCATCATCGAGCTGACCCCCAACGGCATCATCGACAAGATGACCGAGTACGACGATTATATCACCGACGAGAAAGTGGCAGCCGCCCGCGAGCGTCTCTACGCCCCCGCCTGATCCATATATAATAATCCCGCCTCACATTTCCCGATATGGTAAAGCACATTGTAATGTTCAAACTTTCAGGCACCCCGCAGGAACGCCTTGAAGTCGCCGGAAAATTCAAGGAAGCGCTTCTCGCGCTTCCTGGTCAGATAGACGTGCTCCGTTCTATGGAAGTCGGAATCAACGAGAATCCGGCTGAGAAATGGGACGTGGTGCTCACAGCCGTTGTCCCGACAATGGCCGACGTCGCCGTCTACGCCAACCATCCCGCCCATGTCGCCGCCGCGGGGCTGCTCGCCGGCCACAAAGAGGACCGCGGGTGTGTCGACTACGAGTTTTAGAAATTCATCACAACCTCTCACACCATACCACATTTCCACACGATGCTTCAATTTTTCAAGCAAGGCACGGCCAAAATCTACGCCGTGGTAACCGACCACCGGTTGCAACCCGACGAACTCGACAAGCTGTCATGGGCCTTTTCCGGGGCTCGACCGATGGCCGCGACCTCTGTTAAGGGCACCTTTGTGGGGCCCCGCCGCGAAATGATTACGCCTTGGAGCACGAATGCCGTAGAGATTGCCCAGAACATGGGCCTCAGCGGCATTTCTCGTATCGAGGAGTTTACACGCGTGCCGCAGGGCGAAGAGCCTAAGTTCGACAAAATGCTCTCCCGCGTCTACGACGGCCTTAACAGCCGTTCGCTGACGGTCGACAACAAGCCGGCTCCTGTCGTGCATATCGCCGACATCCACGAGTATAATCTTCGCGAGGGGCTCGCCCTGAGTCCCGAAGAAGAGGAGTATCTCCGCTCTCTCGCCGCGAAACTCGGCCGTCCTCTGACAGATTCCGAGGTGTTCGGCTTTTCGCAGGTCAACTCGGAACACTGCCGCCACAAGATTTTCAACGGCACATTCGTGATTGACGGCGAGGAGAAACCGACATCGCTTTTCAAACTCATCAAGAAAACATCCCAGGAGAATCCCAACACCCTTGTGTCGGCCTACAAGGATAACGTGGCGTTCTGCGAGGGCCCGAAGGTCTGGCAGTTCGCACCCGCCAACCCCGACCGTCCCGACTATTTCGAGACCAAGGAGATTGATACCGTGATTTCCCTCAAGGCCGAGACACATAATTTCCCGACGACAGTCGAGCCGTTCAACGGGGCCGCGACCGGCACCGGCGGCGAAATCCGCGACCGTCTCGGCGGAGGCCGCGCGTCGCTCCCCCTCGCGGGAACCGCCGTCTACATGACCTCTTACCCCCGTCTGAGCGAGGAGCATAGATGGGAGCTGATGATGAATCCCCGCGTATGGCTTTACCAGACCCCGGCAGAAATACTCATCAAGGCATCCAACGGAGCCTCTGACTTCGGCAACAAGTTCGGGCAGCCTCTGATCTGCGGCTCACTCCTGACCTTCGAGCATGACGAAAACGGGCGCTTGTACGCATACGACAAGGTCATAATGCTCGCCGGAGGTGTGGGCTTCGCCGCAAAGAAAGACGCGATCAAGGGGCATCCCCAGCCCGGCGAAAAGGTCGTGGTGATGGGCGGCGACAACTATCGCATCGGCATGGGCGGCGGCGCCGTCAGCTCCGTTGAGACCGGCCAGTACGACAATTCTATCGAACTGAACGCTGTTCAGCGCGCCAACCCGGAGATGCAGAAACGCGTGTCGAACGTGATCCGCGCCCTCGCCGAAAGCGATGTCAACCCTGTCGTGTCAATCCACGACCATGGCGCGGGTGGCCACCTCAACGCTCTTTCCGAACTCGTCGAGGAGACAGGCGGAAAAATAAACATTGACGCGCTTCCTGTCGGCGACCCCACCCTCTCCGCGAAGGAGATTGTGGGCAACGAGAGCCAGGAGCGTATGGGTATGGTGATAAAGGCCGAGGATATTCCCTATGTTGAGCGTGTCGCCCAGCGCGAGCGCGCCCCGATGTATGTTGTCGGCGAAACCACCGGCGACGACCGTTTCGTTTTCGAGGAAAAAGACGGTTCCCGTCCGATTGACCTCGAGATGGCCGATATGTTCGGCAATTCCCCCAAGACCGTAATGCGCGACAACGCTGTCGAGCTCACTTATAAGGATGCCGAATACGACGAGGCCAAGATCGCCGAATACGTCTCCGGTGTGCTCTCCCTCGAGGCCGTAGCCTGCAAGGACTGGCTGACCAACAAGGTTGACCGCTCCGTTACCGGCAAAGTCGCCCGGCAGCAGTGTCAGGGCGAAATTCAGCTTCCCGTCAGCGACTGCGGCGTGATGGCGCTTGACTACACCGGCTCCCACGGTATCGCAACCTCCATCGGCCATGCCCCGCAGGTGGCGCTGGCAGACTCGGCCAAGGGTTCCGTGATGGCTGTCGCGGAGGCTCTGACAAACATCGTCGGCGCCCCGTTGAAGGATGGCTTGAAAAGCGTCTCTCTGTCCGCCAACTGGATGTGGCCCTGCAAGAATCCCGGAGAGGATGCAGCTTTGTATAAAGCTGTTGAGGCTTGCAGCGATTTCGCATGCGCCCTCGGTATCAATATCCCTACCGGCAAGGACTCTCTGTCGATGACTCAGAAGTATGGCGCCGACAAGGTGTTCGCTCCCGGAACCGTGATTATTTCCGCCGCCGGAGAAACCGCCGACGTGCGTCGCACAATAACCCCTGTCGTTCAGAAACGCAAGAACTCCGAGCTCTACTATATCGACTTCTCTTCCGACACCCTGCGGCTCGGCGGCTCGGCGCTCGCGCAGAGCCTTAACAGAATCGGTTCCGACGCTCCGACCGTGAAGGATGCCGCCCAGTTCAAGCGCACGTTTGACGCGGTCCAGAAACTCGTCCGCGACAAGAAGCTGCTCGCCGCCCACGACGTTTCGGCCGGAGGCCTGGTGACGACCCTTCTTGAGATGGTATTCCCCAATACCGACGGAGGTCTTGATATTTCTACCGAAGGCTTTGTCGCCGCCGGAGAGACCGACCTCGTCAAAATCCTCTTCGCTGAGAATCCCGCACTCGTTATCCAGGTCGAGGACGGAAAGCGCGCCGCTGTCGAAAAGGTTCTTTCCGAAGCGGGTGCCCGGTTCTGGATTCTCGGCCGTCCGACGCAGGAGCGTGTGCTGATGCTCGAGCACAACGGGGCTGAACGCCTCCTCGGCATCGACAACCTCCGCGACGTATGGTTCAAGCCATCCTATCTGCTCGACACTATGCAGAGCGGCGCCGACTGCGCCCTCAAGCGCTTTGAGAATTACAGCCGCCAGCCGCTTCGAATCGCTATCCCCTCTTCTTTCAACGGCTCACTGTCGTCCCGCGGCTTGAGCTACACACGCGGCGGCAAAACCGGCGTGCGTGCGGCCATCATCCGAGAGAAGGGCGTTAACGGCGACCGCGAAATGGCTTACACTCTGTTCCTTGCCGGATTTGACGTGAAGGATGTTCATATGACCGACCTTATGAGCGGCCGCGAGACTCTCGACGACGTGAACATGATAGTGTTCTGCGGCGGATTCTCCAACTCCGACGTGCTCGGCTCTGCCAAGGGATGGGCTTCCGGCTTCCGCTGGAACGATACCGCCAAGTCCGCCCTCTGCCGTTTCTACAACCGACCCGACACGCTCTCCCTCGGCATTTGTAACGGTTGCCAGCTCATGGTCGAGCTTGGTCTCATTGCCCCCGAGACCTCCTTCCTGAGCGACAACTACTCAGAGACCGCCAAGAAGCCGAAGATGGAGCACAATATCAGCCATAAGTTCGAGTCTCAGTTCATCGGCCTGACCATTCCGGCGAACAACACCGTTATGCTCGGCTCCCTGGCGGGGATGAAGCTCGGCGTGTGGGTTGCCCACGGCGAGGGACGCTTCAACCTCCCCGGCTCGCTCGGCGACTACAACATAGCGGCGAAATACAATTACGCCGCTTATCCCGCGAACCCCAACGGCTCGCGTGGCGCTGTCGCAGCGATTGCTTCTGCCGACGGCCGTCATCTGGCTATGATGCCCCACCCCGAGCGCGCGATTTTCCCCTGGCAGTGCGCCTACTATCCCGCTGCCCGCCGCGGCGAGGATGTGACCCCTTGGCTTGACGCTTTTGTCAACGCCCGCCGCTGGGTCGAGTCGCACCGCGGCTGAAACATTCCGAATCTCTGTGAAGCGCTTTCTGAATAAGGGGGCGCTTCTCTTTTGTTACGCTAATCTGAGGCTTCTCCCCGACTCTGCGTGAAAGGTGTCTTAATTGTCGGAAAATGGCTTTTTTCGGTGATATTTAGCGGTTTTTGCCAAAAATTTGCTAACTTTGTGCTGAATTTGTACTTTGGAATATGATTGATTGCGTTTATTAAGCATATTCCTTTGCCGTGAAAATATAATAAATCATTCTTAATAGCTTAACTTATGAGTTTAAACATCATTGTTCTTGCAAAGCAGGTGCCCGACACCCGCAACGTAGGAAAAGATGCTATGAAAGAGGATGGTACCATCAACCGCGCCGCCCTTCCGGCCATCTTTAACCCGGAAGACCTCAACGCGCTTGAACAGGCACTCCGACTGAAAGAGAAACATCCCGGCTCCAAGGTGACAATGCTCACCATGGGCCTTCCCAGAGCCGCCGAAGTTGTGCGCGAAGGTATGTTCCGCGGCGCTGACGGCGGCATCGTTCTGACCGACCGCGCCCTCGGTGGCGCTGACACTCTCGCCACCTCTTATTCCCTCGCTCAGGCCGTGAAGAAAATCGGCGACTACGACGTTGTGATTTGCGGCCGTCAGGCAATCGACGGCGACACGGCCCAGGTAGGCCCGCAGATCGCTGAAAAGCTCGGCATCCCCCAGGTTACATACGCTGAAGAGGTCCTTGACCTGTCCGACGGGCATATCACGGTTAAGCGCCGTCTTGAGTCCGGCGTCGAGACTGTTAAAGCTCCCCTCCCCTGCGTTGTGACGGTCAACGGTTCCGCTGCCGAGTGCCGCCCGCGTAACGCGAAGCGTGTCATGAAGTTCAAACGCGCCGTGTCCCCCTCCGAGCGCGCCGCTCTCGCTCCCGAGGCCGCTGCCCTCGTAGAAGGCCGCGACGAACTCGAAATCAAGGAATGGGGCGCAGCTTTCGTAGAGGCTGATCCCGAGCAGATCGGCATGGCCGGCTCCCCCACAAAGGTAAAGGCTATCGAGAACGTCGTGTTTACCGCCAAGGAGAGCCTCTGCCTTAACGGAGCTGACGACAATCAGATCGAAGAGCTTGTCAAGGAACTCATCAAGAATCACACTATCGGTTAACTTTTGCATATATGGACCAGAACAATCTTATCGTATATTGCGAGTTCGAGGATGGCAAAGTGGCCGATGTGAGCCTCGAACTGCTCACCAAGGGGCGCCAGCTCGCTTCCGAACTGGGCGTAAAGCTCGAAGCTCTCGTGATTGGCGACAATCTCGAAGGCGTTGAAGACCAGATTTTCCCGTATGGGGCTGACGTAGTCTACAAGGTTGCCGACAAGCGCCTCTACCCCTACACCTCCAATCCCCACGCTTCCGTGCTGATTAACCTTTTCAAGGAAATCAAGCCGCAAATCTGCCTTATGGGCGCTACCTGCATCGGCCGCGACCTCGGTCCCCGCGTATCCTCCGCGCTCCACAGCGGTCTGACCGCCGACTGCACCTCGCTCGTAATCGGCGACCACAAGGACCCGAAAACCGGCAAGGATTACCAGAACCTGCTCTATCAGATTCGCCCGGCCTTCGGCGGCAATATTGTGGCCACTATCGTGAACCCCGACTGCCGTCCCCAGATGGCTACAGTCCGCGAGGGTGTGATGAAAAAAGAGGTCTTCGACGCGAACCACAAGGGTGAGGTCGTTAACCTCGACGCATCCAAGTATGTAAGCGACTCCGATTTTGTGGTTGAAATTATCGACCGCCATATCGAGAAGTCGAAAATCAACATCAAGAACGCTCCCATCATCGTTGCCGGCGGTTACGGTATCGGTTCAAAGGAGGGTTTCGAACTTGTCCACGAGCTTGCGAACGTGCTCGGTGCGGAAGTAGGCGCTACCCGCGCCGCGGTTGACGCCGGCTTTACCGACCACGCCCGCCAGATTGGCCAGACCGGTGTCACCGTGCGTCCCAAACTGTACATCGCGTGCGGCATCTCCGGCCAGATCCAGCACATCGCCGGCATGCAGGACAGCTCGATCATCATCTCGATCAACCCCGATGAGAACGCTCCTATCAACGCGATTGCCGACTATGTGATTACTGGCAATTACGAGGATGTGCTTCCCAAGCTCATCAAATACTACAAGAAGAACTCTAAATAAGCTAAGTAAGAGCTATGGCTAACTTCTATACAGATAATCCCGACTTGAAGCTGCACCTGCAGCACCCCCTGATGCGCAAAATCGTGGCGCTCAAGGAACGGGACTTCGCTGATGCCGCGAAATTCGACTATGCTCCCGTGAATTTCGACGACGCGATGGATAACTACTACCGGGTTCTCGACATTGTCGGTGAGCTGTGCGGAACAACTATCGCCGACAATGCGGAAAGTGTTGACCACGAAGGTCCCTCCGTTGCCAACGGCCGCGTGACCTACGCTTCCGGCACCCGGGAAAACCTCGATGCCTGCCGCAAAGCCGGTCTGATGGGTATGGCGATGCCCCGCCGTTACGGAGGCCTCAACTTCCCGATTACCCCCTATATCATGGCTGCCGACATCGTATCGCGCGCCGATACAGGTTTTGAAAACCTGTGGGGTCTGCAGGATTGCGCCGAAACCCTCTACGAATTCGGTTCCGAGGACCAGCGCGAGCGCTATATTCCCCGCGTATGCGCCGGGGAAACCATGTCGATGGACCTTACCGAGCCTGACGCTGGTTCCGACCTCCAGGCCGTTATGCTCAAGGCCACCGAGCAGCCCGACGGCACCTACCTACTCAACGGCGTGAAGCGCTTCATCACCAACGGCGACGCGGACATCCACCTGGTGCTCGCCCGCACCGAGGAGGGCACCAAGGACGGCCGCGGCCTCTCGATGCTTATCTACGACAAACGCCAGGGTGGCGTTAACGTTCGCCGTATCGAGAACAAGCTCGGCATCAAAGGCTCCCCGACATGCGAGCTGGTTTACAAGAACGCCAAGGCTGAACTCTGCGGCTCCCGTCGTCTCGGCCTGATCAAGTACGTCATGGCCCTGATGAACGGCGCCCGTCTCGGTATCGCCGCACAGAGCGTCGGTGTCAGTGAACTCGCCTACCGCGAGGCCGTGGCTTACGCCAATGACCGCAAGCAGTTCGGCAAAGCCATTGTCGAGTTCCCCGCTGTACGCGAAATCCTTTCCGTAATGAAGGCGAAACTCGACGCTTCGCGCTGCCTTCTTTACGAGACCGCCCGCTACGTCGACCTCTACAAGGCTTACGAGGACATCGCCCGCGAGCGCAGCCTGACTCCCGAGGAGCGTCAGGAAATGAAGCTTTACAACAAGCTCGCCGACGCCTGCACTCCGCTCGCGAAGGGTCTTTCCAGCGAGTACTGCAACCAGAACGCCTACGACTGCATCCAGATTCACGGTGGTTCCGGTTTCATGAAGGACTATGCTTGCGAACGTCTCTACCGCGACGCCCGTATCACCTCGATTTACGAGGGCACGACACAGCTCCAGGTTGTCGCCGCGATCCGCCACGTCTTCACCGGCACCTACGCCCAGTTAATCGAGCAGTGCGCCGCGATGCCCGTGTGCGACTGCCTCGCTCCTCAGAAGGCTATGCTTGACAAGATGTTTGAGACCTACAAGGAGGTTGTTGCCAAGGTTCACGAAATCAACGACCCCGCCTACACCGACTTCATGGCGCGTCATCTCGTTGAAATCGCCGGAAACGTGTTTATGGGCTACCTGCTCGTGACAGACGCTTCGCGCAACGCGGCTTCGGAAGATGCCGAAGTCAAGGCTGCCGCTGAAAGCCTCGCCAAGAGCGCCCGCGTCTACTGCAACCTCGCCCAGGCCGAAGTTGCCCGCCACTCGACCTTCATCAACACCGTCACCCCCGCCGATATGACCTCCTACCAGGCATAATGCCTGGCCATAATCTCACAACAAAAATCGAACCCCGTTGCCTTGCAGACAGCGGGGTTTGATTTTTGTCTTATTGGTGGATGATTATGCTTACCGAACTCTTACTGCAATAATTGAATCACCTGGCGGCCTTGCGGTAGAGGATTACGGCGATTACGGAGTAGAGGATGTTGGGAATCCACATCGCGACGCGGGGCGACGTGATGCCGCTGACGGCGAACGAGGAGGTGACGGTCATAAACAGGATATAGCTGAAACTCAGTACGAGACCCAGGCCGATGTTGACTCCCATTCCTCCTTTTACCTTCTTTGATGAGAGCGACATTCCGATAACCGTCAGAATGAACGCCGCGGCGCACATAGCGTAGCGCTTCTCGTATTCGATTTCAAACGCCTTGATGTTTGCGACGCCGCGCTCCTTCTGTCGGTCGATATATTCCCGCAGTTCCGGGAGCGTCAGCGTTTCCTGATCGTTACGCGAAATCAGGAAGTCGCGCGGCTCGAAGGGTATGACGGTGTCGAGTTTCGTGCCGCGGGTGATAAACTCCCTGTTATCCTTGAAATCGCGGATCTGGTAGTCCCTGACCTGCCATTGGAAGAGGGTGTCCCAGCGAATCGATTGTGCGGTCAGTCTGGAGACCAGTTTTTTGTCCTTGAACTCTTCAAGCGAGAACCGGTAGCCGGTTTTGGTGGTGTTGTCGTAACGCGACATATAGGCGATACGCCCCGGCCCTACCTGCAGCATTATGTTGTCGCCGAAATCGACGCGGCGGTTGCGGACGTATGTGTTCATGAACTCGATGCGCTTGATGTTGGCGGGGGGAATCACATACGCCCCTAACACGAAGGTTCCCGCCGCAATTACCGCAGCCGAAATCATATACGGGCGCAAAAGCCGCCGGAAACTCAGGCCGCTCGAAAGCATCGCGATGATTTCGGAGTTATCGGCGAGTTTTGACGTGAAAAAGATGACCGCGATGAAGGTGAAGAGCGGGCTGAACTGGTTTGCGAAATATGGCAGGAAGTTCAGGAAATAGTCGAAAACGGTGGCTTTCAGCGGCGCCTTTAGGAAGGAGTCGAGTTTCTCGTTGATGTCGAAGACAACGGTAATCGCCAGAATCAGAAGGATGGCGAAAAAGTACGTGCCGAGGAATTTCTTGATGATATACCAGTCGAGTATCTTAACCGGGGCGTGCTTCCAGAACGACGGCGCGGGATATTTGGCCAGCCTGTCAGGCAATTTTGGCGTTTTCGGGAGTTTCATCTGTTAATGCGGTTGTTTAGGCTTTTGCGGATAAGGCGTTTAAAGCCTGGTTGTTACCCTGCGCACCATTTCCGGCTTCCATGTCGTGAAGTCTCCGGCCTGGATATGGCGGCGCGCCTCCCCTACCAGCCATAGATAGAATGCGAGGTTGTGGATTGACGCAATTTGCATAGCGAGCAGCTCGCTGGCGATAAACAGATGGCGCACATACGCCTTGGTGTATACCTGGTCGACAAAGCAGTCGCTTTCCGGGTCAAGAGGCGTGAAATCGTCGGCCCACTTCTTGTTGCGCATGTTCATGATGCCGTTGCGGGTGAATATCATACCGTTGCGGCCGTTGCGGGTCGGCATCACGCAGTCCATCATGTCGACCCCGCGGTCGATTGCCTCGAGGATATTGGCAGGAGTCCCGACCCCCATAAGATAGCGGGGCTTGTCGGCGGGAAGGATCTCGTTGACAACCTCGATCATCTCATACATCACTTCGGCCGGTTCGCCAACCGCGAGTCCGCCGATAGCGTTGCCGTCCGCTCCCAACGACGCCACCTCCAAAGCTGATTCCCGGCGCAGGTCCGCGTAGGTGCAACCCTGCACAATCGGGAAGAAGGCCTGGCTGTGGCCGTAAAGCGGTTCCGTATTGTTGAAGTGCTCCCATCCGCGGCGCAGCCAGCGCAGCGTAAGGTCAAGCGACTTGCGGGCGTAGCTCTTCTCGGAAGTCCCCGGAGGACATTCGTCGAGCGCCATCATTATGTCGGAACCGATGACGCGCTGTATGTCAACAACTTTTTCCGGGGTAAAGAGGTGCTTCGAGCCGTCGATGTGGCTGCGGAACCATGCGCCTTCTTCCGTTAGCTTGCGGTTCTCCGACAGGGAAAAAACCTGGAATCCGCCGGAATCTGTCAGAATCGGACGGTCCCAGCCCCCGAATTTGTGAAGCCCCCCTGCCTGGCGCAGGATTTCCGTGCCGGGTCGGAGGTATAGATGGTATGTGTTGCCGAGTATGATCTGGGCCTTTATGTCGTCGCGGAGTTCGCGCATATGTACCCCCTTCATGGCGCCGACAGTGCCGACGGGCATGAAAATCGGGGTTTCAATAGTGCCGTGCCCGGTAGTGATCAGGCCCGCTCGCGCGGCGGTACCCGGGGCTGTTGCCTGTAACTGGAAATCCATACCGCGAATTTACGAATTAACCGCGGGCTTGCCAAACGCCTCGGTCAGTATCGTTGGTTCGGCAGGGTCGTCGAACGCGTCGAGCGGAATCAGCATCCGCCTGTTATCAGCGCCGAAGCGGACTTCGAGATAGTGCCCGCGGTATGAAGCGAGCGTGGTCTCTCCGGGTTCGATAACGCACCGCTTGTTTATCGCGGCATCAGTTTCCTGGAGAATCCTGGGCGTTTCCTCGTTGTCGGAACGCAGGGGCATCGAGCTGACAAGCACCGACCCGTCAGTTCGGAACACAACCTTGCGGGGATAGAGCGCCTCGATCGCGTCGGTGTCACTGATAGCCTCGATATATCCGAAAAGCATCACGGCTGGCACTATAAGGAGAAGTATGGCGACCGACAGAATCAGCCATCTCGTGTCTACCGCGAATCCGTAGATTGCCGTGATAATGAGCGGTGCGAGCAGTACCCACCCCCATCTTACAACTCCCCTTTCAGCCGCGACGCGGGCGTGAGGCGAGCAGCCGGTAATGAAAACTTCCGTAGTGATTTCTCGTTCTAATATGTTTTTCACGTTTGCCATGTTCGCCACAAAGATAAGCATTATTTTCATTTGCTAAAAATGATAAAATTTGTTATCTTTGCGTGTACATGGTCTATTTGACACGAAACCAATCTGTTAACTAAATTTCCCAAGAGCTATGAAGAAGCTGTTGTGCCTGGCGGCTTTCGCCGCGGCGATGGCCTTTGAAGCCTCGTCGACACAGCAGGTTTTACCCCCAATATAAGATACACAAATAGATAGAGTCGAATACCCTTGATTTGATTATCCCCGGCAACCGCCATGGCGATTACCGGGGATAATCTGTGTTTTCCTTTATCCTCTTTGCGGTCAGGCTTCGCCCATCAGTTTCTTGGCGAGTTCGGGGGTCATTTCATAGAGGGGAGTGAATCCTTTGGAGGGTTTGCATTTCTTGATGCAGTTTCCCATAAGAGGTTCTTTTGCGTTTACAACGTCGAGTTTCATTATCGGCGCGCCCGGATAGAGGTCAAACTCGTTGAGCTTTAGCCAGAATATCGCAGGGGTCAGGGTCGGATGGAAATAATAGGTAACTTCCTGCTGGTCGCTGACGGAGCGCCACTGTGTAGTCGAAAT
Source organism: uncultured Muribaculaceae bacterium (assembly GCA_910585755.1). Taxonomy (GTDB): domain Bacteria; phylum Bacteroidota; class Bacteroidia; order Bacteroidales; family Muribaculaceae; genus UBA7173. The sequence continues at coordinate 30,817 of CAJUFH010000019.1, read as the reverse complement.
CTCGGGCTGGTCGGGGGTAGAAATCCCTGTCGGCACGGCGCAGTTGCCGATAATTCCGAACACTCCCGCAAGGGCGGTCTGGTGGGAGCTGTTTTTGGGAAGGATGTCGACGTAGAACGATGCCCGCACGAAGCGGTCCTGGCTGCGGTTCGTTCCCGGAAGCATGTCCTTCCCTCCGACTGCCTGCCAGTACTCGTTGATCGCAAGCTGTTTGTCGTAGGTCGGAGCGTTTGTCATGACTTGGTACTGATACCCTTCGTGGATTTGCAGTACGCCGTCGACATATTCCATGATGGCCGTGTAGCCGGTTTTGTCGCATATCGCCATATGGAGTGTCGTGGCCGAACCGCCCGGCATTGACGGCGCGTTGATCTGGAACTGGTCGAGCATCAACTGCTGCACTGCCTCGGAGGTTGTAGCGAAATTGTCAAGAACGTATGAAGCCCACAGCGAGGTGGACATGAACGGACGGGTATCCCCCTCCTTTGCGTAATGCGTTCCGGGCAGGTAAAGCAGGTTGCATACCAGCCCCATCTCGTTCATCCCCTCCGAAACGCCGCAGTCATAGCTGACGGCGACAACGGAGCCGTATTTTGAAGTCCAGGAAATCGACTGCTCCGGCTTGTTATAGCTCTGGCGGGTAATCCCGCGGGGCATGACGTAAAGGTTTGTCGGAATCGGGGTGCGCCAGTCGAGGGTGCGTCCCGTTATTACTATACCGCTGTCACCAACGAAAGTCACTCGTGTGCACGCATCAGCGTCCTGACTGCCGGTCAAAGCGCCCGCGATCAGTGCCGCGCAAGATAATGCTCTGAATTTGTTCATATACTGAAAATAATTAGTTTTCAGTAATAACAACCATCACCCGCGTTATGTTGAACTTATACTTTCTCCCCATAAAAAAAGTGCGCCAAAATCAATTGGCGCACCATATTTTTTCCCCTGATGGCGATGACGGATTAGAATGGTTCAGATGAGCCATTCTAATTCGTCATCAATGGGCATGAACGGGACGAAGCAGGTCGTTGACGGTCTTCACGGGGTTGAAGGTCGCGATAGGCACTTCGACGAACGCCGTCAGCCAGTCGCTCATCGCTCCGTTCCAGAGGCCGGGAAGCTCAAGGGCTTTAAGCGAGCGGCCGTGGAGCGACTTCGACGAGATGAAGCCCGTTTCGGGGTCTACGTAGGAAGGAAGGTCGTACTTGCCACCCTTATAGTCGCGTACATAGCATACGAGGTCAACGGGGTTGAAGTGGGTGGCCTTGGCCATCATCTGCTTGTTTTCCTCCTTGCTCAGGTCAATCTGCGAGCTTTCGAGAATCTGCAGCGAGCGGGAGCCGTCGGGGTTGCGGGTGATGTACGGACCTCCGCCGGGTTCACCCTCGTTGCGCACCATTCCGCAGACGCGCATCGGGCGGTCGAGTTTCGAGCGGAGATAAGCGGCCAGCTCTTCCCCTTTTAACCCTTCGAGTTCGGGAGCGTCGAACAAGAACTTGTCGCGGAGGAAACCGCATACTTCGCCGAGTTGCTTATCAGTATAGTTGCGGGAGTCGATAAGAGCGACATATTCCGCAGCCTTGTCGTGAAGCTCCATCAGATAGCCGGCGATTACCTTTTTATATTGGAGTGTCGCGGCGCGCTGTTTGTCGGGAACAACGTTGTCGATATTCTTGATGAAAACTACTTCCGAACCAATCTCGTTGAGATTCTGAATCAGGGCGCCGTGGCCGCCGGGACGGAACACGAGCTGGTCGTTCTCGCGGAACGGGGTATTGTCCTCGTTGACGGCGACGGTGTCTGTCGAGGCTTTCTGCTCGGACATGTCGACATGGATTTTAACACCCATGCGCTTCTCAATCGCGGGAACAGCTTCGGCGAGTTTCTTTTCAAACCCCGCGCGGTGGTTGCCGGAAACGGTCAGGTGCATGTTCACGGCACCGTCGGCCTGGCGAGCGGACTGCGCACCTTCGACAAGCTGCTCCTCCACGGGGGTACGGGTACCCTCCTCGGCATGGTGGAATGTCAGAAGCCCCTTGGGCAGATTTCCGTAGTTAAGACCATCCTCTTTGATAATTGCGGAGATAACCTCTTTCTGTTTCCCTTCGGCGAGAAGCTGGTCGACGCTTTTCCCGTGGAGGCGCTCGCAGGCGGCGTTGAGTTCGCCGAAGAATGCCACGTCGTGGATGCCGCGGAGCAGCTTGTCAACATCCGAGCCCTCCTTAGCCTTCTCGGCATCGGAATCGACGAATGAGAACAGGGCCTTGAACATACGCGACGCGGCGCCGGAGGCGGGTACGAATTTGGTTACCGTTCCGCCGTCGGCCAGGAACTTGTCCCAGCGCGCTACCGCGGCCTTCTCGCCCTCCGCGTCAAGCACGGTTATCCCCTCTCCGGGACGGGCCGAATCATATATTTTCAGGTAAGGAAAACCTGTTTTGAATCTGTCAAGCTGGCTTTGAAGCTGATCTTCTGAGATTCCGCGCTTTTGCAGACGCGCCTTGTCATCGGTAGTTAACATGGTGGTGTGATGTATGATTGTGTTAGGTTGTTAAGGTAAGTGTTTCAGTAGTTGGTGTTATCTCAAGGGTTTCATCCGTTTCAGCAGGTTGTAGGAGGGTACCACCCCTAACTCGCCCGCCTTGGATAGGTCGGCCGAGCCTCGTTCGCTGTTCCCGAGCTGGAAGTAGACGCATCCCCGGTTGTAATACGCCTCGCCGAAATCTGGTTTCAGTTCGAGCGCTTTGTTAAAGCATGCGAGTGCCGCGGTATAGTCGCCGGCGGAAGCGAGGGCCACACCTTTGTTATATACGGGGTATGGAGACTCGGGCGAGAGCCTGGCCGCGGTGTCGAAGTCAGCGAGCATTTCCCGGAGTTCGGCCCGCGTGTCGGCCGGAGTTCCGTGGGGCATACCGAGATTTTCGCTTCCCCCCGACTGCCGGAGGTTGTAGCGCGCGATACCCCTCGCGAAATAAGCCAACGCGAAATCCGGTGTCAGCGAAATCGCGTTCGTCAGGTCGGCGACAGCCTGCTGGTAGTCGCGGACCGTGTAGTAGTCCATCGCGCGGGAGAAATAGTCAATGGCGCGGGGCTGATGGGTGGCGAGGAACTGCGTGGAGCGTTCGATGGAGCGGAAATGCCGGTTAGCTGTCTCCTCGTCCGATACAGGCGGGTTCGGCAGAAGCTGGAGAGCGGCCGAAAGTACCCGGGTATCGTTAATCTGCTCTATCTCGCGCATATAGGCTGTGTTCTGGCGCAGTTCCGTTGGCGAAGAATAGAAACTGAGCACGAACATCGGTTCTGTCTCGATTCTCGTGTCATGATCCTGGACGCGTCCCCTGATGCTCTTGTTGTTGAACTCCCGGTCAAGGTCAATCTCGTTTTCTGCCTTGCGGAGCGATGCGAAGCGGCGGCTTACCGCCTCGTCTGAGAAGTCGGGCTGACGGTTGTCTGCTTTCCCGGATGCCGCGTTCCCCGATACAGGTTTGTCGGCGACGTCCTCCTTCTCGGTCAGCGATTTCGCAAGCGCGAGCGCCCGGTTGTAATCCCGTTCGGCTTGTGCCATGTTCCCCTTCTGCCGTAGGATGTCGCTGCGAAGATACAGCGGCTCGGGAATGTCGGGCATCCCCTCGGTCAGCCGGTTGATGTCGGCAAGCGCCCGGTCGAAGTCGTGCTTTTCCCGATACAGGAGCGCTCGGTTGTATAGCGCCCGGTAGTCGTCCGGGTCCGCTTCGAGTACGCGGGAAAAATCCTCAATCGCCCGGTCGTTGTCGCGTGACTCCATTCGAAGAAGGCCGCGGTTGTAGACAGCCGCCATATTCAGCGGGTCGAGTGTCACGGCGTAGTCGTAATCGGCCATGGCTCCCCCGAAATCATCGAGGTGGTAGCGGAGATACGCGCGGTTGACATACAGCCCCGCTTCCCGCGGCAGCAGCTTAATGGCTTCCGAAATATCCGCCTCGGCCATTTCCGGCTTGTCCTGGTTGATCGCGGCGCGGAGCAGATAGGCGTTCGCCGCGTTCTTGTCGAGTTCGAGGGCCTTTTCAATGTCGGCTGAGGCTCCGACAGTATCTGCAAGCAGTTCGAGCCGCAGACGGGCACGGCCGATATATCCGTTTTCAAAGCGGGGATATGCCGAGAGCAGCAGCGAGAAAGTCGCGTCGGCGCTGTCGGCCATTTCGAGGTCCTGCTGGGTGAGTGCCTTGTTGAAGAGAATCGCGCGGCTTCTCGGGGCAAGCGACAGGGCCTTGTCGTAGTCCTCGATAGCCCCCCGGACACTTCCGAGATTCTGCCGGGCGACGCCGCGCACCTCGTACGCGTCGGCGATGAACGGGTTGCGCTCTATGGCCGCAGCGGCGTCGACTTCTGCTCCGCGGTAATCCTCGAGGTTGAGCTTGGCGATTGCCCTCAGAAAATAAGGCTGGGCGAGGTATGGCTTAGCCTGTATCGCGCGGTTGAAGTATTGGATGGAGAGAACGTAATCCTCGAAATAGAGGGCGTTTTGCCCGACCCGCACCATCTGCTCGGCGTTCACCTGGGCCGACACCGGCAGAGCTGCGGCCGATAGAGCCGTGGCGCAAAGGAGTTTGACCCAGACGGAGGCGCGTTTGGATCGCCTCTGTCCTCGCGGATTGGAGTTAAACATACGACAAATTTAATAATTCCCCGCCAGCTATGCAAATCCAATATTATTCTATCTCTCTTCCGCCGGGATAAGCCGCCTGATTTTGCCCGATAAGGTTAAATGCTTAACTTCGCGCTGAAATTGCAAGACATATGAACGACAAGATTTCTAACTGCAAAGCCGCTCTTTTCGATCTTGACGGCGTACTGATTGACAGCGAGACGCTATACACACAGTTCTGGGCCGAAGTCGGGAGGCACCATAACCTCCCCTCGCCTACTTTTGCCTATGATATCAAGGGAACGACCCTTACTGATATTCTCGAAACGCATTTCCCTTCGCCGGAAGTCCGGGCGGATATCGACAGGCTGCTCCATGAGTTCGAGAACAATGTCGTCTATCCGATATTTCCCGGAGCGTTGGAATTTGTCGATTCTCTGCGGCGTCTCGGAATCCGTACGGTGATCGTGACCAGCTCCGACGACCGCAAGATGGATTTCCTCTACGGTCAGCACCCGACTTTCCGCTCGCATTTCGACGCTGTCGTGACCGCCGTTGATGTCACCCACTCCAAACCTCACCCCGAACCGTATCTTGTCGGGGCGCGGAAAGCCGGGTGCCTCCCCGAGGAGTGCGTGGTGTTTGAGGATTCCTACCAGGGTTTGCAGGCTGGCCGTGCCGCCGGCGCGTATGTCGTCGGCCTGTCGACAACGAATCCCGCTTCCGAGGTTGCCCGTTATGCCGATCTCGTCGTTAGCTCGCTCGCGGAGTTGATGGACTGACTGCCGGTTAACTGAACAGCCGCTTTAAGGCGGGGGCTGCGACAACCGCGCCGCTGAACATAGTTGTCAGCGGTATAGAGCATACGACCGCCAGAGAGCTGAGGGTCAGGTCGTGGTTAAGGAACCACACCCCGCCGGCAATCCAGCCTCCTACTACTATTAATATGGCGCAGACCGACAACGCCAGTTGCAACGCCGGAATCCGGCGTTCTTTCTTGTCGGGGAGCGCTGCCATTACGCGCCGTTCAAACCACGGATTCTGAGCCGGTCGGCGGCGGCTTTCCGCAAGTAGCTTTTTCAGTTGTTCGTCAGCGTGTGCTTCGGCGCTTATCGTTTTTTCAGAGTTCATAGCGGTCTTGTTTTAGAAATTGAGCCATATGGTTGCGCGCGCGGGAGAGATGGGATTTGACGGTCCCTTCGGGCATCTCTGTTAGCTGGCAGATTTTTTTGATTGGAAGGTCCTCCAGATAGAACAGCACAGCGATTGTCCGTTCCGCCGGAGGTAGCGAGTCCAAGGCTATTCGGGCGTCGTGGCGGGCGTCGCTGTCGTCGTGTGGCGAGCTGTCGGCCAGCATTGCGTCCCCTCTCACATCGTCGAGCGAAGCTGTGTAGGAGGCGGGGCGTCGGCGGTGGCTTAGATATTCGTTGATTGCGATGCGGAACAGCCAGGTCTTGAAACCCGCCATCCCCTTGAACGAGCGTATCCCCTGCCACGCCTTGATAAACGTTTCCTGCGCGAGGTCATCGGCAAGCATGGAGTCACCCCCGGTAAGATTAAGCAGGAATCCCCGCAGCAAATCGGCGTAAGCCACCACCAGCCGCGAATATGCTTCGCGGTTGTCGGCGGCCATGCACTGGGCAAGCAGCTTGATTTCTTCGAGCCTGCTGATCACGGGGGCTTCTTATATGCGTTTAAGTCTTTGTCGACTCGTCAGGCTTTGCCGTTATAACGCGGGTCGCGGGGGTCGTAATAGAATCGTTCTCCGGGAGGAGGCGGAGGGCACGCAGTGCCGTTTTGAGTGTTCCCGTATCCGTTTTGCCCCTGATTGTTGTAATAATGGCGACCTTTGCCCGGCTTAGCGGTTTTGTATCCGGGAATAAAGAAATACCCGATAAGGCGCCCGATGCCAAGCAGGAGGGGTATTCCACCGGCAACAATCCCGAACGGAGCGTCAACAGCCAGGAAGAACACCCCGACGGCCAGCCCGACCGCGATAAGTGTCACTGCCGATTTGAACAGCTCGGGATCGCGCAGAGGTTCGCTGTTCGCCGGATTCCCGTTTTCGGCCGTGTCATGCTGCGGCTGATTTGTGTAGAAAGAGTCAGGAAGCTGGTAGTCGCGGTCGATTGCCTGGGCTATGATCGCGTTTCGCTCGCGGTTGCGGTTGCGGAAGAAGCCGATAATCAGAACTATCGCGATGATTACCACTAACGCGGGAAAGCCGAAGCATATTGCGAGGATTCCGAGAACGCCCCAGGTCCCTATTTCCCTAAGTTTTTGGTCGGCGACATCCTCGGTGGTGAGAAGCCGATCTGGCGTTTCCGCTTCGGAAATCAGGTCGCAAAGGGGGTATGCTTTCCCTTCCGTCAGGATATAAGTGTCCCCCCCGTCTGTCGTCACGAGGCGTGCGGCGCCCTGGAGGGCTTCCGATGACGCGCTGTCGGAGTGTAGGCTTATATCCGCCTGTATATTGCGGACGCTGTCTCCGGAAAACGAAGCCGAGATGGAAATCGAGTCGGGCTTCTGTTCAGGTTTAGCCGCGGCTGGGCCGGAGAGTGAGAGAAGCGCGGCGACTATGGTGAGTATTTTCTTCATGATCGGATTGATTTGTTCTGACTATTGGATGCGGAAAGCGGACAGTCGGTTGCAAAGAAAGCGCTTTTATTGATGCGGTCCGTCGGAATAGCGGGTTAAATTGTGTTAACGCCACGCGGCGCTTCGCTCCGAAGTTACGCTGTTGTTACGTTTTTGGTGCGCGCCGGACATTATCATTCTAAACGCGGATGATTAATCAATTATTTTACTAATTTTGTGCTGAATTAAGAAACAGGTTATCTGACTTACGTATTCTATTCCATAGTTCCGACATTACGCTTTAATTTATGGTGGTGTTCCCAAACGCCAAAATCAATCTTGGCCTGCACATACTCCGCCGACGGCCGGACGGCTACCACGACATTGAGACTTTGATGCTTCCTGTCGACTGGACCGACATCCTCGAGGTGGTTCCCTCGCGGACGTCTGCCGACACCCTCGTGACCACCGGCCGCTCGATTGACAGCCCGCCTGAAAAAAACCTCGTCATGAAGGCGCTCCGACTGCTGCGCGAAGTCGTCCCTGTGCCACCCGTTGAAGTGCATCTGCATAAAATCGTTCCTGACGGAGCGGGCCTCGGAGGGGGCTCCTCTGACGCCGCGTTCATACTGAAAGCGGTAAACGAGATATTCGGGCTCGGGCTATCCGAAGCGCGGCTTGCCGCTGTCGCCGCGAGGGTCGGCGCGGATTGCCCTTTCTTCATATATAACAAGCCTGCCATTTGCAGCGGTGTCGGAACTGAGATTGCGCCCGTAAAGTCGCCGATACCTGACGGCACCTGGATTCTTGTAAGCAAGCCTGAGGTGTCAGTCTCTACCCGCGAGGCATATTCTGCTGTTGAGCCTACCGAGCGTGAAGCCGGACTTATGTCTCTTCTTGAGGCTATCAAGCCGGCTGAATGGCCCGGAATGGTTGCTAACGATTTTGAGGCATATGTCGCTTCCACCCATCCGGCGATTGCTGCCGAGAAGGAGTCGATTGCCGCTGCCGGTGCCTGGTATGCGTCTTTGTCGGGGAGCGGGGCGGCGGTTTACGGCCTGTTTGACAAATGTCCCGCCGTCTCGGAGACACCCCATAGGCGAGTGTGTCAGTTACGCTCCGTATAAACCTTACGATATACAGGTTTGTTATTCATATAGTTGGCGCGATAGCTCCTGATGAGTGGCTGAAACGCCGAGTTTGGCAAAGTTTTTGCTTGTAGTAATTTTGAAAATAATATGACAGCTATATGAACGACAAACATCACAACGCCAGCGGCGCTGACAATAATTCCAAAAAATCCGAGGAACAGAATCCCGAAATCCGGCTCGAAAACGAGGGTGTTGAAATCAACGATGTCGAAACAGCCGACGGCGAAGCCGAGGATGAGGAAATATCGGAACTCGAATCCCTGAAAAACCTTCTCCAGCAAAAGGAGAACGAGGTCGAAAAGGAGAAAAAGGAATATCTGTTCCTTATGGCCGAGTTTGACAATTTCCGCAAACGCACCCTCCGCGAACGGACCGACCTTCTCAAATCGGCCGGAGAAAAAGTCCTCAAAGGGCTTCTGCCGATTGTAGATGATTTCGAGCGCGGCCTGGACGCCATCAAGGACAGCTCGGATGCCGAAGCTGTCAAGGAAGGAATGGTGCTCATCTATAACAAGCTCATAAAATATCTCGCCGACAACGGTGTCAAGGCTATGGAATCCACCGGCGCCGATTTCGACACGGAACTCCACGAGGCTGTCGCGATGGTTCCGGCTGACGACGAGACACCCAAAGGCAAAGTCAAGGATACTGTATCGAAAGGATACACTATAAACGACAAGGTCTTACGCCATGCCAAGGTGGTAGTGGCCCAATAATCACCCCAACACGTAACTGATTGCTCGAAATGGATAACAAAAGAGACTACTATGAAGTGCTCGGGGTGTCGAAGACCGCCACGGCCGACGAGATAAAGAAGGCCTATCGCAAGCTCGCGATCAAGTACCACCCTGACAAGAATCCCGGCGACAAGGAGGCCGAAGAGAAATTCAAGGAGGCCGCCGAAGCCTATGAGGTTCTCTCCAACGACGAAAAGCGCCAGAAGTATGACCAGTTCGGCCATTCCATGGGGCCGCAGGGCTTCCCCGGAGGAGGCTATGGATACTCGTCGGGCGGTATGTCGATGGAGGATATTTTCTCGCAGTTCGGCGACATCTTCGGAGGCCATTTCTCGTTCGGCGGAGGTTTCGGAGGCGCTACCGGCGGCCGTCAGAGCCGCCGCCGTCAGAAGCCCCAGCGCCGCGGCAGCGACCTGCGAATCAAAGTGAAGCTGACTCTCGCTGAAATTGCTACGGGTGTTTCCAAAACGCTTAAAATCCCTACATACGTCAAGTGCGAGCAGTGTAATGGTACCGGAGCCAAAAACGGCACAGCGTTCAACACCTGCCCTACTTGCCATGGTTCGGGAACAGTCTCACAAGTCGTACAGGGGCTGTTCGGCCCCCAGGAAGCTGTCAGCATCTGTCCCCAGTGTGAGGGAGAAGGCAAGGTTATTTCCGAGTTCTGTCCCCACTGCAACGGCGAAGGCATCGTTCGCAAAGACGAGCTCGTATCGTTCAACATTCCTGCCGGAGTCGAGGAGGGCATGACCCTTACTGTCAAGGGTAAAGGTAATGCTCCCCGTCGCGGCGGTGTCAACGGCGACCTCTTGGTGGTTGTCGAAGAGATTAAGCATCCCGAACTGATTCGCGACAGCAACGACGTGATATACAACCTGATGCTTGATTTGCCGACAGCCGCGCTCGGAGGAGCCGTAGAGGTGCCGACTATAACGGGGCGCGCCCGCCTGAGCATCCCCGCGGGTACACAGCCCGGCAAGATACTGCGCCTCCGCGGGAAGGGTCTCCCCTCTACCCAGGGAGGAGGTACCGGCGATGAACTTGTCAATGTGATGGTTTACATACCTGAAAATCTTGACGAGGATGAAAAGAAAGCGCTTGAATCGCTAAAGGACAAGCCCAACATCAAACCGTCTCAGTCGACCTCGCAACGCCTGTTCTCAAAGTTAAAACACATATTTGAATGATTTGTAGCCTCTTTGGCTGCCTGACGATAAGTTTTTAAGCCCCGGACCATGATAATCCGGGGTTTAAATTTGTTTTAATAATAAATAAGTGGTAACTTCGCCGCTGAACCGCCAAGCCAAAAGATTCAGCGACTAATTTCTGAAAGAACGCAACTTACCAGTCAAATGAAACCCGATGCGGCTCCGGGGGATAAACTCACGGCCCCCTAAATAGCCGTTAGAGCTATCAAGCAGGTGTAGCTGTCTTTTTTTGAGAAATGGGCTGCTTAACTTTCAAAACCTATCTGTATGGAAATGAATATGCCCAATCTCGATTCGTCGATTTTCAAGATTAACCATCCTACGGGTCCTCCCTCGCCGGGAACGCTCCTTGTGGCTGAACCATTCTTGAAAGAGGACCATTTCAACCATGCGGTAATCCTCCTCGTGGAGCATACCGCCGGAAAGCCGGCCATGGGGCTGGTCCTCAACAAGCCGACAGGCTATACTATGGGAGAAGCTATCGAGGGCGTTGACGAATCGGTCGACCTCCCTATTTACTGCGGAGGGCCGATGTCATGCGACCGCCTCTTCTATCTCCATTCCCTTCCCGGGGAGTTTGAAGGCTCGCGCCATATCGCGGGAGACCTGTTTATCGGCGGTGATTTCGACCAGGTAAAGCGCTATCTCAACATGGGGCTGCCTACCCGCGGACGGATGCGTTTTTTCGTCGGGTATAGCGGATGGGAGCCGCGGCAACTGGAAACGGAAATCCGCGACCATGTCTGGGCTGTAGCCCCGCAACCTTGCGACGACGCAGTCCTTCTCGAAGACGGAGATCCCTTCTGGTACAAGATCGTGCGCTCAATGGGCGAACCGTATAAAAACTGGCTATACCACCCCCTTAACCCTCAGTATAATTGATTTCGCTGTATCCCTACTCTGCGATGAACTTCTGAAATACAAAAGCATCGACATACGAGCGGCCGCGCCTTACCCATGACGGTAGCGTGGCCGTTTGTCTGTATCCGGCCTTTTCAAACAACGCGCTTGAGCCGGGATTGTCGGCCGCGACGGTCGACGCGAGCTGCCGCAACGCGAGGACCCCGGCGGCATACTGTTCGAGCAATCCGAGGGCGGCGAGAGCGTAGCCGTTACGGCGGTGCCGGGGGCTGACCATTATCCCTACCATCGCCCTGCTGTTGGCCGCGTCTATATTATATAGGTCTGCTGTGCCAACCGCGACGCCGTCGACATCAATCATGAGCCTGAGCTGTCCGGCATGAAGCGGGTCGGAGTCATAATTCTGGATATACTCCCAAAGCTGATGCCGCGAATACGGAGCGGAGAAAACTCCGTACTGCCACATCTCCGGGGAGTTTTCCCATAGATATAGCGCGTCAAGGTCTTCCGGCTCGAGGGCCCTGAGCGAAAGATGCTGACCGGTCGGAAGGATGGTTTTCATAGGTTTACGGAGTCGGAGAACAATGTGCGGTTAAGAAGGGAGCGGCCGAGGGTCACCTCGTCGGTGTATTCGATTTCATTGCCGACCGCCACTCCTCTTGCGAGCTGGGTTATCTTGACAGGGAGGTCGCGGAGCCTACGGTATATGTAGTAATCTGTCGTGTCCCCTTCCATTGTCGCGCCGAGGGCGAGAATGACCTCGTCGATTCCACCCTCGCTGACCCGCTCGACAAGTGAATCTATCTCCAGCGCGTCGGGGCCGATGCCGTCAATCGGCGAGATTACCCCTCCCAGAACATGGTACAGTCCGTTGTACTGACGGGTGTTCTCCATGACAATGACATCCTTCACGCTTTCGACAACGCAGACCGTCGCCCGGTCGCGGCGCTGGTTGGAGCAGATAGGACATATATCATCTTCCGAGACATTATGGCAGACCGAGCAATACTTTACCCCTTTGCGGAGGTTGATTATCGCCTCTCCGAGGGCAACCGAAGTGGCGAGGTCCTGTCGCAGCAGGTGGAGTGCGAGGCGCAGGGCGGTCTTGCGTCCGATGCCGGGCAGGCGCGATATTTCAGTGACGGCTCCCTCCAGGAGCGACGATTCAAATTCCTGTATCATTGAATGGATATTCCTATATCCGCGAAGTTACGAATTTTTGGCTCCCCTTTGCGCTCGGGAAGGCGTTTTTGGCGATATATTATGGTATTTCCGCGGGAATTGATTAACTTCGCGCCCTGAGAATCCTGTTTTCGGCGCAAGTCGAAACCGGTTCCGACCCATATCATCAGATTGTTTATTTCACTGAAATGGAAGTAATCAGAACTGTCGCCGGACTCCGCGGAAGGATTGACGCGCTCAAAGCCGACGGCAAAACCATAGGGCTTGTGCCCACAATGGGCGCTCTCCACGAAGGGCACCTCTCGTTGGTTAACCGCGCCCGGGGGGAGAACGACGTCGTGGTCGTCAGCGTGTTTGTCAACCCGACCCAGTTCAACAACCCCGACGACCTTCGCACCTATCCCCGTACCGAGGAGGCAGACTGCGCGTTGCTCGAGAAAGCCGGCGTTGATTTCGCCTTTATTCCTTCGGTTGAGGAGGTTTATCCCGAACCTGATACCAGGCAGTTCGAGCTTGGTCCCGTCGCCGAAGTAATGGAGGGAGCCATGCGCCCGGGACACTTTAACGGTGTCGCACAGGTCGTGAGCAAGCTCTTCGCCATGACAACGCCTACGCGTGCCTATTTCGGCGAAAAGGATTTCCAGCAGATTGCCGTTATCCGCAAGATGGTCGACCTTGAGGGATTTGACCTCGAGATAGTACCCTGCCCGATATGCCGCGCCGACGACGGCCTCGCTCTCAGTAGTCGAAACGTGCGTCTTACTCCCGAGCAGCGTGCGGAAGCCCCCCGCATCCACCGCGTGCTTGCGGCAAGCGTTGATTTCGCTAAAGACCACACTCTCGCAGAGACGCGCCAATGGGTTATTGACGAGATAAACAAGCTACCCTTCATGGAGGTCGAGTATTACGAGATTGCCGATCCGCTCACAATGCGACCCCTTTCCTCCTGGGACGAGGAGCACGAGATTCCGGCTGTCGGATGCGTGACTGTCTACTGCGGGGATGTCCGCCTGATTGACAACATAAAGTATAACCGCTAAACCTTCGCAAGGATTATGCTTTTGGAAATCTTGAAATCGAAAATCCACCGCGTGAGCGTTACCGAGGCGCGTCTCGACTATATCGGCAGCATCACTATTGATGAAGACCTGATGGACGCGGCCGGAATACTCCCCGGCGAACATGTTTACATTGTTGACAACAACAATGGCGAGCGGTTCGAGACCTATGCCATTGCCGGAGAACGCGGAAAGGGCACTATCTGTCTCAACGGAGCCGCCGCCCGCAAAGTCGCCGTTGGCGACGTGGTAATCATTATGGCTTACGCCTCGATGACTCCCGAGGAGGCCCGCGGATTCCAGCCTAAGGTTATCTTCCCCGACACCGCGACCAACCGTCTCTGATTAACCCCAAGTAACAAATTCAGCAAGGGTGTCTCACCCGACCCAACGATATGTTTGAAAACCTAAGCGAGAAACTCGAACGCAGTTTTAAACTTCTCAAAGGACAAGGCAAGATTACTGAAATCAACGTTGCCGAAACCCTGAAGGATGTGCGCCGCGCCCTGCTCGACGCCGACGTTAACTATAAGGTGGCGAAGTCTTTCACCGATACGGTAAAGGCCAAGGCGCTCGGACAGAACGTTATTAACGCCATCAAGCCCCAGGAGCTGATGGTCAAAATCGTTCACGACGAACTGGCGCAGTTGATGGGTGGGGAAACGGCGCAGTTGAACCTTTCCGGCAATCCGACCGTGATTCTCATGTCGGGTCTTCAGGGTTCCGGTAAAACCACTTTCTCGGGCAAACTCGCCAAGAAGCTGAAAAGCGAGAAGGCTAAGCGCCCTCTGCTCGTGGCCTGCGACGTTTACCGCCCGGCGGCAATCGAACAGCTCAAGGTGCTCGCTTCCCAGATTGAAGTGCCGGTCTACAGCGAGGAGGGCAACAAGAATCCTGTCGAGATCGCGCAGAACGCTATCGCATACGCCAAGCAGAACCATTTCGACCTGGTAATTGTCGATACCGCCGGCCGTCTCGCTGTCGACGAGGAGATGATGCGCGAAATTGAGGCCATCAAGAAAGCCATAAAGCCCCAGGAAACGCTGTTTGTCGTTGACTCGCTGACCGGTCAGGACGCGGTCAATACCGCCAAGGAGTTCAACGACCGTCTCGATTTCGACGGCGTCGTGCTGACGAAGCTGGATGCTGACAACCGCGGCGGTGCCGCCCTCTCAATCCGTACAGTCGTTACGAAACCTATCAAGTTTGTCGGCACCGGCGAGAAACTTGAAGCCATAGACCTCTTCCACCCGGCCCGTATGGCTGACCGTATTCTCGGTATGGGCGATATCGTGTCACTCGTTGAACGCGCTCAGCAGCAGTTCGACGAGGAGGAGGCGAAGAAGCTTCAAAGGAAAATCGCCCGCAATGAGTTCAACTTCAACGATTTCATGGCGCAGATACAGCAGATTAAGAAGATGGGCAACATCAAGGATTTGGCTGCTATGATTCCGGGAGTAGGCAAGGCTATCAAGGATATCGACATTGACGACAATGCCTTCAAAGGCATCGAGGCCATTATCAGCTCTATGACCGCGAAGGAGCGCGAGAACCCGTCGCTGATTAACGGCAGCCGCCGCAAACGTATAGCGGCCGGTTCGGGAACAACCCTCGTCGAGGTAAACCGCCTGCTGACCCAGTTTGAACAGACCCGTAAGGCGATGAAGATGGCAACCGCGATGAAGAACCCGATGAAGCTCATGAACCAGATGCGCCAGATGCGCCGCCATCGCTAACGGAGCCTGCTTGCAATCTCACTGAAATACAACCGCAACCCAATCATTATACCAATATGGTCCTTATTGACGGAAAACAGACCGCGGCCGATATTAAGAAGGAAATCGCAGCCGAAGTTGAGGAGATTTTAGCCCGGGGCGGGAAACGGCCCCATCTCGCCGCCATACTGGTCGGCCACGACGGAGGTTCAGAAACCTATGTCGCCTCGAAGGTTAAAGCCTGTGAGGAGTGTGGCTTCAAATCGACCCTGATTCGTTTTGAGGACGATATTACGGAGGAAACGCTCCTTGACGCTGTCAGAAAGCTCAACGAGGACGAGGATGTCGATGGCTTCATCGTGCAGCTCCCCCTCCCCCGCCATATTTCCGAACAGCGCGTAATCGAGGCCATTGACCCTTCGAAGGATGTCGACGGCTTCCACCCGGTGAATGTCGGTCGCATGTCTATCGGCCTTCCCTGTTTCAAGAGCGCGACTCCCGCCGGCATCATGACACTGCTCGAACGTTACAACGTTCCTACCAAGGGGGCTAACGTCGTGGTACTTGGCCGCAGTAACATCGTTGGTAAGCCGGTTGCAACTCTGTTGATGCAGAAAGCCGCTGTCGGCGATGCTACCGTGACGGTCTGCCACCGCGAGACGCGCAATCTCAAGGAAATATGCCGCAATGCCGACATTATCATCGCCGCTATGGGTCGTCCGGGCTTCGTGACGGAAGACATGGTCAAAGATGGCGCGGCCGTGATTGATGTCGGTACGACAAGGGTGCCCGATGCTTCCAGAAAAAGTGGGTTCCGCCTTTCCGGCGATGTGGACTTCAATGCCGTAGCGCCCAAGTGCTCCTTCATCACCCCTGTTCCGGGAGGTGTCGGCCCGATGACCATCGTTTCGCTGATGCGCAACACTCTGCAGGCTGCGAAACAGCGCGCCGCGGAAGCCTAAAAACAATCCGGCATGGAGAGTCTGATCGGAGCGCTTGTCAAGCTGACACTTCTGCTTGCGTCAGGACAGGAAGCCACGTTGCTCTTCGCGGGCGACGCTATGATGCATCAGGCTCAGATTGATGCCGCCAAAACTGCGGACGGCACTTACGATTATACCGAATGTTTCTCGGAAGTCCGTCCGTATATCAGCAGTGCGGATTTCGCGGTTGTCAATCTTGAGACTCCTGTCGCCGGAGGTTATTATTCCGGTTATCCATGCTTTAACGCGCCTGACAGCTATGTCGACGCTTTGCGCGACACCGGATTTGACCTTTTCCTGACCGCAAACAACCATACGCTCGATCGCCGCGACAGGGGGTTGAAGCGTACGGTCGCTCTGCTGGACTCGCTCGGACTCCCCCACCTCGGCACATACCCTGATTCCGCGGCCAGGAAAAAGGCCATACCGATGATTAAGGACATCAAAGGGTTCAAGGTCGGGTTCCTTAACTATACCTACGGCACTAACGGAATTTCTGTCACGTCTGATGCCGTTGTGGATTATATCGACGAGCAGCAGATCCGGGCAGACGTGGCCACGACACGCAACGCCGGTGCGGAAATCATTGCCGCATGCATGCATTGGGGGGAGGAGTACACGCTGATTCCGGTCGCTTCCGAGCGCCGTTGGGCCGATTTGCTGACAGAACTCGGCGTTGACCTTATTATCGGAGGGCATCCCCATGTAGTCCAGCCGCTTGAAACCCGGGTGAATCCCCGCACCGGTCGCCAGTCCCTGCTGGTCTATTCTCTCGGCAATTTCATTTCAAATATGAAGACGACCGATACACGCGGAGGGATGTGCGCTACCGTTACATTGAGCCGCGACTCTGTCGGGAACGCTATAGTTACCAATCCTGAATACAGCTATGTCTTCACGGTGCCCCCTTCCAGTGCGAACAGAAACTTCCGTCTTTACCGGCTTGATGATGTCCCGCCCTCATGGAGCGATAAGGCAGCCGCCTTCGAGCGGAACGCCGAACAGGTCCTACAGAAGCGCAACAAGGGGGTCAGGCGTGCCTCCTATTTGCGGGAGTAAGGTATTTTTTGTAATTTAGCGGTTCAAACGCAAAGGAAAAGCTATGCACTACGCCATAATCGCAGCGGGCGAAGGCTCGCGTCTCGCCCAGGAGGGGGTGGCTCTGCCGAAACCTCTTGTGCGTCTTAATGGAACGCCGATGATCAAACGGCTGATCGACCTGATGCTGTCGTGTGATGCCGAAAGCCTGTCTGTCATCGTAAACGAGCAGATGACCGAGGTCAGGGAGTATCTCGAATCACTTTCCCTTCCGGTCCCGTTCCGTCTGGTAGTCAAATCCACCCCATCGTCGATGCACTCCTTCTATGAAGTCAGCCGGAAGTTCCCCCAAGGAGGAAAATTCGTGCTGACGACTGTCGACACCATATTCCTTGAAGAAGATTTCCGAAAATATGTCAATGCCTTTGCCGCGGACAGCAAAGCCGACGGATATATGGGCGTTACCGATTTCGTCGATGACGAGAAACCGCTATACGTCGCTACCGATGACAATATGCTGATAACGGGCTTCTACGATTCTTTCCAACCCGGAATAAAGTATATTTCGGGAGGCATTTACGGACTTACCACTCCCGCTCTCGGCATCCTGGAAAAATGTATGAACGAGGGTGTCAGCCGGATGCGCAACTACCAGCGCGCCCTCGTCGAAGGGGGGCTGAAGCTGACCGCGTTCCCGTTCAGCAAGATTGTCGATGTCGACCATGCGGCCGACGTGGCTACAGCCGAGGCATTTATCAATACAGGTAAATAACGAACCAATCAAAGTAACTGACAAGTATTTATGGCTGAAATAAATATAGCCGGCATAATGAGAGCCGGGGCTTATTCGCCAAACCATATAGGCAACGACGCCGCGATATTCAACGCGACAGCCGATGAGCTGCGCAAGCGTGGCTGCCAGGTGAATATCTATTCCGAGGAAAAATTCCTTAACGAGGGAGTCAAGGAGAACATAATCGTCAATATGTGCCGCGAAATGAAGTCAATCCACAAGCTGCAGGAGCTTGAGGACCGCGGCGCTCTTGTAATCAATTCAGGCTACGGGATTGAAAACTGCACCCGCGAGCGTATGACCCGGATCCTGCTCGGCACCGGAATCCCCTACCCCAAGAGCCTCATTGTCGGCACTGACGAGAATGTCCTCCAGGACCTGATCGACGGCGGCTTTGACCGCTGCTGGATCAAACGCGGCGATTTCCATGCGATGCACAAGGAGGATGTCAGCTACGTCCGTCATCCCGAAGAGGCCCAGGAGGTGTTGCAGGAATATTTCCTCCGCGGCATCAAACGCGCGGTCATCAACATCCACCTCGAAGGGGACCTCGTGAAATTCTACGGCGTCCAGGGAACCGACTATTTCTTTTGGTTCTACCCCTACGATGCCGGACACTCGAAATACGGCCTGGAAGCAATCAACGGCAAGTCCCGCGGAATCAAGTTCGACGAGGCCGAGCTGCGGAGAATCTGCGACGAGGCCTCCGAAGCCCTCGATGTGAAAATCTATGGCGGTGACTGCATCATAGACCCCGACGGTTCGATGAGAATCATCGACTTCAACGACTGGCCCAGTTTCGCACCCTGTCGCAAGGAAGCCGCTCCGCATATCGCCAAGTGTATTTTTAACGCGATTAAAAACAGAAAGTAAGACGTTATGACACAAACCGCCTCGCAGAGTGCGAAGAAAGGATATCGCGAGAGTCTGAAATCGATGGATACCGAGGAGCATATCGACCTCGCGTTCTACCGCCCGATAGGTTATATGTGGGCCTGTCTGGCTAAAAAACTTGGTATCACCCCTAACGCCATAACAATCGCGTCGATTTTCATCGGAATCGCAGCCGGTGTCCTGTTCTATTATAACAACCTGTGGCTCAATATATGCGGAATGGTGCTGCTGATGTGGGCCAATTCGTTTGACTCGGCCGACGGCCAGTTGGCGAGGATGACCGGACAGTATTCCCGTATCGGCCGCATTCTCGACGGACTGTCAGGCGACTTCTGGTTCGCGACAATATATGTCGCCATATGCCTCCGCGAAAATGTGACCTCTGAGTTTTTCTCCGCTCATCCCTGGCTGATATGGGTTATAGCGGTTGTCACCGGCATCTGCCACGCCAAACAGGCCGCGTCAGCCGACTACTATCGCCAGTTCCACCTCTATTTCCTCAAAGGAGAAGAAGGGAGCGAGCTTGACACCGCCAGCGAACTGAAAAAGAAACTTGCCGAGCTTAGCTGGAAAGAGAATTTCTGGAAGAAGCTGACCCTCACGTTTTATACGAACTATACCGTCAACCAGGAATCAAATACCCGCGCTATGCAGGCGTTACGCCGCGAGTTAGCGAGGAGATTTCCCGACGGCCGGATACCCCAGTCGTTCCGCGACGCTTTCCGCCGCAAGAGTCTCCCCCTGATGAAGTACACCAACATCCTGTCGTTCAACTGGCGTACGATCGCGCTCTTCGTCTCTCTGTTCCTGATGATGCCCTGGCTGTATTTCGCATTCGAGCTTGTGGTGCTCAGCATCCTTATGGTTTACATGATTACCCGGCACGAGAAAATCTGCCGTCAGTTTACACGGGAACTTGAAGATGGGAAATATTAAAGGAATTATATTCGACTACGGCGGCACGATTGACAGCCGCGGTACTCATTGGAGCGAGATTCTGTGGGACGGATACCGCCATGCCGGTCTCGATTCCAAGATAAACAAAGAGCAGTTCCGCGACACGTACGTCTACGCCGAGCGTTATCTCGCGACCAATCTTGTAATCCTCCCGGAGGATAATTTCCATACGCTGTTGCTCAAAAAGGTGGAAATCGAGATGCGTCCGCTCGTTTCTGAGGGCTTGATTTCTGAAGCCGTTGCCGCGGAGAAAGCCCCAGTCGTAGCCGACTACTGTTACGGACAGGCGCGCCGATGCACAGCCGAGGCAGCCGAAGTCCTGGAAACGCTCTCGCGCAAGTACCCTATGGTGCTCGTAAGCAACTTCTACGGGAATATCGAGGCGGTCCTCTCTGATTTCGGACTAAAGAAATATTTCCCGACAATCATTGAGAGCGCCGTTGTCGGCGTGCGCAAGCCAGACCCGGCTATATTCCAATTGGGCGTTGACGCACTCGGTCTGAAACCGGAGGAAGTGCTTGTCGTCGGCGATTCATATAAAAAAGATATTCTCCCTGCCCTCTCGCTCGGTTGCGAAGTCGCGTGGCTGAAAGGAAAAGGATGGACCGCCGACGAAGACGCCGTTGTCCATCCTTCGATAATATCATCTCTCAAAGAGCTTCCTTTGCTAAAATAAGCTCTTCTGAAGTTTAGAACTCATTTGCCGTCAACCACTTTCAGAATCTGGTTGGCGGCATCTTTTGTGTTGACCTTGTTGATTATGTGGGTTACAACGTGGTCTGCGTCTGTTATAAACGTGGTCCGCACGATGCCCATATATTCGCGGCCGGCCATTTTTTTCAATTTCCAGACTCCGAACGCCTCGCAGACCTCCCCGGTTATGTCGGTAAGGAGCGTGAAGGGAAGCTCGTGTTTCGCTGCGAAACGCTTGTGGCTTTCCGGCGTGTCTCGGCTGATGCCTATAACCGTGTAACCTTTGGCACGGAGCTCGGCGAAGCCGTCGCGGATAGAGCATGCTTCTGCCGTGCATCCTGGAGTGTTATCCTTAGGATAGAAATAAATGATTAACGGAGTGTGGGGATAGTCGCCGTTTGCTGTAACCAGGCGTCCTTCTCCATCGACACCAAGCGTGTCGGGAATAATCTCACCAATTTGCATCGCGTAAGTCGTTTTTAGTTGTTATACGGTAGCACGTTAAGTGTGCAGCCGCTTATATTTGATTGCTTGAAAACTCAAAAATCAGGAAAAGTACCAGGCTCGCCAGGCAGAGCGACAGCCCCGTGTAACGAAGGCCGTTGCATATTTTCCGGCGTTGAATCCGCAGGTGATGGCGTTTGTGTCTGATCAGACTCGTGTGAAGTTTGATAACCCGCGCCGCGATAAGGCAGGTCCAGGCTGCGATCATTATTCCGAGGGCAATCCAAATCATAAGCTTTCATTCATTATCCTAAACTCGGAACAATGATGATGCCGCTCTTGTTCGCCTCCCTTGGGAAATTCGCGCAAAACCATCCCCCGTTGTGCCGTTTTCGGGAACGAACTCTCAAAGAGTGTGTCTAAATTCCGATATGCTCTCTACCTGTATCCGGATGGGAGGGTGCTATCAGTCATCGCGAAGCGCTTTGCTCCGCAAAGAATGGTTCAGATGGTAGGAGCTTGGAGGTAAGGCCGATGGGAGCAATCTGAAGATTGTGACCGAGGCCGAATCCTGCAAGCGACGACCCAGATGAGCCATTATGATACACCCTCACTCAGTCGTGATGGTACGGCTCTCCGCGCGAGATAGTCTGCGCCCGGTAAAGCTGCTCTGCGAAAAAGAGGCGGACAAGTTCGTGGGGGAACGTCATTTTTGAAAGTGACAGCTTTTCGTCAGCCCTGGCGTAAACCTCCTCGGAAAATCCGTATGGTCCCCCGACGGCGAACACGAGCCGCTTCCCTACCGTCTGTGCCCTTCGTTCAAGCATCTCGGAGAACTGGCGGGATGTCATTTCAACCCCGCGCTCGTCGAGGAGCGCGAGCCTGTCGCCCGGCTTGAGCGAGCCGAGGATAAGTTTCCCCTCGGCCTCCTTCTGCTTTGCCTCGGTCATTGATTTTGAAGCGCGCGCGTCGGGAAGCGTCACTATCTCGAACGGTATATAGCGGTTTACGCGGGCCGCGTAGTCGGCTATTCCTGCCGCTATGCTTGCCGTGGTGGTCTTGCCTATTACAAGGAGGGTTATTTTCATGTCGCCGTGTTGGGTTTTCGGTCGGGTTTGTGTAACTTTGTGCAAAATTAATAAAATTAACGGATATGAAGTCTCGCGAAGAACTTATAGACGACCTGCTGACGCTCGCGTTCGCCGAGGATGTAGGCGACGGCGACGCTACAACGCTTTCGACAATCCCCGCCGATGAGATGGGTGCCCAGCGGCTTATAGTCAAGGAGGAAGGGATTCTCGCCGGTGTCGAGATTGCCCGTACGGTGTTTCAGAAATTCGACCCGTCGCTGACAATGACCGTCATGATTCCTGACGGTAGCCATGTCAAGCCCGGCGATATCGCCTTTGTTGTTGAAGGCCCGGTGCGCTCCCTTCTCCAGACAGAGCGCGTGATGCTCAACATAATGCAGCGTATGAGCGGAATCGCCACGGTTACCGCACGTTACCAGGAGCGTCTTGCCGGAACCAAGGCCAAAGTTATCGACACCCGTAAAACCACACCCGGCATGCGTGTCCTCGAAAAGGAAGCCGTGAAAATCGGAGGAGGCGGAAACCACCGCATGGGACTTTACGATATGGTCCTGATCAAGGACAACCACGTGGATTTTGCCGGAGGCATCCATCAGGCTGTCGAGGCCGCCCGCAAGTGGTGCGCTGAAAACGGCAAAGACCTTAAAATCGAGGTAGAAGTCCGCGATACCGACGAGATTAACCAGGCACTCGCGGAGAATGTCGACCGCATAATGCTCGACAACTTCACTCCTGAGCGTACCGCCGAGGCGGTAAAACTAATCAACGGACGCACCGAAATCGAATCTTCCGGCGGCATTACCCTCGACACAATCCGTCCCTACGGAGAAGCCGGTGTTGACTTCATCTCCGTCGGAGCTCTGACCCACTCGGTCAAAGGTCTCGATATGAGCTTCAAGGCTGTAAAACCCTGATAAATAATATAGAAACGACGAAAGGCCGGGCGTTAACGTCCGGCCTTTCGTTATTTGTTGTTTTCGGATTTAGGAGATAAGTTCAGACAGGCGGCTCAACGCTTTCGCCGTGGCGGCTGCGATTACCTCCGCGCGCGAGCCCTCAAAGTGGTGAAGCTCGGTAGTGATTCCAGCCGGGGTCTTCCAGGCCATCCATACCGTCCCGACCGGTTTCTGTGGTGTTCCACCTCCGGGGCCCGCTATTCCAGACGTGGCTACGGCGCAATCGGTATGGAGCACGCGGCACGCTCCTTCAACCATCTGCCTTACGGTCTGTCGTGAGACAGCCCCGTGAATCAGCAAGGTCTCGTGGGAAACGCCGAGGATATTCTCTTTCGCCTCGTTGGAATACGATACGACTCCTCCGAGAAACACGTCGGATGCTCCGGCAACAGCGGTTATCGAGGACGCGATCACGCCTCCCGTGCAGCTCTCGGCGGTGGAGACGGTAAGTCCCTGCGCGCGAAGTTTGGCTATGAGGTCTTTTGTCATCGTATAAATTATAAGGAAACTCTCGCGTAAGGAGCCTCGGAGTACGAACAGAATTTCTTGTCGAGATATTTGAAGTAGCCGGCTATCGCGACCATGGCGGCGTTGTCAGTAGTGAACGCCCGTTCAGGAATAAACGCCTCGATTCCGCGGGATTCGCAATACTTAGCGACGGCATCGCGCACCCCTGAGTTGGCCGATACGCCTCCTCCGATCGCGATAGTGCGCACACCCGTTTTCTTTACCGCCAGGTCGAGCTTCTCCATAAGTATGTCTATAATTGTGCGTTGCAGCGACGCGGCGAGATCAGCCTGGTTCTTGGTTATGAAATCGGGGTCTTTGCGGAGGTTGTCGCGCAGAGTGTACAGAAACGATGTCTTCAGGCCGCTGAAACTGTAATCAAGCTCCGGGATGCGGGGCTTGGCGAACTTGAACGCGTCGGGATTTCCGATTGCCGCGAGGCGGTCTATGTGCGGGCCTCCGGGGTACGGTAGACCCATTACTTTCGCACACTTGTCGAACGCCTCTCCGGCTGCGTCGTCGATTGTCTGTCCGAGGATTTCCATGTCGTTATAGTTTTTTACCAGGACAATCTGGGAATTGCCCCCCGACACAAGCAGACAGATAAACGGAAATTCAGGCACGCGGTCATCGGCGGAACGCCGCACGAAGTGGCTCAGTACGTGCCCGTGCAGATGGTTTACATCTATTATAGGTATGCGCAGCCCCAGCGACAGCCCCTTGGCGAAGGAGGTGCCTACAAGCAGCGAGCCTAACAGTCCGGGCCCGCGGGTGAAAGCGATTGCCGAAAGATCGGTCTTTGAAATGCCTGCCCGGCGTATCGCTGCATCAACAACGGGAACAATATTCTGCTGATGAGCCCTCGAAGCGAGTTCGGGTACTACTCCCCCGTACTCCTCGTGAACGCTCTGCGAGGCAATGACATTGGAAAGCAATAAGCCGTCGCGTATTACCGCGGCCGAGGTGTCGTCACACGACGATTCTATACCTAATATAGTTACGCTCATATATTTTTTCCGCTCGGATTAGGATTACAAAATTACAAAAAATGCCCCGAATACGCCAACTTTCATCATCCCCGTTTTGTTATTATGGCAGAAAAGCCCGAAAGGCTGATTAATTATACTGAATAAACAACTAAAACTATAAAATCACTATGAACACTGCTCCTTTGCAAGGCATCAAGGTTATCGACTTCACGGAAGTCCAGTCCGGCCCTTCATGTACACAGATGCTGGCCTGGATGGGTGCCGACGTTATCAAAATCGAGCGCCCCGGGGTCGGAGACGCCACCCGTAAAGAACTCCAGTTCGATCCTGACTGCCCGAGCTACTACTTCCTGCAGCTCAATTCCGATAAGAAGTCTCTCGCCCTTGACGCGAAAACTCCCGACGGAAAGGCTATCCTTACAAAACTTATCCAGACCGCGGACGTATTCATAGAGAACCTCCATCCGGGTGCCATGGACAAGCTCGGATTCAGTTGGGAAGAGGTCCATAAGCTGAACCCCAAATGTATCTACGCGACAATCAAGGGGTTCCCCCTCTCCTCGAAGTTCAAGGACCTGAAAGCCTACGAGCCTGTCGCCCAGGTTACCGCCGGAGCGGCTTCGACTACCGGCTGGTGGTACGGTCCTGAAAACATCCCGACCCAGTCTGGCGCGGCGCTCGGCGATTCCAATACCGGCATGCACTGTCTGATCGGCATCCTTACCGCCCTTATCCAGCGCGAAAAGACAGGCGAAGGGTGCTACGTTTACCAGTCGATGCACAACGCCTGCCTGAACCTCTGCCGTATCAAGACCCGCGACCAGCTTACTCTCGATAAAATCGGCTATCTGACGCAGTTCCCGCAGTACCCCGACGAGAAATTCGGCGACTTCGTTCCCCGAAGCGGCAACCAGGAGGGCAGCGGCGTTCTCGGATGGACTTACAAATGCAAGGGCTGGGAAACCGATCCTAACGCGTATGTCTATGTCATCCTCCAGCGCGGTGCCAAGGATTTCGAGCTTGCGTGCAAGGCTCTCGGATTCGAGGACTGGCTCACAAACCCGGATTTCAACACTGCCGATGCCCGCGACCGCCACAAACAGGAAATCTACAAACGCATCGAATCCTTCACCATCACCAAGGACAAGTACGAGGTAACGGAGATGCTTTCCAAAGGCGGAGTTCCTGTCGGCCCCGTGCTCTCCACCAAGGAGATTATGACCGACCCCACTCTTTACGACGGCAACACTCTCGTGAAAATCAACCAGGGCGGAAAGGTCGGTGAGTTCGTTACGGTAGGATGCCCCTTCACCCTCTCGAACTTCCAGCCTACCTACGGCCCCTGTCCTACGCTTGGAGGAAACACCGAAGAGGTATTGAAGGCCTACGGTTATACCGACGAGCAGATTGCCGGGTTCGCGAAAAACGGGACAACCGCCCCGCTTCCCAAGCCGCAGGCGTAACTCCGTGACCGGAGGTGAGTAACCGACGTTAGATAATCAATATGAATCCATAGTTTTTAGTTGTTAGGGGTTTTTAGCTGCCGGACGCGTAAGCGTCGCTTAAACGGCGCTGACAACATCCGGCAACTAAAAACTTTTTTCATACTAAAAAATATTCACTATGCAAGATACAACTAAAAACGGCGCTACCGGGTGCGGATGCAAACCGGCCGCTGAGCCGAAATTTCCCGAACAGGTTACGGGAATGTACATTCTGGCCCAGGCTCTGAAAAAGGTCGGAATTGATACAATTTACGGTCTGGTAGGCATCCCTGTGACCGAAGCCGCTTATATCGCCCAGGGCCAGGGAATCAGATTCCTCGGATTCCGCCACGAGCAGCAGGCCGGCATGGCCGCCGCGACCCACGGCTACCTGACCGGGAAACCCGGCGTTCTTCTGACGGTCTCCTCTCTCGGATTTATGAACGGACTTACCGCCACGGCCAACGCCACCGTGAACTGCTACCCGATGATTCAGATTTCTGGCTCGTCGGAGCGCGAGCCTATCGACCTTAACCAAGGTAACTATGAGGCGCTTGACCAGTACAGCGTAGCTAAAACCGTAGCAAAGGCCGCCTACCGCGTAAACCGGGCCGAGGATATTCCTATCGCCGTGGTCCGCGCCTATCGCACCGCGATTTCCGGCCGTCCCGGCGGTGTGTATCTCGATATTACCGCGCCTTGCCTGGGACAGATTGTCGACCACGATGTTGCCGAGAAGCTACTCTTCACGCCTGTTGACCCCCAGCCCGCCATGGTTCCTTCCCCCGCGTCGGTCGACCGCGCTATGAAGCTCCTCGCATCCGCGAAGAAACCGGCTTTCATTTTCGGCAAGGGAGCTGCCTTCGCGCAGGTTGAAGACCTCCTGACTCAACTTGTTGAAAAGACCGGCATACCGTTCTATCCCATGTCGATGGCGAAGGGCCTGATGCCCGACAAGCATCCGCTCAGTGCCCTCTCCTGCCGCTCGACAATTATGGAAGAGGCCGACGTTGTGGTCCTGGTAGGCGCTCGTCTTAACTGGCTTCTGAGCCGCGGCCATGGCAAATGGAGCCCCGATACCAAGTTCATCCAACTCGATATCGACCCCGTCGAGATTGACTGCAACCGTCAGATTGACGCGCCTGTCGTAGGTGACCTCCGCAGCTCTCTCGAAGCTATGCTGAACAGCCTCCCTTCTTACAAAATGTCGATGGATGCTGCGTGGGTACCCGGACTGCAGGCTCAGACTAAGGTTAAAAACGCCAAGTTCGCCGAGCGGCTCGCCGTAAAGACCGTTCCGATGACACATTGGAGCGCCCTCAGCGCAGCCAAAGAGGTTATTGAGGCCAACCCTGACGTAATACTCGTAAATGAAGGTGCCAACACTCTCGATGATACCCGCGACACAATCGATATGTCGCTCCCGCGCCACCGCGTAGACTGCGCAACCTGGGCCATCATGGGCATGGGTATGGGTTCCGCCGTCGGAGCCGCGGTTGCTACCGGCAAGAGCGTCGTGGCTATCGAAGGAGATTCCGCTTTCGGCTTCTCGGGAATGGATTTCTCGACCATCTGCCGCTACGAACTTCCCGTTACGGTATGTATCTTCAACAACGGAGGTATTTACAACGGAATAGGCGAACCCCTCGACAAGACTACCGATCCCGCACCGACCACACTCGACATCAACGCCCGTTACGACAAGCTGGCCGAAGCCTTCGGAGCCAAGGCTTACTATGTCACAACTCCCGACGAGTATGCCGCCGCGCTCAAGGAGGCTATCGCCTCGAAAGCCCCCGCGCTTATCGACGTGCAGCTCGCTGCCGATGCCGGTAAGGAGAGCGGCCATATCGGCTACCTGAACCCGGCAAGCCTCATCCCCGTAACGGTCTGACACTCTGATTCAACTATTTATCAACTTATCACCCCGAGACTGTATCAAAAATTCTGATACACCCTGTATTATTACCCGGATGGGAGGGTGGTATCAGTCATCGCGAAGCGCTTTGCTCCGCAAAGAATGGTCCAGATGGTAGGAGCTTGGAGGTGAGGCCGATGGGAGCAATCTGGAGATTGTGATCGAGGCCGAAACTTCAAGCGACGACCCAGATGGGCCGTTATGATACACCCTCATTTTAATCCCCTGAGTTATGAATAACATATCACACATCCTCATCTACGCGATAGTCCCGATTATCGTGGTGATGCTTGCCGGGTACATTTCCGGCAAAAAGGGGATATTCACCGGCGAAAACGCCAAGTCGTTTAACAAGGTAGTACTCGACTACGCTCTTCCTGCCGCTCTGTTTGTCTCTATCGTTGAAGCCGACCGCGAGATGCTCGTGAAAGATATCAAGTTGTCGCTTATCTCGCTTGTCGTGATAATGGTCTGCTTTATGGCGGTCTATTACATCTACACTTACTGCTTCAAGAAGAACACCGCTGCCGACGGCGC
Source organism: uncultured Muribaculaceae bacterium (assembly GCA_910585755.1). Taxonomy (GTDB): domain Bacteria; phylum Bacteroidota; class Bacteroidia; order Bacteroidales; family Muribaculaceae; genus UBA7173. Next base: position 2,423 of record CAJUFH010000019.1, on the reverse strand, counting down.
GATCATGGCCTTGGTATGCGGCTCCCCGACAATCGGTTTCCTCGGGTTCGCCGTGCTGGAACCTATATTCGGCACTACCCCTTATGTGGCTCTTGTGGTGGCGATTGTCGGTATCGTAGTCAACGCCGTTGGTATTCCGGTCGGCCTTTCCCTTCTGAACTCTGCCAACGAGAAACTGAAACCGCTTCCCGCCGGGGCAAAGAAGCCGAGCGCCTGGAAGCCGGTAATCCACGCGTTGGAACAGCCTGTCGCCTGGGCTCCTATCCTGGCCGTAATCTGGGTAGTTGTCGGAATACCCTGGCCTAAGTGGGCAAGCCCCTCTTTCGACCTAATCAAGGGCGCAAATGCCTCTATGGCGGTCTTCGCCGCGGGTATTACCCTTTCCGCCGTCAAAGTGAAGATTGACTGGCAGGGAATACTCGGCTGTATCCTCAAGCTCATAATGATGCCGGCCCTCGTGCTGATCGCTGGACTCGTGTTCAAGATGGATCCCCTTAACCTGAAGATGCTCGTTGTCGCATGCGCTCTGCCCCCTGCGTTCTCCGGCATCATAATCGCGAGCGAGTATAACACCTACGTTGCCGAGTCGACCTCTTCGCTCGCGCTTAACGTCGTGTTGTTCGTGGCCTTCTGCCCGCTATGGATATGGGTTACTGATATATGCTGCACCCATTTCCTCTAATCGGTTTAACACTTATTAGGCCTAATTTGACTACAATCGAGAACCCAGCGGCTTATATCGACGTTTAATTTTCGAGAACTAAAAATCAAAACATCTAAACACTAAAAATTATGACCTGCAACAAGAACATCAACATCGCGCAGACTGCCGCCGAGGTTTCTAAAGACGCGGCGCAGGTGAGCGCCACCGCGGCCCGCGTTGCCGCCCAGGAAGAAGCCAAAGGCCTTAAAGACCAGGCCGCCGACAAAATCAGCGACATCAAGGAAGCAGCGGCCGATAAGTTTGCCGACCTCAAAGAGGCTGCGACTGACAAAATCAACAACCTCAAGGAGGCCGCGACCGCCAAGGGTGGCGTTCTCGACAACGTAAAAGAATTTGCCGCCAACGCCCTTGACAAAGGGGCCGATGCCGCCAAGAATCTCGCCGACAAGCTTCATTCGTAAAACCGTTCTGCGATAAGTTACCGCCCCCCGTCCATAATTCCGGACGCGGGGGCTATTTTGTGTTTTGCGGAATGAGTGTTATTTGTTAATTTTGCATTCTGTTTGAGAAAAGCGTGTCGTCCTGCGGTCCCGTTATTCTCATCAGTCAGATTTATATTATTTTTAGGATACAAGATAATTGCTGAGATTCCTTCGACAAATATTGCAGTTAGTGCTCGGCCCAGCCAATGGTTGGGAGGATGTGGCCGATGACCTCGCGGAGACCCCCGAGGAGGCACGTCGCGTGTATCGCGAAAGGTTTCTTCCCCTGGTAGCGGTGTGTTCCGCGTCGTCGTTTGTCCCAATGCTCTACGGCGTTCATTTCCTTGACGCGCTGTCCCGCGGGCTTGTGATGTTCGTATCTCTGTTCTTGAGCTTCTATATTGCGTCGTGGGTCATGGCAACATATATGCCCAGGCTGACTGACGATGAAACCACCGACAACGGCTCTTCCCGGTATCAGCTTATGGTGATGTACACCCTCGCCATTATTGCTATTATAGGCTTGATTGCCAATATTGTCAAGGTAAGAATCGCCATACTGAACTTCCTCCCGCTGTACACGGTTTTTGTGTTGTGGAAAGGATGCCGTTTCGCCGGGGTCAGCGCTCGGAAGGAGGGTCTGTTCATGCTCCTCTCTACCGGCTGCATCCTCGGGAGCTATTACGGACTCTCCTTTATTTTCAACAGCCTTATTTAAGCAGTGGCAGACAGCAATTCATAAAATTTTTTAAAACATTACCGCCATGTCAGCAGCAAAGATGAAATTCAAGGAGGTCAACATAAAGAACCGTCGTGCCAGCTTTGATTACGCCATTTCCGACACGTTTACTGCCGGAATCGTATTGACCGGAACTGAAATCAAGTCCATTCGCCAGGGGAAAGCCTCCCTGGCCGATACTTTCTGCTACGTCAACAACGGCGAGGTATGGGTGAAGAATATGTATATCGCCGAGTATTTCTACGGAACTTACAACAACCATACCGAGCGCCGCGAGCGTAAACTGCTATTGAATAAGAAGGAAATCAGGGAGCTGGAGAAAAACGGCAAGGAAGCCGGATTCACTATCGTCCCGTTACGGCTGTTTATCAGCGACCGCGGCTATGCGAAGCTCGTTATTGGGATTGCCAGAGGTAAGAAGGAATACGACAAGCGACAGAGCATCCGCGAGCGCGACGACAAGCGCGCCCTCGCCCGCGTAATGATGAGGCTGTCTAACAACCAAAGTTAGGCAGTCTCTATTTTATACACAAAATCA
>CAJUFH010000018.1 GCA_910585755.1 uncultured Muribaculaceae bacterium | reverse complement strand
CTTTTATTCAGCGGTTTGTTGGCAAAATCGTGCGTTTCTATTTGGATTCTTCACCAAACGAAATTTTACGCGGTTGGCTTGATTCTTTGCCACGCAAGGACTATAACAAGACGAAGCACCTTTTGGTTGACGCTTGCCTTGTGCCGCTGCACACGGTTAACAACTGGGTTTATGGAAACTGTTCCATACGTCCGGCCTCGCAAAGAGACATCAACCGTGTGAGCCTTCAGGTGTCAGGAAAAGAAATATTCACAATTACCAAGCCGGAGGGAGGGGCGAAGGCGTAAGCGTCCGACCTCCGGGGAGGTATATTAACCTACTCGAAAAATGAAAAAAGAAATCACCTTTGGCGCATATTCCGCCATACTTAACGCCAGCGCAGAACGCGCAATGCTGACGATAAAACACAAACGTCTGCCACTCAAAATCGCCGATAAAATCAACGAAGCCGGAGGCATTGAAGCCACCGAAGTGTTCTTTGATGATGATAAAAACGGTTGTGTCCGTATTTCTCATGACCTCCCAATGGGCGAACTTACAGACATTGTTTGCAATGCCATATCGGCAATATACGATACCGACGTTTCTGTTTCCAATGCAAGAACCTAAAGCGTTGTATAACCTCCGCTACTATGCGCGTCGCCGTGGCTATGTCTTTGCCAAGAACCAAAGGGTGGCCACTGTGCCGGAGGTGAATCGCTCCGAAAGAATCGAAGCCCGGCTGAAGTCTTTCGGCTACTGTATTCAACTAAACATCTTCCAATATGAATAACAACGTTTTGGCCGTCCTTCCCGCGAACGCCGATTCTCGGCAATTTTGCGGAACAATAACTGGCTCAACCGATTTTAAGAAAATCGGGGGGGTAAAAACCGCCATAAATTTTTGTAATTATGTAATTTGTAATATGATATGGTAACACCTGAAAGGCTATACGCGGCAACCGACGACGGCCTCCGTATCATCGCGCTGCATTACCCGGAGGCTGTGGAATCGGCACGGACAAACAAACCGTTCCGTGCCCGTCCTGATGAACGGACACCGAGCGCACGGGTAAAACTGTTCAAGACATCAAAGGGGCAAGTCTGGAAACTTACTGACTTCGGAGGTGAAGGCCGCGCCGTTGACCCCATACAGATACACATGGAGGCAAAGGGTATTTCATTCACTGAAGCAATCCTCGACCTCTCGGCCATATTCAACATACAGGATGAAATAACACGTTCAATCAATCGCCCGGATATAAGACGCGAACCGGCTACCTCGGAGCAACAGGAGGGGGAATATACGTGGGATATAGACCAAGAATTTACAAAATCCCAATGTTCCATTATGGGGCCGCGTGTTACCCCTGAACATCTGAAAGCATTACACTGGTACCGTGTAAAACGTCTCACATCTGTAAAGAACCGCGAAGCAACACACAAGTTCCCCAATGAAAATTATCCGATTTTTATGCGGGAATGTTGGTTTACTGACGCGAGCGGCAAACCCGACCGGTTTTATAAGATATACGAGCCTCTTAACGCCGATAAGCAATGGCGATTCCAATACCAGCCCAGAGGTAAAAAGCCGCAAAGTTACATCAACGGACTGTTTGAGCTTATCGCAGCCTATCGGACATATAACGAGGCTGAAGAAAGGGCCTTCAATACAGACCCGGCGAACGAGGGCAAGCCATACAAAGAAAAGAAGCTGCCGGAAGCCATCATTTGCTCCGGTGAGCGCGACGCGATTTGCGTCCGTTCCCTCGGCTACCACCCTCTGTGGTTCAACTCCGAGTCATACAATGTTTCGCAAGAAGAATACAGTCAGATAACCCGATATGTCGAAACCGTCTATAATATCCCGGACATCGACACGACCGGGCGAGATAGAGGAACGAAACTTGCTTTGCGTTTCATCGACATTCATACGATATGGCTGCCCGACGAACTCACTAATTACCGAGACCACCGTGGCAACCCCCGGAAAGACTTCCGGGATTGGATAGAGATTTGGAAAAACAACAGTGATTTTCGCGGACTTCTCGAACTTGCAACCCCGGCGAAGTTCTGGACCCGCCAATGGGTAAGCGCAAAAGGTGAGGACGGAAAAAACAAAGGCCGCTACAAATATAGTATCGACATTTCCTGTCTCCATGAATTTTTGATGTTGAACGGATTCTATACGCTCCGCGACAAACACGCTCCGGCAACACAATTTATCCATATTACAGGCAATATCGTAGCCCTTGTTACTCCGAAAGAAATACGCGAATTTGTGCATAAATGGTCTATTCAGACGCGACAGCCGAGAGAACTCAGAAACCTGATATTATCGACCCCGACACTTTCCCTTTCCTCGCTCGAAGCATTGCGGGAGGCTGACCCGGATTTCACCAACTACACCGAACGTTCGCAGTTCTTTTATTTCCCGACGTTCTCGGCTGAAGTAACAGGCGAAGAAATAACCAAGCACGAAAACCGTATTTCCGTCGGCGGACGCTATGTTTGGGAAGAAAACGTAATACCGCATAATATTCGATTCCTTCCCGCTATGTTCGAGATTACCCACCCGGAAGGACGATACGACAGCGAAGATTTCAATATCGAGGTTCAGCCCCACACCTCCAATTACTTCAGATACCTGATAAATTCATCGCGTATCTATTGGCGTAAGGAACTGGAACAAATGCCGGGCGAATGGACTGCCGAGCAAATCGAGGCATACCGCAAGGAACACAAATTCGACATTGCCGGGCCGCGCCTCACCCCTGCCGAGATACAGGAACAAAAACAGTGTCTTATAAATAAGATTTTTACAATCGGATTTATGCTGCACCGTTTCAAATCCGATTCCCGCGCATGGGCCCCGTTCGTAATGGATAATATCGTGGGCGAAAACGACCAATGCAACGGACGTTCGGGCAAATCCTTCATGTTCCGCGCACTTTCCCACATCACACGGTGGCTGAAGATAAGCGGACGCAACCCCCGGCTTCTGGAAAATCAATTTGCTTTCGAGCAGATTAGTAAACACCTCGGAATTGTGGTTGTAGATGATTGCGACGAATATCTGCCGTTCAAACAGTTTTACGACAACATCACCTCCGACATAACCATAAACACGAAGAACGTTTCAGCCTATACACTGAAATTCAACGAGGCCCCGAAGTTTGCGTTTACCACAAACTATGTGCCGAAAGAATTTGACGGTTCAAGCGTCGGCCGTATGCTCTTTGTTGTGTTCTCCGATTACTACCACCAGCAGACGGAAGATAACGACTACCTCGAAACACGGCGTATTTACGACGATTTCAACAAAGATTTATATTCGTCAACCTATACAGAGGCGGAATGGGAGGCAGATATAAATTTCTTCATGCAATGCGTCCGATTCTATCTTTCTGTCGCGAATATGCCGGTAAAAATCGAGCCACGGATTGACAATATCATTTTCCGCAAGTTCCTCCGGGATATGGGCGACAACTTCCAAGACTGGGCCGAAATGTATTTCTCTGTCGATGAGAACGGAAACGGCGACCACCTGAATACCGAAATTGTCAGGGAAGAGGCGTTTAACGCCTTCAAGAGTTTTTCCGGCAATCATAAATGGTCAATGCAGAGGTTTACCAAAGCACTGAAAGGCTTTTGCTATACGTGCGAATATGTCGCAGAACTGAATCCGCAAGACCTATGCAACAGCGGACAGAGAATCATGCGGAGAATTGAAGACCCGGTTACACATAAGAAAGTGCAGAAAGAAATGATTTATCTCCGCACGGTAGCCGAATCGGACAGAATCAAGAATCCACCCCCACAACCCCCGCAACAGGAAAAACTACCCTTCTAAACTGTTACCGTTATGGATAGCAAGACACTGGAAGCCCGGCAACGCTGGACGCTATCACAAAAAAATCGACCATACCCTCGGAACGATTGACACTTTTGTTTCCCGTTTAGGTGGACTTGATAAGGTTTATTGTTCCTTTTCGGGAGGGAAAGACAGCACGGTTTTATTGCACCTTTGCCGGGTTCTTTTCCCGGACATTCTCGCGGTGTTCTGCAATACCGGCAACGAATATCCCGAAATAATCAAGTTTGTGCGCCAGACGCAAGCTGCCGGGGCTGTCATTAGCATTATTCGCCCGCAATTCACACCGCGCCAGATATGGGCGAAATACGTCTTTCCTCTTATCGGAAAAGAAACAGCGGACAGGGTTCACAAAGTAAGGATAAATCCACATTCCAAGACCGCCGGGATATATATGGGCAACGGTAAATTCAGGCTTGCTTTGAAATGGCGTTACCTATTGACAGAGCCTTACGAGACTTCGGCAATGTGTTGCAACAAATTAAAAAAGGAGCCTTTTCACCGATTCGAGCGGGAAACCGGTCGCCGTCCGATTGTCGGAACTATGGCCGCCGAAAGCAAATTACGCGAAACACAGTATCTAAGGCAAGGCGGCTGCAACGTTTTCGGGGAATCTCCGGCAAGTAAGCCGCTTTCGATTTGGACCGAAGCCGATATTTGGGAATACATTCGCGCTCAAAATCTACCAATCGCCGAAATCTATCATAAAGGGGCGGCAAGAACAGGCTGTATGGGTTGCGGATTCGGTTCACAGTTCGCAGATGATACGCGATTTGATACGCTTTTGCGGGAACACCCCAAATGTTATGATATGATTATGGGTTACACCAATAACGGGGTATCATTCCGCGAAGCCATGCGAAAAGCATTACAAGTTAACGGCCGCTTCCTTCCTGATGAAGAACCGGCAAACCTTTTTTCGATTTTATGAAATTACGAGTATTTGAAGCGTTCGCCGGTTATGGCAGTCAGTCAATAGCCCTCGAACGACTGAAAACGGCTTATCCCTCTTTTGATTACGAGGTGGTGGGCTTTTCGGAAATTGACCGCTACGCAGTGGCGGCATATTACGCCGCCCGCGATCCGCGTCTTGCCGGCGAAAGAATCGACCGTCTCGATATAAAGGCATACACTCCGACAAAGGAAATTACGGAAAGATTTCCCAACTACGGGGATATTACGCTGATAGACTGGACCAGTGCGGAAATGCCCGACTTTGATTTATTCACCTATTCATTCCCTTGTCAGGATATAAGTACCGCCGGGAAGCAACGCGGATTCGCGGAGGGTTCCGGCACCCGTTCATCGTTATTGTGGGAATGCGCCCGCGCTATCGAGGCTAAACGTCCACGATACCTCCTTATGGAGAATGTAAAGGCGTTGACATTCAAGAAACACGCCGATAACTTCAAACGCTGGCGCGAGTGGCTGGAGGCTCAGGGCTATTCCAATTACTGGAAGGTACTCAATGCACGGGATTTCGGGATTCCCCAGAATCGGCAACGTGTTTTTATGGTTTCAATCCTCGGAGAACACAAACCGTTCATATTCCCCGAAACAGCAGCCCCGAAGCGTCGCCTCCGCCATATACTGGAGCAGAAAGTGACGGATAACTATTATCTTACTGTACCGCAGCTTCAGATGATTATCGGGCATTGTGAACGCAAATTGTCGGAAGGTTGCGGCTTTGCCACCAATTTCCAAACTTCTCAAGGAATAGCCGGTGCGATTTGTGCCGGTTACGGCCATTATCCCACCGATACGTGCCTGGCCGAACCCGTGGCCTGTGCGTTCAGAGGCCGGAACATCGAAAATCCGTCAGACCGCAGCCGGGGAGCAAAAACAGCCCAACGCATTGAAATCGGCGATACTGTGGCAAATTGTATTACCACGGTTGAGAAAGACAGCCTCGTGGCGGAGCCTAAGATTTTGGGCTACACACGCGATAACAAAGGCGTTGTGGTGTCTCGCCACCTGAAAGAGTTTGCCGGGTCTGTATGTGCCTCAAACTTCCGCAATACAGGCAGCACAGCGGAATTTGTCGCCGAGCCTATGGTGATACAAAGGTCCCACGGCTACGCCGCCGGGAATGTTCTTGAAATCGCTCCGGCCGTTACTGCCTCAGCATATACTGATAACAATTTTGTGTATATCGGCTATAAGATTCGCCGGTTCACTCCACGCGAGACATTCCGCCTCATGGACTTGGACGACCGATATATCAACGCTATTCAAGCCGCCGGAATCTCAATAACACAGCAGCGCAAACTTGCCGGAAACTCGATTGTAGCCGTGGTATTGTTTCAGATATTCAAAAGTATGTTCATTCTATGAAGAAAGATAAAGACCGCATTTCGCTTGCAAGAAACGAAGCCGACGAAATACGCGAATTGTTGGAAACCCTGTATGCAATGGAAGGAACGTTTGACGATGATTTTAACAGGGAATGTCATCGCGCCGGAATTCATGCGCGTAATTTATGCGAATTACTGCACGGACACCGCCACCCGACATGGGAAACTCCAGACGAACCAATATCACCCCGGAATCCTTATGAACGATAAATCTTATCCGCCTATTCTTGACGCTTGTTGCGGTTCCCGCTCCTTCTGGAACGACAAAAGCAATCCCTTGGCCATGTTTATGGATATTCGTCGGGAAACTCTTGAACTGTGCGACGGGCGAACTATTGAAGTGAATCCCGATGTTGTGGCGGATTTTCGGTGTATGCCTTTTCCTGATGATACTTTCCGGCTTGTGGTATTTGACCCTCCCCACCTCCGTTGGTGTGGTGATTCATCGTATATGCGGGCCAAATACGGACGGCTGACAGCAGATTATCGTAATGACATTGCTCAAGGTCTGTCAGAGTGCTGGAGAGTATTGCAGCCTTTCGGCATTCTTGTGTTCAAATGGAACGAGGAACAAATCAAAGTCGCGCCGATTCTAAAACGATTCGGTCGAGAACCGTTATTCGGGCATATCACCGGGCGTTCGGGCAAGACGCGGTGGTATTGTTTTATGAAGACTGATGGATAAGGTATTTTTTCAATTTTCGAGCCGTGAGCCGGGCGGAACTTGCACCACGCATGACCGCCCGGCTTCCTTTTTACCCACACCGCGACTGCCGAACCTCACCCCTTACCCCCTCCTTTTTCTTACTAAATCTTTGTTACCTTGTAACAGATGTTTGCAAAAGGTGGTAACAATATAAAATCAAAGGAATTAAGAGAAAAAGAGGGTGTGACAAACTTGGTAACAATCGGCGTAACAAAAAAATTGCGGTTTGTTACACGTTTTCGGGGAGGGAGGAAAAGGTGAAAAAGTAACAAAACGCAGGGGGCGTTACAAACTGCAATTTTGAACTGTAACGAGTGTAAATTGCTTGATTCCAAATGGTTGTAACGGTGTTACAAAAAAACAAAGTTTTCGCGTTAAATCTTGGCTAAGTCGGTAATATAATAACACAGTCGCCTATATAATATCCTATTGTCGGAATTTATTCGTAACTTTGCGCTCATAATCAATCAAATCGCCCTCTATGATTACTGTAAAGATTCAAGTCGAACAGTATGTGGCCGAGTATATCCGGGGGAAATACTTCGACCCGGAAGTCGGTGCCGTCCGATTCCCCTCGAAACTCGACATTTACATACTTGTTTACGACCTACTTCAGAAACGACCCGTTAACTGCCCGCTTGAATCCGGCAATCTGGAATTTGCATTGCCGGACCGACGCGACGCGAATATGGCCGGAGGCAAATCGCCGGAGCAGTTCAATTATCTGTCGGCGCGAGCTGCAAAACGCCTCGGCGACAAAATGCGCCTTATGATGTGGGCCGAGCTGCACGACCTTATGGACGAAAACAAGCACTTAAAGGGTATTCAGTTCAAAGATTCGGTTTTTCAGTTTCTATGCCGCTACGGAATAGAATCAATCACAGAAGATGCCCTGCTGAAGAATTACCAACGCTGGAGGGATAAGCAGCGGAGGACGACCAAACGCCGTTACTCGCGAAAATAAATACATAAAAGTCAGTGATTATTTTACCTACCGAATGGCCTGTTTTGTCTTTTTTTGAGGGTAATTTTGTCGGAAAAATGTCGGAAAAATGCTGAATAATTGATTAACAATAACTTATAGCCTGCAATTATGGAACAGTTGACCGTTTCGGTATGTCATAGCCTGAAGATTATCCCGGTGGTCCGGCTTACGCGGTTTGCCCGATTCCGTTCACGCGTTATCCTGATAACCGTCGGAACACCCGACGACGCGGCCGCAGTTCCGGGAAGTGTCAAAATATCGACGACCGCCGACAAAGGGATTATCAAGAAGAAAATAACGTTTGACCGCTCCGGCGTATCGGATTCCGCCGCCGACATTCTGGAATCATACAAATGCCAGCGTGTGGTGGCTACATACGTCGATGAAAGCGGAAACACACGTGTAGCGGGTTCCCCCGACTTCCCCCTCGCCCTTGATTACACTACGGGGAACGGTGTTTTTACCGTTACGCTTTCGGGGGAGGACACGAAGCCGGACGGATATTTAGCGGATTAAAGTCCTTCCACGCGCCCGCGATAAGTAGTTATTTTGCGACAAAAATAACTGCATGAACAGGCTCCAACGTATATTTTCCGATAACTGGACCATACGGCGACACGACTTTGAAAGTTTCGTGTCGCTCATCATGCCGGCGATTGTGGCCGGCAATATAGAGGCCGCCTCCGCCAAACTCAACGAGGACGACAAATGCACCGTCAAGGCGACCGCCGCTCCATATATGGCGAAATGGTATGAACTTGACGATATTTCCCTGCCGGTTGATTCTATCGCCGTGATAACTCTTACCGGGGTTCTTTATTCGTGGGAATCGGAGTGGGTAGCAAAGCAGGTCGAGGCGGCGGAACTGAATCCCAACATTTGCGGAATCGTCTTTGTAATAGACGGCCCCGGCGGTATGGTGTCGCACCTCGATATGGCGGCCGCAGCCGTAGAAAACTGCAAAAAACCGACGGCCACAGTAGTAACCGGCATAATGGCCTCCGCACATTTCTGGTTAGGTACGGCCAGCGACCGCACTTTCATAGCCTCGCCACTTTGCGAAGTGGGAAGCGTCGGAATCGTATGCACACATTACAGTTTCCGCGAATTTTTCAAGATGAACGGAATCGACTACCGGGAAATATATCCTGACACCGCCGACCTAAAGAACAAGGAAACTCGCGTACTTGTCGAGAACAACGACGAATCACTCATAAAGGCCCGCGCCGAAAAAATCCATAAAATTTTTGCCGAGACCGTGGCCCGAAACCTCGGAATCGAATACGACCCTAAACTGCCGCTTTTCCGTGGCGAGATGTTCGACGGCAACGAGGCGGTGGAACTCGGTTATATCGACCAGTTCGGAGGTGTGGCCGACGCGGTTAAATGGGTGCTTGCACAGGCAACGAGCCGGAAGGCACAACAAATATATCAGTAATTAACCACCAAATTAACACAGAGTAAAAGATGAATTTTGCGAATTTTATCCCCGCGATTCTCGGTATTCTCGGACTTACCGCCTTTCAGGAGAAAGACGGTAAAAAGAGCTTTTCGGACGAGGAACGCGCAACCCTAAAAGGTTACGGATTCTCCGACAAGTTCCTCGATGATTTCGCCGCAGCCTTGAACGACCCGGCTCCAGCCGTAGAACCTTCCAAAGACAGACAGGACGCAGCGTTAAAGGTTATCCTCGGAAATACCGTGTCGCAGCTTACAAAAACGTCTGAAGAACTGGAAGCACTTAAAACGAAGAACGCCACCGACGCACAGGCACACGCCGCAGCAATCAAGGCCAAGGAGACGGAAATCGCCGCACTCAACGAAAAGATTAAGGCACTTGCCGAACTTCCCGAATCCGACCCCGGCAAGGGTGCCGGACAGAGCGGCGCGACCCCCGGAGCCTTCAACCTCGACGACACCGAACAGCTCGGCGGAATGTCGGGCGAGTTCTTCAGCCTCGACCGCCCCTACAATATGCGAGCAAAGGCCGCGCTTCTCGCGGCACAGGGCCAGAGCCTCGCCGTGGCGACGGCTAACCGCGTAGATTACAAACGCCTTCAGGACGACCTCGGCGCGTTCTACCGTCTGCCGTGGCGCGACCGCCTTCAGTCGTTCCTCCGCGAGCTGCCGACAATCGAAACGCTTTTCCCGCTCGAATCCGGCCATCAGGACCTCGACACGCTGGTTAATATCTGGCTGGGCGAGTTCTCACAGGCTGACAACACACAGGACAGCGACTTCGACAACGTTACAAAAGGCTCCTACGAGTTCGACCACGAGACCCTGCGAATGTACGACGTTATGTTCGCTTATCGCTTCAAGAACCTGAAGGCTATCGAAAAGAGCTGGATCGGACACCTGAACAAAGAGGGTTCAAACGCCGTAAAACTCTCATTCATCGAGTATCTGCTTGCAGAAACGGCGAAGAAACTCCACAACGAACGCGAGCAACGCCGCATTAACGGCGTTCGCAAAGACCCCAATCCCAACGTTCCCGGCCGCGCAATGGAAGCCGCCGACGGCCTGTATGAATACCTCCGCAAGAAAGTGGAAGGGCATACCGACTTCACCCCCAACGGAGGCACTTCCGGCAAGACCGTTTACCAGATTAAGCCGTTCAACCTCCCGCGAATCACCCCCGCCAATATCGGCGAAGTGTTCTACCTCGGCACGTCGATGATTCCCTCGGTGTTCCGCGATACCGGCACAATCGTTCTGTATATCCCTTCGTTCATGCTCCCGTGGTATCACAAATACAACGAGGCGCACTACGGCCGGAACGTGGACTACGAAAAGAATATCACCTACGTGAAGGAGTTCCCCGGCGTAAGAATAAAGACAATCCCCAACGCCGACAACCACCACCGTATCTTCTGGACCATAGAAGGCAACTTCCACACATACGACCATGTCGCCGGCGAAATGCTCCGTTTCAACCTTGAACAGGAGGACTGGAGCCTGAAGGCATGGAGCGAATGGAAAGAAGGTCTGGCCGCCGAGGCTGTCGGCTTCAAATACACCGACCCCGCCGACATGGACGGTTCCCGTCAGCTTGTGTGGTGCAATGACTATGACCGCCCGGATTCCTTCTTCCTCGAAACCGGTCCCGACGCGAATCCCTCCGCGCTTCTCCACTCGTCAATCGTGACGGTAGCCAACAGTTCGGTGTTCGAGATTACAGACATCGCCAACGCCGCCGTGGGGCAAGTCATATCCCTGAAATGCGGTGTCGACGGAGACAGCGGCGTAACAATCAAGAAAAATGGAAAATTCTCCCTCCTTTCGGCTGCATGGACACCCAAGAAAGGCGAAATCCTCCGTGTGATGAAACGCGCCGACGGCAAATTCATCGAAATCGAACGTGCCACCGCTCCGGGCGATTCCTACGAGTTCCCCGCCGACGAGACCACTCCGAGCGTTCAGGGTGCTACCGTTTTCGTCACCAACGCCAACACACAGGCCACCGCGATTACCGACCTGACCGACGCAGTTCCGGGAACAGTCTACACAATCCACGGAGCCGGAGCCGACAACGCCTCGACAATCGCCAACGCCGGTAACTTCGCACTTTCCGCCGCCATGACGCTGAAGGCCGGTTCGTTCATCAAACTGGTGAAGGCCGCCGACGGCAAATTCTACGAGGTGGAACGCGGTTAAACCTACCGATAATGGACGGGGCGCGGATAATGCGCCGCGCCCTGTGCCTTAAATTTCAAACCATAAAATTTCATCGACATGACATATATAAGAAAATCCGTCGGACGCGCCCCCGGCAATCCCGGTACAGGGATTCAGCTCCGCGACGTTCTGGTGCTTATCAATACTGACGACATCGCGTTTATGCCGTCTCCTGACGACAAAGGCGTTGTAATTGTCGACAATATCGTTATGAAGCCCGGCCGTTATGGAATCGGTATCTACATGACGCAGGGAACAGCAGAAGTTACCAGCACAGCCGAAGGCGAAACCGACCAAATCGGTTTTACCCCCTCTATCAAGTTCAACCACCCCGGAAACAGTCAGGAGTTGCGCGAGTTCAAAGTCAACGAACTGAACTCAAAATTTATCGGCATTATGCGCTATTGCTCCGGCAAGCCCGCCGACCTTATCGGTTCAATCTGCAATCCGTGTAAAATCACCCCCTCCTATACCGGGAACAACGAAAGCAACACCAACGAGTTCACCCTCGCCCAAATCTCCAAAGGCGACGACATCAAGATATATAAGGGTACCGTACCCCTCGAAGAACCTGTTTCAGTCGTCGAGGCCGGCGTTAAAGTGGTCTCGTTCGTTACCGAAGGGCAATACCAGCTTTCGGGCGGTTCTGCTGTCATCGACGAGATAGGGGGCGGAGCGCATGACGCGGTTATAACGCTTCTGGGGGCTGCCGGTACATCACCGACCGTTTCCCATACGAGCGGAAAAATCCTGTTGCGTGGCGGCAAGGTGTTCACTGCTTCAGAAGGTGCCCAGCTCACCCTCCGCGCTTTTGACGCCGGAGAAGGCGGCCTGATATGGATAGAACAAAGCCGATACGTTCCCGCCTGATTCTACCGGCTCATTTCCCGACATATATCCCCGTGGCTCCGACTTCGGGGATTTTTTTGCGCGTAAATATTTCCATATATGGAAAACTTTTTGTAACTTTGCATTGTAATTAAGAAAAGCATTTATGGACAAACCCAAATATAATGTTATCCTTAGCAAGGAAGTAAGGGAGTTTCTAAGCACTCTCCCGGTTAAGGCTGCAAAGAAAATCATCTATAACATTACTGTTGTAGCCGGAGGCCTTCAGGATAAAGAATTGTTCAAGAAATTGGAAGATTCCGACATTTGGGAGTTTAGAACGCTTTATATGGGAATTGCTTACCGTCTGCTTGCGTTCTGGGACACAGAAGAACAAGCCTTGATAATCACCACACATGGGTTTGTCAAGAAAACGCGCAAAACACCCGGAAAAGAAATTGAAAAGGCAGAAAGATTAAGAAAAGAATATTTTGATGAAAAAAACAAATGATATGAAAAAAAAGTGGTACACCCTCGGAGAAATTACCGATGAATTTGTAGGTGTGAAAAGCACCCCCGAACGTGAGGCGTTTGACGCTGACGTGGAAGCCGCTTTAATCGGCGCGTCGATAAAGAATGCCCGCAAGGCAATGAATCTGACACAAGCCCAACTCGGAGAACGTGTGGGGGTTCAGACTGCGCAAATTTCCAAAATTGAAAGTGGCCGCAACCTTACAATATCTACTATCGTCCGGGTGTTGAAGGCTCTCGGATTGAGTGCCAACTTCTCTATAAATTGCGAAGGCCTTACCCCTGTTACTCTCGGAAACCGAATATAACAGGCCGCAAATAATAATATTGAATCGCTCCGAAGGTATTAGCCTCCCTTTGGAGCGTTTTGTCTTTTAGCCGGTAATTACCGTCGCTTAATTTTGTACTGTCAAAAACTTTATATCATGGAACAGGACAAAAGAAAAGTAATTACCGAATACCTTAAAGGCCCGCGAGACTATAATGAGGGCGTGGCACTGTACCAGCGTTTCGGTGTGAATCTGATGTTAAAACGCCGTTTTGTCGTCGATGATACCGCCACTACCCGCGAAATACTGTTTGATGAACTTCGCAAAATTGCCGGACTTACCGAATCGGAGTTTGCCGCACTTCCGCGCCGGGCAAAAACGAAGCAAGCCATGATCGAGACGAAAGCCCCGGTTAAAACCGTTCCGGTTGATGATGAAACCGCACTTATCGAACTGGCGGATTCTTTCGGTGTAAGCGTCGACGAATTGGTAAGCCCCGATTTTCAGGAGCGAGTGTTGGCCATGGACGACAACGCCGACCGAATCGACGAACTTACCGAGGAACTGGAAAAAGCCCGCTCCAAATATGCCGAGGCCCCGGAGCCTGTCAGAAAGATGATACGTTTCCGCGAAAAATATCCGTTCCTTAACTCCCCGGACTGCCCCGACATTCTGAAAGTGCTGGTGGCCGATATGTTCACCGCATACGGCAACTATAAAGCCGCGTTCGTCCGTCTCCAGACACTCGGCGACGCTGATTCCGCCCAAGCCGCCGCCGAATGTGAGACAATCGTAACCGAGTATCTGAAGAATCGCGAAATCTGGGACGAACTCGAACATTACCGGGAAACCGGCTCGATTCTCGGCAAAGCCGCCAAGTTCCGCGAAATGGAGGCGACCGAGGACCTGACCGCTCTCTCTGATGTTGAACTTGTGGGAAAACTCAACTCCGCCAACTCCAACGTGTCAAAACATAAAAAGAAACTCGATGACGCAAAGGCTAAAGGCGAGGAAAACGAGAAAGCCGCCGCAGCTTATGAAGTGTGGACGCAAAGGAAAGCCGCGTTAAAGGCCGAGGTTGAGCGTCGAAAAAAAAAGTAACCGTGGCTATCGAGGCGGCGGAACGCTCAAAGGCTCATATCCTCCGTTTCCTCTCGCGCCCCGGCTGCCACCCGTGCGACCGTTCGGAAGCGGGCCACCAACTCGAAATCCAGAATAAAAAAATCGCTGCTCTGAATGTTTCGTTATCCCTCCTGCAATCTCTCCACATATGACCGCCGCGAGTTTCCGGGCGGAACTGTCTATAACGGCGACTGTCTCGACGTTATAAAGACCCTCCCGGAATCGTCGGTGGACTGCATTGTTACCGACCCTCCTTATTTTCTCGGAATGACCCACAACGGACAAAAGGGCAATTTCCGCGACCTCTCTATATGCCGACCGTTCTACCGGGATTTATTCAACGAGTTTCGGCGCGTGTGCCGTCCTGAAGCCTGTATTTACTTCTTTTGCGACTGGCGCGGATATGCGTTTTATTATCCGTTGTTCGATGAAATCCTGAAAGCGCACAATATGCTTGTATGGAACAAATTAAGCGGCCCCGGCAATCATTACGCATTTATCCACGAACTTATATTGTTCCATGCCGGAAAGGGTGCGAATATCGGAGGCACAAACATAATATTCGATATAAGGGCGTTCACCTCCGGGGCTAAATCGACTGACGGGGCTAAAGTTCACCCCACACAAAAGCCCGTAGCCCTGATTCAGAAATTTATCGAGGACGCGACCGCTCCCGGCGCGGTGATACTCGACACTTTCGGCGGGTCCGGCTCTACTGCCGTGGCCGCTGTCCGCTCCGGCCGCCGCTTTATCCTCATGGAGCAAGACGAAGGATATTACCATACAACCTGCAAACGCCTCGAAGATGAATACCGATAATACCGATATTGTAAAATATCCCGATTTTCCTCTGACAACTAAGGAGAAGGAAGATGTTTACAAACTGGCTTCCGCCGGTATGCGTCCGGCTGAAATCGCCGTGTCTATGGAATGGCCGCCGGAGCGTCGCCGGGCGTTCTGCATTATCGCCGAGTTACCGGATTCACCTCTGGCTCTGATGTTGGCCGCCGCCCGTGCCGAAGGAATCGCCACACCACAAATAAAACTTCAGGAAGCCGCCACTGCCGGAAACATTGACGCTATAAAGGAACTCCAGAAGATTCAGGCGCGAAACCGCTTTAACGAACTTGTCAACTATTTGGACGATGACGAATTTACCCCGTAAGCCCTCCCGGATAAACTTCGAGGAAATAGATTCCCGCCAGATTGAAAGAATACTGTCTACCGGGAATCTTGAAAGCCTGACACCCGAAGAACGCGACTATTTCGATTTAATGGAAATGGTTCGCGGACTTCGGGCGCGTATGATGTTTCCCGGAGGAAAGCGGATAGTTACCAAAGCCGGAATAATCAAGCTGCTGAAATCCGACGCTTACGGACTTTCAGACTGGATGGCTCGCCGGATATACGCCGACGCGCTCAATTTTTTCTATTCCGAGGAGAATGTGCGCCCCCGCGCATGGGCCAACCTATACGCCGAACGTTACGAGAAATGGGCCGACCTTGCCGCCTCTATGGGAAAACTGAAGGAGGCCAAAAGTATGTTGCACGAGGCCGCGAAACTCCGGGGTTGCTACGATGAAGCCACGCCAGAGATTCCCCAGGAACTTCTCGACGCTTCTCCCGTCATACTCTACACACACGACCCCGAAAGTATGGGCGCACCGAAGGCCGACCGCAAGGAACTGGAGGCGTTCATTGATTCGATACCTGAAATCCCGGAGATTAGCCGCCGCCGCGTGAAGGAGGATGCGGGAATTATGAAACGCAATCTTATTCAACGAATGATTGATGACGAAAAGGAGTTTGGCGATGAAAGCGAATAAAATCCCCGAAATGCCTGTAAAATTCGGCTCTGACGCGCTTGTTTTCTGCGACTGGATAGATACCACCAACTTTATAGCAATCGGCGGCCGTGGCGTGGCTAAAAGTACCGTCATTATCGCCCGGCGTTCTGTCAAGTGCGTCCGGCTCATGCCGGGCGCGCCTATCGCTATTGTGGCCGACACCTATTCAAATCTTGTAAACAACATAATGCCGGCCGTTCAGAACGGATGGAAAATTGATGACCTTATCGAAGGGGTTCACTATGTCAAATACAAGCGTCCGCCGCTGGAGTGGCAACGTCGTTGCTCTGTTATTGTCGATGACTACAAGCACGTTTTTTCGTTCTGGAATGGTTCTGTTATTTTTCTCGGCTCACTCGACAACCCTTCATTGCTTGCCGGTAAATCCGTGGCTCACCTGATTTTCGATGAAGCCAAATACGCTTCCGATTCAAAGGCTGCCCGTGTTATGCCTATTCTCCGAGGCGACGCGATAACTTACGGGCGCTGCCACCTCTACGGAGGTGTTACGATTACCACCGATATGCCGGACGTTACCGAGGGAGAATATGATTGGTTTTTCCGCTATGCCTCCGAAATGGAGCCGGAGCGAATTGTCAGAATCGTACAAGCTGCCGGGGAACTGAACCGGCTGCAACTGAAACTCACACGCGCCAACCGTGAGGTGACCCCGGACGTTAAGAAAATTGCCCGGCTTGAAAAGCGTATCGACTATTATACCGAAGGGCTGCTGAAGCTGCGCAAAGGGCAAACCTTCTTTATGAATATATCGAGTTTCGTCAACATCGACATTCTTACCGTTGACTATGCGAAACGTCTCTATAACGGCGCACTTGAACTCCACGAGTTTCTTAAATCCGTTATGGGTATGCGTCCGGGCGTGAGGAAGGACGCAAGATTTTACGTGCTTTTCGGAGATTCACACAAGTACACCGATGGAACTGTTTCAGGAGTGGCGGCCTTCACCTCTGCGGAACTGCGACACCTCGACCCCTCCCGGCCCCTTGACGGAGGCATGGACTTCGGCAATATGCTTTCGTTGGTTATCGGACAATCTGACGGCCGACGTTACCGGGTGCATAAAAACTTCTACGAGATACCGCCGGGCTGGTTCCGCGAACTCGCCGATCAATTCCTCGACTTCTTTAATTCGCATACGTTTAAGACCCTGAACCTCTATTATGACCGCTCCGGCAACAACTTCCAGAAACAAGGTGAGGACTATGCCGGAAAGATTAAGGAGGCTATCGAAAAGGACGCGGCCGGTCGACGTACCGGCTGGACTGTCGTACTGAAATCGCGCAAGCAAGCCACGATTAAGCAAAACGCCGAATATGATTTTATGCACGAACTCATGCGAGGCGAGAACGAACGCCTTCCCCTGTTGCTTGTCGATGTTCTGAACTGCCCGGAAATGGTGTGCAGTATCGAAGGCGCAAAGGCCGAAGTCAAGCACCGGGGCCAGCAAAAGGTGGTGGCGAAAGTCAAGAAAACCGAGAAACTGGAGGCGAAGAAACTCCCCCGCCTGTCGACCAACTTCTCGGACGCTTTCAAGTACCTGATGATGCGCCGCGAGTGGCTGAACGCCGCCAAAGCCGCGCCCTCCGCAGCGTCAGGAGCGGCCGAACTTGCCGAACAGTGGATGGCCGACCGATTCGGCGGCTGACATAGTTACCGGCTCCCTTACCGACCATATTACCGCCCGACGGCCGACCATACCGCCGGGCTTATTTTTGCGCTCACCGAGCCGGCGGGTAACGCCGTAACAAACCCGAACGCTCACATTTCACCTTTGGTAAGGGGTGGTAATTATTTTTTCCCTTCAGAGCGGCCCGCACCTCGGAGCGTGTCAAAAATAGCGTTTTTATTTTTCAATGCGGTTAACTGTCTTATTTATAGCGAAATGGTGTTTTTAAGACCAAAATTTTACGTCTGAAATGCCGTTTTTTGCTCTGCAAACTGCAAATTTTCACCTCATTACCGCTAAAAATTCGTAACTTTGCACTGTCAGACACCCGGAATCCGGCGGAGATAACACCAATCTTACGCCACATGAACCCCCAAACCAGCCCGGAAGTAAAAACCGAATTGCAAAAAACCGATAAAGCGGCCAAAGGCTGTGGAATGGTGATTTTTGCAGCAATAATAATCGCTATAATATACGCGGTATTTCAGGGTATAAACTCTGATTCTGCCGGAGATTCAAGCGATGAAATCCAAGCAGCCGCTTTCCAGATAGCAAAACAGGAGGTTAAAAGTCAGTTGAACAACCCGGCGACCGCTGACTTTTCTCTAATGTCGGTAACGCGTGAAAAGTTCGGGGATAACACCTATCGGATAAAAGGCACTTTGACCGCTGAAAATTCTTTCGGGGTGGAACAAGCATTGCGATATACCGTTACACTTACATATTTTGAGGGGAATCCGCTCGACCGTTCGAGTTGGAATATTACCACTTGCGAGGTGAAAGAAAATCGCTAACGATATTAAACACAATGTAGGGCTGGGGCAAAATTGTTCCGGCTTTATTTTTTCTTTCTGTATTAAATTTTATTAACTTTTTTTTTTTTGTTCACAATATTCTTCCGAACTTTGTGCCGTCAACAAGCCCGGCAGTTTGCCGAAGTAGTCGCGAAAGCGGCTCGAAATATTTTCGGGCATTTTATTTGCCTGATTACATACGATATAAGGCGTTCGCCTTCTCCACCCTAAGTAACACGACTACTTCGTCGGTTTCCGGGCTTGTTTGACGACATGGAGAGGCGAACGCCTTTTTTATGCCTTACTCAAATCGTCAAACAACATCTAAACAAGCCCAACAATGAAAGCAACTCAAACTTTACCGGCTCCGGCTGAATTATGCCGGCCGAGAGCGAAGAAACTACCGATTAAAGCAATTATTTACCTTACATCGGAAAAATTCAGTATCTTTGTATCCGTAATCGCCACCCTTATTGCATGGTGGGGCGTTTGCATTGACAGCGAGCGCGTAACCGCCTACGGAGGGCTGGTGCTTATAATCGGCTTTACACCGTATGCCATACGTGAAACCCGCCGCGACATACGCCAAGACCGCCTCGGTGTCGGAAAAGAATGGTAACAACATGAGAAAAGTAATCGACTTCAAAGATACCTTAGACCGTGGTATCTATAACATTACAATCAAGAACAATGACGGAAGCATCGAAAAATGGCTAAACTGTCAGCCTGATTTCTACACTCTGACCCGTTGGGTTGACAAGTGCGAAATCAAGTGGTTCAAAATAGAATTAAGAAACAACTAATAAACCGAAAAATCATGGATACAAAAAACAACACTATACAAGTAAGCGACGCAGCTCTCTCCGCGATAAACGGACTTCAGCACCCCGCCGGAACATACGACTACTACCGGCGCACCCTCGACCGCCTGTTTAATACCGTACTCCACGCCTCCGAGGAACTGGGTATGGACGATATGGAGGCAGTGGCGACGCTCCGAGCCATTGACAGCATACGCCAAGACCTCGCAACAATCGCCGGACCTGTCGCCCGTCGCCGAAGCCACCCGGAGCCGCCGGAGGAAGAAATCGCCGAACGGGTAGAAGAAACATTCACCGACATAGACGACGTTTCGGATTCCAACTATCCGAAGCCAGAGGACGAAGCCGGGGAAGGAGGTTTGGAATGAAAGATTTGGAAGCCTTTAGGGAGGAAATTCAAAGCGCAGCAAGTGGATATTCCTATGATAACAAGCAACTGGATTTTACCGCCGTGGTAAAAATATCCGTTGTGGACGGATGGACTTCTGCCGAAGTGGTTGAATATATCGAAACTTCGGCAGAAACAGACGAATACGACGAATCTGACGAATAAATTTCAAGGTAAAAAAGATTGTTACCAAATATCAAAAAGCAAGATAGAAGGGAGATAATATCAAATGATTAATTTTGCAACATGGAAATAGAAAAAATATACAAGATTGACGGCAAGTCGTTCATGGTGAGCATATCCCTCTATTGTACTTCCAGGGAGACAATATGGAATATAGGCTGTTATTATAGGGAAAAAGGTTGCAGGAAATGGCATAGCATCCCTAAAACAGATGTAGCCCCGGAATGGATAGTAGAGACCAAGAATGAGCTGCTAAAAAAAATAGATTCCTCATTTCGGATATCGTGACCAGCCAAAAACGAAGCTGTGTCAAAAAAGAACTGCACCCCAAAAGTTTTGTGTCTAACTTTTGGGGTGCAGTTCAATTACGGCACAGCCTCTTTTCACATGCCTCCGGGGTTGTCCTTCCAACCTCGCTCCTCTTGACCGAAATTTGCAGCGTAAAACGCAGACGATATGGAAATAATAAACATCATTATCCCGATTATCACCCTTGTTATCGGAGGCGGAGCGACATGGATTTTTACAATCAAATACACACGTCGACAAGCCGAAGCCGAGGCAATGGAGCATTTTCAAACAGTATATCAAGGCTTGATTAAAGACCTTCAGGATGACCGCGCCGAACTTCGCAACAGAATAGGCACAATGGAGGATAAAATCAAAAGCCTTGAACTGATAGTGGAAAACAATGCCAAGATTCTGAAGCAGCTTTCGCGCCTCGCTTGTGTAAAGGCTCCTTCATGTGCTGAATGTGTACTTATTGATATTTCACAGTTATGAAAAGATATGATACATTATTCGCGTACTGCCTTGTCTGTATTGCAGCGGCTTGCCTCGGCATTTTGTTCAGTTGCCGCTCTACTAAGGAAGTCGTCGAGGAAACCACCATACAGGCAGTTTCCGAATCTTCCGCAGATTCTACATTCAACGCCGCCGCCACCGCCGAGAAAACAACAGAGAACCGCGCCGATTCCTCAAACGTCCGCGCTGATGAACGAGGCAGGGTCGAGATTGAGAGAGATTCAGCGGGCCGCCCGGTTGTTATCCTCTGGAACCTCGATTGGCGGTTACAGGGTAATAACACCATGCAGACAGAGAAGGGCAAATGGTTTTACGGGCTTAACTCCACGCGCCATTCCGAAGCCTCCGGCAAGACTGACACAGACACCCAAAAAAAGAAAGAAGCAAAGACTGAGGTGGACCCGTCTATCCCTTTAGAAACCATTATCGGAACGGCCCTTCTCGGATTCACTGTGCTTTATGTCATTTATGTAATTATAGCCGACCACGTATGGCCATGGATAAAGGAACGCAGACAATAGACCTTTTTCAGGCTATCGAGGAAATGAAACGTATTAGCCTTGCCGGAGGAACGTTTTCGATGAAGTTCCGCAAGTGGAACAGGCAGACGCGAAATGGCGGCGACATTGTGAAAGTGAACGCCGCCCGTGTCCGTCCTAAAGCCTCCGACGAGGATATTTCCGGCTCGTCATACAAATTATTTTTTACTGATACGGAAACCGGGCTTGCCCGTGTGTGCTGGCAACCGTTAATTGTCGAGTTCAACGGCCGCCGCACAGTCTTAAACTAACACTTCAAATATACCACGATGATACGCAGAAGCGGAAATTTCGGATTTGTCGATAACGGAGCCGGTGAAATATTTACTTTCAGCCTCAATTCCGGCGGCAGGGGCTGGACTCCCTCGCACTTTATGTTACGCGGCGGCTCCGGCTCTTTCGGCTACAAGTATATGAATGTCAACGGAACGCCGATAATACCTTTCGGGCCTGACAACGATTTGCCGGGGCGCGTGTGCGGATTGCTCGAAAAGTTCTATGCCGGTGAAGGCATTATGGGCAAGAAAGCCGGTTTGCAGTGGGGTGAAGGCCCCCGCCTGTATCGCGACGCGGTGGACGGAAACAATATCTTTTACCGGGAATGGGTGATTGACGACAAGATTACCTCCGCATTGAAAGAAACCGACTACCTTACACAAATGCACCGCTGCCTGATTGACCTCTGCCATTTGGAGGGGTTCTGGGTTAAGTTCACACGTTCGAGGGGAGCGCGGATAGGTGCCGGGCGTATCGTGAAAGTGGAACACGTTCCGGCATCAAAGGTTCGTTTTGTCTGGCCGGGCGACAACGCTATACCCTCCGAGGCTATGATAGCCGACTGGCCGGCGCCTGACAGCAAGACCTCGCATATATATCCGCTTTTCGACCCCGCCAATCCGATGAAATACCCGGTATCTCTGGCGTATTATAATATTTACAGTTTCGGACACGACCATTACAGCGTACCGCGATTTATCGGCGCGTTCGACTGGCTGGAGTTGGCCGGAACACTCGCGCCCTTACTCGCCACCTATAACGCCAATGCCTCGGCCATATCCAAACATATAGAATCGCCGCAATCCTACTGGGACGCGGCCGAAGCGCGGATAAAGGATATATGTCAGCAAAAAGGCATTCCGTATTCGCCCGAAATGCTCGAAAAATTCAAGGACGAGGCAATGGAGCATTATGCCGCCGCGATGACCGGGAGAGAGAACGCCGGAAAGTTCCTTCATACGTCGCAGTTCTGGAATCCTGAAGCCGGAAACTTCGAGGGCTGGAAGATAGTGCCTATCGACAACAAGGTAAAAGAGTATATCGAGGCGCAGGTTCTTATCTGCAAGAAAGCCGAGGCGGCCGCCACCTCCGGGTTCGGGCTGGACCCCTCGTTATCCAACCTCATACTTGATACCAAATTGGGAAGCGGTTCGGAAAAACTCTATGCCCTGAAGGTGTATAACGCTACCGAGACCTCCGTGCCTGATATGGTGCTATGTCAGCCGTTCCAACAGTTCATCGACGCGAATTTTCCCGGAACAGAAATAAAAATCGGTCTTTACCGTACTGTTGTCGAGGCCGAACGAAACGTTAACCCCGAAAACCGAATGAAAGCCAATGCGTAATATTTTCGGAAACAGTCAAAAGCCTGAGGCGGCCGCCGGACGCGGGAAAGATGAAGGCAAGGAACGCGCCGAGGATATGAACACCGGCAAGAAAACTGGGGTATATCGCACGTTGAGCCGGAATTTTGAACGCCGCGTAAAATCGGAGTTGTTCCTTGAAGATTCTTTGCCGTGGCACTTCAACCCCAGCGAAGCGTATCACTGTTTTTCGTTCGGAGACGTGGACGCGCTTACATATCTACGGGCTATCCTCAAACAGCAACCGCTCGAATATATATTGCTTTCTACGTTCTCAATGGCTATCACCGACGCGGAAACACTTTTGCGCTGGCAAAGTCAGGGCCTTATCGGACGTATCGACCTATATCTCGGCGAAATATTCGATTCTAAGTTTGTAGAGGTCTACAACACATTGAAAGGGGCGGCAGCTTTCAGGGGTGGACGTGTGGCGGTGTTCCGCAATCACTCCAAAGTTATGGCCGGATTCGGCGAGCGTTTCGATTTTGCCGTGGAGGGTTCGGCCAATCTCAATAGCAATCCGCGCTGTGAACAGACGGTTATAACTCTTGATACCGGGCTGGCGCGATTCTACAAAGAAGAAATATTCGATAATATACGGTCATTCAATAAAGATTTTGATGACTGGAAACCCTATAAACTGAAACGCGATGAAACTGTTTGACAGAGACGGTAACGGCAGTGCGGAAATTGTTGCCGCTGTCGGAATGATTTCCAATGACATTACTTTCGACAAGTGGGAGCCGGTGCTGCCGTTTGGAATCCGCGACGTGGCGGCCATTGTCGGACGTGAGCCGGTGGAAGCCCTCGCGGAGTTCTACGAGAGCGGGGAGTCTGATTTTGAGAAAGGCACAGCGTTGAAGTATCTGCAACAGGCGGTCGCCTTCTTTACTTGGCTGAAGATAATCCCGACACTCGACGCGCAGCATGACACCGCCGGCCGCTCCCGTCGTCTAGGAGATAATGAAAAGGGGCTTACCGCATTACAGGAGTTCAAGGACGAAGAAAACATTTTGCGTCTTGCTTACGAGGCGACGGACGCGCTTGTGGAATCCCTCGAACAGTTCAAATTTACATTTTGGATTAGCTCGCACAAATACAGGCTACGGAACAAATGCCTGATTCGTACAAAAGAGCAGTTCGACGAATATTATAACATAGGCTCTCACAGGCTTTTTGTTACGCTCCTTCCGATTATGCGAGAAGTTCAGCAAGCGCAGATCGCGCCGGTTCTCGGCGATAAGGTTCTGGGGCTGATACTTAACGGAAGCGGGAAGGAAAACGAATTGTTCGGCGATACCGCCGCCCGTGCAGTGGTATTGCTCACTATGCAGAAGGCGGTGGAACGTCTGCCCGTCGAGGTTATCCCGGAGGGTGTGGTTCAAGTGCAACAGTCGCAACCGGTGAAATCCCGGCTTAAAGCGGAACAGTCAGCCCGTGCAGCCGTGGCCGCCTCGCTGGGTTCTGACGCTCAAAGGTGCATAGACCGGCTTCAGCAACTCGTGGCGGATTACAATGCCGAGGGAATGGAAACAGTGCCGTATGTCGGCGGCCCGATAGTTCACAGTAAAGGGATGTCGTTCTAATGGAAACAATCACAACACGCGGCCGCTCCGTCGATATTCCCGTTTGTGTCGGGGAACTTACTCCGGCGCAATATGAATATTATTGTTTCCTCGCTTTCGCTCTGGGAGGCGGGGTTATCGACCTTGATTATTTCCGTGTGCGCTGGTTCTCCTACCTGATTGGTCTGAAAAAAGTGGATTACACGATACTGAAGCCGGAACACATCGCGGAACTGGAGCGACAGCGGAAAGTTATTGACGGATTTTTCAGGACACAGACCGTCAACGGCGTGGAGCGTCAGAGCCTCGATTTTGCCACTACTGTTAACCTACTCCCGGAGTACAAGGGATTCAAAGGCCCGGCCGACTGGCTCGACGGTATCACATTCGGAGAGTTCGTGCAATGCCTTACTATCTTTGAAAGTCTGGCAGAGGCGGATGCCGAAGGTGTGGCGGAAGGTTATGCCGATATAGCCCGTGTTCTTTACCATATACCGGGAGAATCCTCCGTGCCTGACCTTATCGCTTTCCATGCCCCGACACTGTTTTCATCGGTATGGAGCGCGATACAGTCCGGCCCTATTGACATTAACGGCAAGAAAATTGACCTACGCATAATTTTCCGCAGTTCCGGCGGTTCCCGTCCTGATGACAAGACCGGGTGGGCCGGTATCACTTTCGAGGTAGCCACCGGCGGACTGTTTGGAACTGTCAAGGAAGTGGAGGCCACCGACTTTTGGGAGGTGTTGCTATATCTCTACAAATGTAAATTCGAGTATATCCACGACAAAAACAACTCACAAAAATAAATCATTATGGAACTTTCACAGTCTATCAAATCAAAAATCAAGGCTTGGGAAGGCTGTCGCCTGACCGCCTACCGCTGCCCCGCCGGAGTTCTGACAATCGGCTACGGACATACAGGACCAGATGTTACACTCGGAAAACGTATCACACAGGCCGAGGCTGACGCGCTTTTCGAGGCGGATATTAAGAAGTTCGCCGACGATGTGGCAGCCAAACTCCGTGGCGCGAGAATCAATAACAACCAGTTCGACGCACTTGTTTCGCTGGCCTATAATATCGGCATCGGAGCATTCCAGAAATCGACGCTTTTCAATAAGGTCATGGCAGCCCCCACCGACCCCACAATCCGCGCAGAATTTGCCAAATGGGTACGCGGAGGTGGAAAGGTTCTCCCCGGACTTGTAAAACGTCGCACCGCAGAGGCTAATCACTATTTCGGGCAGATATGATAAATCTTACCGCATATAAGGAATATTGGGAATGCCTCGCAAAACGTATTCCACTTATTACCGGGGTTCTTCCCGTAACTGTTGACGAGGCTATGGCAAAACGAATAGCCACACTTAAAACCGGTTCGGTTACTCTGTTTGTGTTACCACCGGCAGCAGAAAGCGAAGGCAAGAACATAGACTGTTTCAAGGAAGGAAACGAGTGTGTCGTATTCGTCATGGAGAAGTACGACCCTCAACGCCGGGACGCATGGAACGTTCTCGAATCGTCGCAAGTCGTAACCGAAAAATTAAAGTCGCGTATGCTTGACGACCTCGCATCCGGGTGTTCCCTTATGCGGTTCGACGTGTCAACGCTGAACACGCTCCCGGAAACACAGTTTTTTGCCGGGTTTGCCGGTTGGTCTGTCGGATTCAAGATAATTACTTGATGAAATGGAAACGGAAGGTATCAAAGTTCAATATTTCAAGCAGCAGCTTGAGAAAGGAATCCGCGACATTCTGGAGGCTCAACGCCTTATCGCAACGTCTCGAATATACCAAAAGGGACACGACCGGGTGCGGGAGCAGCGGAGCGGTGCGACTGTTAAAGGCCGGAGCGGTGTACTTATGGCAGCTTTGACGAATCCGCGTTATCGCATTTCGCCGGACGGGAGCGGTGTCAGAACAGAAACGACGCTGCCGACGTATATCCGATTTCTCGATATGAAGCGACACGGTAATTACCAAATCTATAACCGCCAAATCTGGGGAATATTATACACGGAAACCATTCAGAACGTAAAATATGAATACCGCGAATGGCTCGAAAAGCATTTCCCGGAACTACTGAAGCAAATAAACAATCAATCAAAATAAATTCGATATGAAAAAGTTAAAAAACATCATCGGAGTGATTCTGCGACTTTTTTCCGTTCTCCTTCCCGGATTATATACGGGGTTCGCCTTATGGAAAATCCACGGCGCACTGGTAACCATTCTCGCCGCCCTCGGAGTTGAATTTATCTGGGCCGCTTTCCTCACATTCGTTATAACCGTCGCCGGACAGATTAAAGCGCAAATCGAATTGCGGAAAGAAAAGACTGACACGCCGGAATAACCCACATACTTCCGCCGTTGCATATCGCCCGGAGCCTTACGGTTTCGGGCGATAATATGTTGTAGAACATATTTATTTCTTTTGAATTATTCCGCATTATTCAAAAATAAGTGTTATCTTTGTATATCAAAACATTACTATTATGGGAGGATACGGAAGCGGAGGCTCGCGCAAAGGAGCCGGAAGGAAACCGATTGACGGAGTGGCAAGAGTCAAATTCTCCGTTAATCTTCCGACGTGGCTTTTAGATCTCATACGCGACGAGGCAGACCGCCGGAAAATATCAACCTCC
The DNA here is from genome assembly GCA_910585755.1 of uncultured Muribaculaceae bacterium. Classification (GTDB taxonomy): domain Bacteria; phylum Bacteroidota; class Bacteroidia; order Bacteroidales; family Muribaculaceae; genus UBA7173. The sequence continues at coordinate 20,219 of CAJUFH010000018.1, read as the reverse complement.
CAACTGGTAACGGAATTATTAACGAAAGGGCTTGAACGATGAAACGGCACAGAACATTTTGGAAATGGCTCGTCCTCTGGGCGAGAGCCGGAGCGATGTCTGAAGCCCGGAAGAAAAGAATCATGCGCGAAAACCTCGATACATGGAATCGTGAGAATCGGGCTTTTGTTGAGAAATGCTACCGCGAATCCGGCGCGGTTATCGACCGTCCGTCCGCTGACGAAGCGAATGGAGCGGTTTCCGGCGTGGGCCACCATGCCGACGGAGGGTTAATTTAGTGTCCTTCGGCACGTTTCCGTGCCTTAATACCTTTGCGCCAACAAACAAATTGGCGCAATGGCTAAGAAGTTATCCCCCGATTATATTAACTGGGTTCTCACTCTCAACGCGACACAGGCGCAAGAGGAATACCACAAGTTAGAAAAGGCAAATAAATCCCTCAAAGCGGAAACGACCGCCAGCCGTAAGGCAATGGCGGAACTGGAGGCACAGGGCAAGAAGGGGTCGGTAGAATGGAATAATCTCCGTAAGTCTATCGACCAGAATAACCGTGCTATGGCGGAAAACCGCCGTAAAATGGACGAAGTAGCGAAACGGTTTGACCTTACTACAATGACCGTTTCCCAACTCCGCAAGCGGTTGAAAGACTTGCAGCGTGAGTTTAATAATACCTCCAAAGCCGCAGACCCTAAGCGTTATAAAGAATTACGCGACCAAATAAACAAAACTCAGGCAGCACTTGACAAAGCCAACGCCTCAGCCCGCGGACTTCAGGGCGGATTCTTTTCGCTCACAAAGATGAAGCAAACCCTTATCGGGTTCTTTTCCGCAATAGGCATGACGATTATGGCCCTTGTGGTAGGGTCTTTCAAAAATGCCTTCAATATCATTGTGGAATTTGAGAAAGCAAATTCCAAACTTGCCGGAATCCTCGGAACAACAAGAGCCGGAATAAAGGAACTGACAGCAGCAGCCCGGCAACTGGGCGCAACAACCTCATACACCGCAGCAGAAGTTACCGGGCTTCAGATTGAGTTGGCAAAACTCGGATTCGGGCAAGACCAGATTATAAAAATGGAGGGGGCCGTGTTGAAGTTTGCCAAGGCCGTAGACACAGACCTCGCCCGCGCCTCCGCATTTGCGGGCGCAGCCCTACGAATATTCAACAAGGACGCAAGCGAGACGGAGGACGTTCTCGCCACTTTCTCCGTAGCCACTACCAAAACCGCGCTCGACTTTTCCAAACTGGAAGCCTCGCTCTCTACTGTCGGCCCGGTTGCAAATGCTTTCGGTCTGTCGATTGAAGATACCACGGCATTACTCGGACAGCTTGCAAATGCCGGTTTTGACGCTTCAAGCGCAGCCACCGCAACCCGTAATATTATTCTTAATCTTTGCGACGCTAACGGAGACCTTGCAAAAGCCCTCGGTGGCCCGGTAAAAAATGCCGATGACCTCGCAAAAGGATTAAAGAAACTCAATGATGAAGGGATTGACCTCGCAAAAGCCCTCGACCTGACGGACAAACGAAGCGTGGCCGCCTTCTCCACGTTCCTGAACTCGGCGGATTCTCTTACAGAATTACGGGATTCAATAACCGACGTAAACAAGCAGTTCAACGATATGTCGGCCACCATGTCTGACAACGTGGCTGGAGCGATGGCCGGACTTCAGTCAGCCGCGCAAGAACTGGTGTTGAAAATATCTGAAGGAACAAACGGCCCGATAAAGGATTTAATCAAGGCCCTGACTTCTTTGGTTCAGTGGGTTGGGGAGGCTTATCAATGGCTTACCAAATTCGGAGGTCTGATTAAAGGCGTGGCCGCCGGATTCGCAGCATATAAACTTGCCGTATTCCTCGCACATACCGCGACAAAACTTTATTTTACCACACTCCGCGCCGGTTCTGCAATAATGGCAGCTTGCAGGGCCGCGATTCTCCTTCTGGCTACCGGCTTCAAGGCTATGATAGGCAATATCAAGGCGGCCACAACATCATTCAACGCCCTGAAGGTTGCAATGGCCTCGACACCGTGGACGGCAGTTATCGGCGCACTGGCAGCACTCGGCGCAGCCCTTTATACATGGTGTTCCGGCACCAATGACGCGGCAGAGGCTACCGAGAAACTTAACGAGGCCGAGGAAAAGATGGCGGAAAATGCAAAGGAACACGCCCGGAAACGTGAGGAGTTTACTAATAAACTCGCCGCAGAAAAAACAAAATTGCTCGAACTTGTCAAGGTCGCGGAAAATGAAAACGCCTCAAAGGAACGCCGTCTGAAGGCCATACAGGAAATAAATAGGGTTTGCCCGGAATACAACGGACATCTCGATGCAGAACGCGGAAAGTTGAAAGCCAATAAAAAGGCTCTCGACGAATATATTGCATCTATGGAACAACGTATGCGTCTTGCCTATTATAAAGATGAATACCAACAATACATAAACGAACAGGAGGCCGCCAAATCGCGCCAGCGCAAGGCACAGAAAGAGTGGGATGCGCATAAAAATGATATTGTCGAAGATGACAGGACTTATTACTCTGAATACGGTAGACATATTCCATTCTTACCCACAATCCGAATAAAGAAAGGCGAAAAAGTCAATGTAAAACGTTCAGAGCAAGTTTGGGGTAATGATATGAAAATGGAACTCGACGCGGCCAATCGCGCCGTTTCCACAACGACAAAGGCACTCAATGATTTCAAAGCCGATATGGAGGCCAACGGAATCAATATTGAGGACGTTTTTACCGCAGCTGACGAAACAATCACTACTACCACCGGCAACGTTACCCAAGGCCTGAATAGTACAGGCTCCGCCGCTCATGCGGTTGTGGACGAGGTTAAGGAACTCCGTAAGGAACTGAAGGAACTCCGCAAACTCGACCCCCAAACCGATGAAGAATTTGAGGCTATCGAGGCCCGCAAAGAGAAAATCCAAGAACGACTGCGCACCCTGAAGGGCAAAGGCTCTAAAAAGAACAAGAAACACCATACCCCCGGAACATACGGGGAGGATTCTCTCGATGAAGCCACCGCCGCCGCTGATGACTTGCACCAGCGGAATCTTTTGGCTATAAACAAGCTGAAGGGAGACCTCCCGGAATACGAAATCATCATAAAGAAAAATGAAGAAGTAATAAGATATTCCGGCGACCTGATTAAAGCTCTTGAAGCCCTTAAAGCCAAAACTGACGCGACCCACACACAGACCCTCGACAAGATTCAGGCGCGTGAGAATCAAATCGGCCAGCAGATTGTGGCGGCGCAACAGGAAATTAACAAGGCAATAGCCCAGAGGGAAGCCGACGGACACGAGCAGCGACTTGCGGCACAACAAGCCTTCTACGACACTCAGGAACAGAGGTTGCGCCATGCCGTAATGTCTGAAGAAGTTACGGAGGGGCAAGCAAATATTTATTTGCTCCAGCAGAAACAGCAGCTTCACAATTCACAGTTAAAGGAACTTCAGGACTATTATACAAAGGTCCAGAACGCGGATTATCTCGGCGCGGAAGATAAACGCCTGATACTTGGAAAATTGGAGGTGGATATTAGGCGTATGCAGTCGCAGACGCTCACCGACACGGGGAAGTGGGCCGAACTTCTGCGCGATATGATGACCGATACCACCAGTTACGCCGGTATCACCGACACCTACGACCTTCAGAAACGTAATATTGAGGCGACATATAACACCATGATTCAGGCCGTGGGAGAAGGAACGGAGGAAGCCGTGGCACTCGAAACCAACAAACAACAACGAATCGCCGCGCTTAATTTCCAATATCTCGAACAACTTTACCAGTTACAGGAATTAACAGGTACATCATGGGCGCAGCAATACGACCACGAACTTGCACAGCTTGAAAGTTACCACCGTCAGGGGCTTATCAAGGAAAAGGATTACCAGCGTAAGAAATTGCAAATCGGGGTCAATAATGCCAAAAAGTATTTCGATTATTATGCAAACCTTTCCGGCTCCATGTTCACAGCCATTCAGGACGCGGAAATTGCCAAGAGCGACGCGAAATTTGATGTCCTGATACAACAGGCAAAGAACAACGGGGAGGATACCGCAGCCCTCGAAGAAGAAAAGGAAAACAAGAAACTTGAAATTCAAAAGAAATATGCCGATGTCAATTTTGCCATAAAAATCTCGCAAATCGTTGCCGACACGGCGGTTTCGATTATGAAGGCGTTCGCCGACCTCGGCCCTATTGGCGGAGCTATTGCCGCCGCCCTTCTGACCGCTACCGGCATAGCGCAAGTGATTCAGGCAAAGGCGGAGCGCGACAAAATCAAGAATATGCAGCCGGGCAATACCGCCGGAGGCTCGGCCGCCAAACCGGCAACCGCCCAACGTGTGCTGACCGGGTATTCAGACGGCGGATATACGGGCGACGGAGACCGCTACGAGGTGGCGGGTGTCGTTCATCGCGGCGAATATGTCGTACCGAAGCCGATAATGGATAACCCACGTGTGGTTGACGCAGTGGGTACTATCGAGGCGATACGCCGGAACAAACTCCTCGGCCAAGGTATTCCCGTCGGAACTCCTTCCGCCGGTTATGCTGAAGGTGGATATACTTCAGCCGCTCCGGCTCCCGATTATTCGGAACTGACGGCCACCATAAAGGAACTTCGTAAAGCACTGAAGAATCTGAAGGCATACGTGGTATTACGCGATTTGGAACGCGCAGAGGACACAATGAACCGCGCCCGCGCTCCTTTCACACGAAAAAGATAACCGCTTATATTTATGGAAATAACAATCAACGGCGAAGCTCTCGACCTCCCTTCCGATTTCTCTATTGAAATAGAGGATTCCAACCCTATTTACAACGAGCGGGGAAGCCAGTCAATACCGGCAACCGTTCCGACTACCCGCCGGAACAATAGGATTCTATCGTTTCCGGCGAGGATTGACGCGGGTATTGACCCCAACAATCCCGAACGTATCGCGCAGATTCAAGACGGCGCATATATCCGGCGTGGTGCAATGAACATCACCGAGGCGGGGAAAAAGGAGGGGATAACCTTTAATGTGGGGTTTGATAACTCCACAGCCTACGCCAAATGGCAGAAAAAGAAACTTTCCGAACTTTCCAATCTCCCGACATATACGCCGGACCTTTCACAACAAGGCTACCCGATTGACCTGCTTCTTGATGAATTATACCGTATTTACCAAAAGCCAGACCCGCAGAAAGATGATTTTGCCGTGTTTCCACTCGCTGTCAACAATGAAAGCACCGGCAGCGACAAAGACAAAAAAATATATTGGGAAGTTTTGAATTTGGTAGGTTCCCGTGGCCTTGAACAACCGACCAAAGTAAAACGGCTGATAAATGGTGAAATAACGGAGGTAAGCGTTCCCGAAGGTTATATGGTTTCGCCTTTCCTTCGTGTCTGGCGTATTCTGGAATTGATATTTGCAGATATGGGGCTGACACTTGTAACCAATCCTTTTGCACAATCGCTCGAACTTTCGCGTCTTGTCGTTCTAAACAATGCCGCTGATTCGTGTTGCAGGGCCTCAATACGCTATGCCGACCTTATGCCGGACAGTACAGTGGAGGAGTTTTTGAACGCCCTGTGGGTACGTTTCGGGCTGGTGTATAACATTGACTACAATACGGCCACGGCCCGGCTTGTACTGATAAAGGATATTATTCACCAGACAGGGGGTTACGTTATTGATTACCATATTGCCGGAACCCCTAAAATCACCTACGAGGAACGGCAATATATCAAGTTATCGGCTCAATCGTCTATTGAGGGAGCTGCACCGAGCCATGAACGGTTCGAGGATTTCGCGAAAGGTCTTGATGTCTCACAAGTGCGCCTCGGAAACCATGTCAGCCAGTGGCAGAACACAGGAACGCCGGAAGAACCGAAATGGGACGGTGATGTTCGCGACGATTGGGGCGATGATTACCGCGACCCGGACGACCCGGATTATCCAGACCCGCCTGACCCGTGGGGCGATGATTACCCGGAGCCTGACGACGACCGAGACGACGGACGCGACGACTACGGCGATGACAGGGATTATTATGCTTTGCGTTCAACCCCTCGTGCCGCAGTTCCGGCGGCACAATCCGGCAACACCTCGGTAACTACCGGCTCCAGCTTTTTAGCCCGCGAGTTCGTAACGGGTATGTGGTACCGGCTTGATTCCGAGAACGGCAAAATCCGCCTTCAGTCGTCGAGTTTCTTTAACTGGGACCCGCAGCCGGAGGGGCTTAACCCGCTGGAACTGTCAAGCGATGACGAATGGGTGCCGGTAATACGTGTGTCAAACGTGGGAACCGGCACAGGACATTCGTACAACGATATGTGTCCGATCTACCTTTTCGGGGCGCGACATTACCATAGTTACATAAAAGGAAGCGATGAGACGGACGAGGACGGCGACACAACGCCGTTAGCCTTCATGTTCGCATATACCAAGATTAAGAAAAGTTTCGGACGCCTGACCCCGGAAGATGACAGCGGACAAAAGATAATTCTTGATGACGGGACCACACCGACAATTTCATTACTGTTTCAGTTCAAGGACGGATTATTTAATAAATTCTGGGCTGATTATGATGAAATACTCCGGCATGGAAACCGCTCCGTCGAAATTCCGGCGGTGTTCAATAAGCTTGATTTGTTCCGCCTTGACGTGCTTAGCCCGGTAAAGGTGGGAAATATACGTTGTCTTATTGATACAGCGACATATTCACTTCCTTCAGGTCGTAACGTGCCGGTCGACCTCAAACTCCGCACGATACAGACCCACGGGAAATATGATATTAAGAAGGAGCAGAACGTGCCGGATTTCGCGGCGGCAGCCCGACACCTCGAATGGCGCTTAAAATCGGAGACCTACGGCGAAACCCTTAATACACCTGAGACCAGAACCGCAGCAGTCCAAAAATACATCAAAGATACCGGCTATCAATCGCACGGAACGGAAGGCGATTATTATTATATCGGTGTCGGAGGTATGATTTTCAAGTCTATAACACGCACCGTTCCTACGTGGCAGACCGATTCAAAAGTGCCGAAGCCAGGAACAGCTGGGCAAAGGAATTACAGGAAATACAAAGCCCTGATTACATACTCTGTTTTTGAAATACACGATATGTCGTTTCAGGATGGCCCCCAAGATTGGGAACTGGACGAAGTACCGCTGGGGGAAGTTACCGTAACAGTTGAATACGATGTCATTCTTGTGGCCCGGTGGGTAAATGATTAGTCCTTTGTCCGGCTACGTTTTAACGCCAATTTTGCAATATGGATAATAACAATGTAGTTTCCGCGCCGCAGCTTGCCGACGTTGCCAAGTATTACGATATATGGAGGAAGAGCCATACCGGCTCCCTCCGTACCTTTATTGATTTTATGGTAACGCCGTCGCCGGAGCGCGACAGTTTCGTTAACTCGCTCGGTCCTGAAACTTCCTTCAACGGTTCGGTGGCCGTCGTAACACTCCCGTAAGATATGAATGTTCAAGGAATAAAAAGCGGTTATGCCTTCTCCCGGAATCCGATTATCATAGGGGAATCGTTTCCGATTGATGACCCGAATAAAATCCCGGACGGGAGATGCGAAATAATATATGCCGGAACGACCATTTACGAAGGCAGATTCTCGCCTCCGTTGTCTATGAATGTCGCTGAAATCGCGGACGCTTTTGTTACGTTCTTTTCAGAGCCGCCGGAGAATAACAATTCACCTATACGCCAGATTGAGGACACAGGCGAAATTTGCGACCGTCAGTTATCGTGCTTGTTTGAGTTTGACAGTTACGAAGCGGAATACAGTTGCATGGTGATACCGGGAGGAATATCCCGGCAGAATTTCAAACGCCTTCTGCAACTCAACAAGGATATTTTTCAGGAACGTTTCTTCAATCCCAAAGGCAATTTTTTCCTGACGACGCGGACAGCCTCATGGCGCATTGTGATGAAGGAAACGGAACTTTATCCGCTTTACTTTTTTCCTCGCCGAACCGGCGACCTTATAAGGATAGTTGAGCGCACAAACGGTTCGATATATGAGAATGACAGTTTTGACGAAGGGGTGGCCGTCCTCGACGTGGCGGCTCTCCGGCGATATTTCGCGGAACAAGAACAGGTGCTTTCGTCAGTGTTCGACGTGTACTATAATTCCAATTTTTCGTGTCGTATCGTGGTGGAGCGTTGCGACCCTACACGGGAACGCTACCGCCTGAAGTTCCGCAATTCCCTCGGAGTGTTCGAGATAATCGAACTTACCGGGGAACTCTCTATAACGCCGGAATATACCGACGCGGACGAATCGCAGTTCAAACGGTACGACACAAGAACGACGGAGTTTTTCACCGACCGTGAAAGAGTGGAACGCAAGCAGTCTATAAGCGTCGAGACAGGAGTGAAACGCCCGGACGAAATACGGTTCTTAATGGATATGTTAGGCAGCGAGGAAGTCTATTTGCTCGACCTGACACCGCTACCGATAAAGGTTATCCCATCGGTGGAGGAACTGACTTACCGCCCGCGCCCGGAATCGCCGCAGAAGTTTACCGTAAAACTCGAAATATCATCTTCCGAAGAAAACATCATGCAGGATATTATCGACGGAAGCGAGAACCGCAAACCGCGCATATTCTCGAAACAGTTCAGCAAACAGTTTAATTAAGGATAAAATGGCAGATACCACACAAAATTTCATAGATAGCCTTATTCTGACTATCCAGAACGCCGAAGACCCGGAAAGCGTTACCAACGAAATGGTGGCCGCCGTGTTCGATTTCCTCAATAAAGGTTACAAGAATCTTTTAACGAACAATTCGGCAGTAGCGACCGAGAAAGCCGAGCGGCAGGCCGCCGACGCGGCTTTGCAACGTACTATTGACACGGTGCAGCTTGCAATAGCGGCAGTAAGGAACACCGCCAACGCGGCAGACGCAAAATCCAAATCCAACGAGGCGGCAATCAACACTCTTTTAGGGAAGAACGCGACCGCCGCAATCGAAAGTTTCAACGAGGTAATAGCCTTCCTTAGTGGAATCAAGGACAATGAAAGCCTCGTCAGTCTTTTGGACGCGATACGTCAGAGGCTTGATGACTTTGACAGGGAGGTGGAGCGTCTGAATTCCATTGATGAAAGCCACGATGACCGAATTTCGGTTGTCGAAGAACTTAACACCGCTATTCACGTCGTTGACACACTCGACCTTGATACCACGACAGATACCGGGATATATTACTATAACCCCGCCACAGTGCTTATGGGAAGCACCCGAAATATCCTTATTGTCAAAAGTATGCCGGGCCAACGCCTTGCCGGAGGGGGGCAGTCGCTGAAAATAGCACAATATCTGTTCGATTCCGACGGACTGCAATACCGAACGGGAGCATTTTCCGGCAGACCGGGGGCCTCAATCGTGTGGGAAGATTGGCAGGGTGTCGGACAAAAAGGAGCCGGCAACCTTATCAACATAACGGAACTTGTGCCACCCCAAAACGGATTCTACGACCTTCAGAGCGCAATCGAAGCGGTTCCGGCAACACATCGCGCACTCGGACGCTGGATTACTTACCGCCTCGGCACAGGCGAGTGGGAAACCAAACAGTTCAAAGGCTCGACGCTGACACAGTGGGAAACCGCGTCAGCATGGGAGGACACCGGCGGGAAGGGTACCATTACTGGGATTAAACTCAATAACCAGACTGTCGCCCCGGACGCTGACGGTGTTGTTAATATAACCGTTGACGAGGTGGAAATCGACGAAACCCTCAATGCGCAATCGACAAACCCGGTACAGAACAATGTAATAACGCAGAAAATCGCGGAACTGGAAGCAAAGACCGTCGCCGACCTTGACATTTCATTGAACGAGGACGAGACGGAAGCACATATCGCCATACTAAACAGCAGCCGCGTTGAAATCGCCGGGGGTGATATTCCCGTAGGGAAAGGTGGAGGCGGAAGTGAACAGGGCCAATCCGCAAAAATCGTGCTTTCCGCCTCGGTAGACAACCCGGTTATTCGTGAGGGCAGCCCGGTAATGCTTTCCTACTTTTTCGACCACCAATATCTCGGAGGCGACCAGAACGGAGAATCCACCGGCCAACGCGCCACGATTGAAATTACCGTAAAGAACGGAGCAGTTACGACGTTCTCGACGGTACTCAATGACGTGGCACGGGGTTCTTATGACCTTGACATTACCGGGTATGTCAGGAGTGGGAAAACCGACATTACGGTAAAAGCCACCGTTATAGACCCGGAGACTGGGGCAACTCGCTCCCGTCAGGCCGTGGCCGGTGTGGAGGCGAAAACACTGGCTCTTTCAAGCGCGTACAATCTGGCAAACTCTATCGCCGGAGGCGGTTACGGCCCTGATGAAACCGTTACCATACCTTTCACCGTATCGGGTTCAGGCTCAAAGACCATAACGCTATATCTTGACGGACAGGAATACAAGTCTACCGTGGTAACCAAGTCAGGCAAGACAAACGGCAGCTTTTCAGTGCCGATGTCTGGACTGACACTCGGCTGCCACAACGTCCAGATGGTTGCCACACTCGAAGCCTCGGAAACCCTCACCCTTGTTTCGGAATCGGTATATATCGACCTTCTGAAGAAGGACGCGGCCGGACGTGTGTCTGCTCCTTTCATAGGCACGATGATAATCTTCCCCGACGGAAGGATTTTCGAGGGTTCGGACTATCTTACGCCGACGCTTGAAGTAGGACAGTTTGAACGCCTTGATTTTGATTTCGTTGTTTATGACCCCGAAATTACTCCGGCGGAAATGACCGTATATCATAACGGAATAGTCTCGCAGCGCGTGTCGCCGCCCCGTTCGGTGCAGAAATACACCAACCGTTTCACACAATCGGGAACGGAGGCGATGAAGTTCAAGACCGGGGAAACAGAATATATCTTCAATATCGAGGTGGTGGAATCTTCTATCAATCTGGTGGAAGTTACCGACAATCTCCGCGTCAAGCTGTCGGCCGCCGGGCGAAGCAACTCCGAAGCCGAGACCGACCGGGCAAAGTGGGAGTTTAAGGGTATAACTACGGACTTCCACGGTTTTGACTGGAACAAGAACGGATGGACAGGCGACGCGCTACTTCTCACCAACGGTGCGAATATCGTAATAAACGATACTCCGTTTGTAACTGACGCGACCGCTACCGGCTTCACTATCGAGGCGGAGCTGATGTGTTCCAACGTAGCCGACCGCGAAGGTGTGGTAATGGAGTGTATGGCCGACGGTGTAGGTTTCCAGATGACGGCCGAACAGGCTAAAATCGTGGTGTCGGGAGGGCAGGAACTTGAAACAAAGTTTGCCCCGGACGTGCCTATAAAAGTGGCGTTTGTGGTGGAAGGCAAGGCGGAAAACCGGCTTTTACAACTCTATGTGAACGGAATCCGAGACCGCTCCCTTCAGTATCAGGCCGCCGCGTCTCTCATTCAGATGAACCCGGCGAAAATCAAAGTCAGTGGCGACGCGGCAGACGTTGAATTGCGGAATGTCCGCATTTACTCTCGCGCCCTGTCCGATGATGAAATATTGTCGAATTATATGATTGACCGCACCACGGCCGACGAAATGGTGTTGTTGTTTCAGAAAAACGACATTCTCGACGATGAAACCGACGAGGTGAGCATCGACAAGTTACGCGCACAGGGTAAAAGCGTAATGCGCATTGTCGGAGACGTTGACCTCGTTAATCAGACCAATAACAAGAAATTCGAGGTTCCCGTCGATGTCTACTTTTATTCGCAGTATGGCAAGGAATATGATTTTGTCGCCCGTAAAATCGGCCTTCGCATACAGGGAACATCTTCGACTACCTACCCACGTAAGAATTACCGCCTCTATTTCTTCCGTTCGGAACAGTACGGAACGACGCTGGAAGTGAACGGTGTAAACGTGCCTTCTCTGGAATACTCGTTCAAGCCGGGGGCGCGTCCTGTATCAATCTTCTGTCTGAAGGCCGATTTTTCGGATTCTTCCAGCACCCACAACACCGGCGGTGTCAGAATCGTTAACGACGTGTTCCGCCGTTGTGGCTGGCTCACACCGCCGCAAGCTGCATACAAGGGAGATTATGATGTCCGTATAGGTGTAGACGGATTCCCGATAAATCTTTTCTACGACAACGACGGTTCCGGCGTCGCCAAGTTCCTCGGAAAATACAATTTCAACAACGAGAAGGCGGATTCCGCAATTGTCTACGGATTCGAGGGTATCGAGGGATTCAACGACGCGGCGACGCTCAACGGACAGCGTAACAAATGTATCTGTCTGGAGTTCCTGAACAACTCGGCCGCGCTCTGCCTGTTCGGTACTGCCTCGATGTCGAATTTCGATGATGAACTGGAATTCCGCTTCAAGGCCGACACCAAGTGGGCCGACGCTCATGCGGACGACAAGGCCGCAGTGATTCGCCTCTGGCAGTGGATTCAGGACTGCAAGGGCAAGCCATCGAAGTTCCTTTCTGAATACCGGGATTATTTCCTTAATGATTCGCCGTTCGCATGGTATATCATTACGGACTACTTCATGGCCGTGGATAACCGTGCCAAAAATATGATGTTGGTAACGTGGGACGGTATTCACTGGATGTTCATACCCTACGACATGGACACTCTGCTTGGTGAGCGAAACGATTCTTACCTGAAGTTCGACTATATGATAACTTTCGATTCTTTCGATGAATCCCAGGGAGCCTATTGTTTCGCCGGCCATGATTCGGAACTGTGGAAACTGGTACGCGCTTGCCCCGAAAAACTCGCCGAGGCAGCCAAGACCATACGCGCCAATATGTCAACGGAATACGTCTTAAAGGTATTCAACGAGGAAATGATGGGCGCATGGGCCGAACGTATCTACAACAAGGACGGGGAATATAAATACATTCTTCCGCTGCTTGAACAGGGCAAGGACTATCTTTTTGCCCTTCAGGGTTCGCGCTATGCGCACCGAACCTATACCATTGTCAACCGCTTCAACCTTCTGGATTCGGAGTACTGCGCTGGAACTTACCGCGATGACGCTTTTCCCATCTATCTGTCTTATAACTTCGCGGCCAATCCTCGCGCCCTCACAATCACCGCAGCCGAGCGGTTCTGTTTCGGTTACGGAATGACTAACGGCGACCCGACGGTTCACGGCCTACGCGCCGAGAATCCGGGCGATACGGTAGAACTGACATTCCGGCAGAATCTTATCGTAAACGACCCTCAGAATGTTTACGGGGCTTCAAGAATCCGGGGGCTGGACCTTACGAAGATAAGCCACGCAATCGTCGGGACACTCAACCTTAACAAGTGTATCCGGCTTACCGACCTTAACGCCTCATGTGCTGACGGACAAACCACGCTGACCGGCCTTGTTGTGGATTCGTGCCGAAATCTCCAGCGTATCAATGTCAACGGCCTGAACGGATTGTTGTCGCTCAATCTTTCCGAAAACAAGAAACTCGACACTTTCGACGGAGCAGACACGAAGCTCACTAATGTTATTTTCGCACAGGGTGGGAAACTCACTACTGCGAAACTTCCGGCGACGCTTCAGACGCTTGAACTCCGATACCTTCAGAGCCTCGCACCATCCGGCTTGCATATACCGGCAAACGTGGCTGTCAACCGTCTTGTGGTTGATAATTGCCCGCTGCTCGACTGGCGCGACATACTGAAGAAATGCTCGGCCACGGCCTATCTCCGTGTTACCGGCATTAACGAGAGCGGACGCGGTGAACTTCTCCGGCAATTCCTGACGATGAAAGGTGTCGATGAAAACGGGAACACCGTCAATACTTGCCGACTTGTCGGTACTTACCGGCTTACGAAGTATCTCCCAGAATCGGAATACAACGAATTAAAGGCGCATTTCCCGGAACTCAACATTTTGCAGCCGGAATGGACGGTTATCAAGTACGACGAGACGGTTTCAGACAGTAAGAACATTTCCAATCTCGACAATGAAACTGGCTACGACTACGATAACGAGTTTCAGCCGTCGGCCCATATCGCCGCGATTCTTGACAAACGCCACCGCGTCATGGCCAAGTACACGGCGCAGGGTGAAATGACGGTCTGCCCGCTTGATGATACAGACAGTCGCAAATACCATGACGGAACGGAGGCCAACCTTCAGGGATTCGCCCACCCGACAAAGGCGGACGAAGGCGACGTTATGATGTACGAGCCTGACCGTTGGTGCAAGGGCATTGATGATTTTATAAACCGTTGCCATTATGACTGTTTCAGTTCGCTGAAAAAAGTTACCACCCCCGAAGGTGTGAAACTCTACCCGGAGGATATGCAACTTATCGACCGTTCGGCTTGTCGTGTCGCTTCCACATACGCCACGTTGGACGAAAGCATTACGGTTTATGATGATTACCGGGTGTTTATTGCCCCGGTAGCCGGTTACAGGCAGGTGAGGTGGCCGGCTGTCAATTCTTCGGTTTACGGTGCTGTTTTCCTTGACGCAGCCAATAATATTGTAGGCCGTGCCGCAGCCAACTCCGGGCGAATGACCGAAAGCAGCTACTTGTTTACCTCCGTTCCGGCTAAGGCGGAAAAAATCGCTTTCACCTGTCTACGCGAAGGGGCTTTCTCATTCGTATGGCTAACCACCTCCGACCAGATAGACGCTATCGAGCCGGACGCATGGAATACCGGGGAATATCTTTGTGGTGTTAATAAAGCATACTACGGCAATTTGCAGATTCGCAGTATCAACGGAGTTGCCCCGACATGCAGCGTATCACAGGCGCAATTTGCCGATTATTGCCGCAAGCGTGGCGAAGGTTTTACCCTGATAACCTACGCAATGCACCGCGATATCGCCCGGCTCTTCTTTGCTAAATACGGGAATCGCGACAGTTCGGGTGTCTGTGGATATGGTTCCGGCTCTAACACCACGCCGACGGGAAAGACCGATTTCCTCGGAATGAAAGATACTATCAAACTACCGACGGCGACACTCGGAGCTGCCGGAGGCTGGTATTACGACGACACCAACACATTAAGAAATGCCACCTCAATAAATGCCCTCGGATATGAAAACCTTTGGGGCAATGTGTCAGAATGGATGGAGGGCTTCAGTTCCGATTACTGGGTCTGCACCCTTAAAGACCAGGGAGACCGCAAAGTCAAGAGCGCGACCATCTCCGATTCATGGATTACCGAACTTCATAACGGGCGATTCATGGACGTGGTGCCTGTGCTTGTCGGGGCTACCGAGACAACTCATTACGGGGATAAATTCTGGGGGCAGAACTCGCCGGCCCGTGTCGGGTTGCGTTCCGGCGACAACGCCCCCTCGCACAGCGGTGTTTCGTGCATGAGCGCGAATCACGATTCATCGTACACGACCGCGTGGTGCGGGTCGCGCCTTGCCTTCATTGGTAAAATCGTCTACACGTTAAACGTCGCGGCCTTCTTAGAGGCCGAGGCAATCGGTTAAACTTTACACTTATCCGTATGCACGAAAAAGATTGTATCGTTACACGCGGGCCGGGGCCTCCCCGCACCGCATAAAGATAAAACGGCAGATTTTCCCAAACGGCCGGCCCGTGTCGGGTTGCGTTCCGGCAACAACGCCAACTCGAACAACGGTGTTTCGTACATGAACGCGAACAACGATTCATCGAACACGAACGCGTGGTACGGGTCGCGCCTTGCACTCATAAGCGTTAAGCCTGAAAAGATATTTTGCCCTCCGGCATGGCGACGTGTCGCCGGAGCCGTGGCAGGGGATTGAGCCGCAGCACAGCCGCCGGAAGGCGGAACGCTGGAACACCACGCGCAGGGGTGGAGTTTAGTAGGGACGAAATAATACGCCAGCCGAAACACTTAGGCCCCGGAAAAATGAAGGCTTAAAAAATCAACAAAATGAAGCGTCTTAAAGATTCCGACATAATTCCGCTGATTGTCGCCGCCCCCAACATAAGGCAGGCGATTTTCGCCGTACTCCGTGGAACTGACCGCAAGGAATCGCCACAGGGGAGAGAAATACTCGCCCATATAGACGGTATAGAGGCATGGCTGGCCGGTGAAATATCGGCGGGAATCTTTCACTTAACCACATACGGAGAGGAAGAAATCAAGGAAGGCGGAAAAATACGAAGGATTCAGTTCCTTTACTCATATTACGAGAAAATCGGTGTTCATGCCATTATGAATGTCGTCGAGGACCTGACTTTCAAAAGGCTGATAAGGACTACCGCCGCCTCCCTGAAAAACCGAGGTGTCCATGACCTTCTCGGAATCATACGGCGCGACCTCGCCGCTAACCCCGATAATATGCTTTATGTCTACGAGGACGATATTACCAGATTTTACGAAAGTATATTACAGTATATTATGATGGACGTGTTGCGGAGGTTCTTCAAAGGCCCGATAATCCTTACTCTACTGGAGAGATTTGTCAGATTCCTGCCACACGCCCTGAGTATCGGATTACGCTCATCGCAGCATTTCGGAAATCTGCTTTTGTCGGTAGCCCTCGACCATTTCCTGAAGTCAGAAAACCGGGTGAAGTATTATTACAGGTATTGCGACGACAAGAGGGTTATAGACAGCAACAAGCCGGATTTATGGCACGTTTCCCGGCTGATTGAACAGCGGGTGGAATCCGTGGGGCTGAAAGTCAAACCGAACAAACGGATTTATCCTATCTCTGAAGGTATCGACTTTCTCGGTTACAAGATTTACACCGACCATACACGGATTCGCAAAAGGAACAAAGTCAAGGCGGCCCGGAGGCTGCACCGGCTAAAATCAAAGAGGCGCAGGGCGGAAATCATCGCTTCTTTTTACTCGCTCTGTAAACACGCGGACGCGAAACATCTATTTTTCAAAATCACAGGAATAAAAATGGCTGATTACCAGAATTTGAAATCTCTGGCGGAACTGGGCATATCAACTTCGCCCGGTGTTCGCCGGAACGGACAGAAAAATTTTGCTTGCCGGAGTGTGTCGCTTAACGCTCTGGTGGGCACCGCTCTCTGTATTCTCGACTTTCAGACCGACGTGTCGACAAAGTGGTCGCGCAAAGAGTTACGGGAAGCCCGCGAAGCCGGGGAAACAGACGCGGTGGAGAAATCGAAATATCTTGTATGCGCCCGCGTCATAGTTCCCAATCGCTCGCAGCTTGCCGCGTGCAACCTGACATTGAAGAAGGGCGACGTGGTGAAGTTCTTTACCGGCTATCCCGATATGTGCGATATTTGCGACGCTCTGAAAGAGAAGGGAATGCTCGGCGAGAACAAGGTGACTATGGCACGGAACGCGCAGGGCAATTTCACCGAATATCTTTTCACCTAAAATCCAACAGTATGAATTTTCAGAAAATAAGCTGCTCCGAACATCTGGAGCCGATAGAGTGTATAAACCCGCGCCGCGACCGCTGGGCCTTCCGCTGGAATCACCACAAGGAGGACGGCGGATGGTTCGCTTTCGAGGCAGTCGCAGACCACCGCCCATCCGTCGATGAAATCCGGGAGGTGATAGACGCGCAGATTGACGCGGCCACACAGTCGGATATAATAGAGGGTTTCGAGTGGAACGGTAAGAAAATCCGCCTTACCGATACGGCGCAGCGAAATTTCCTTTTCGCGGTTTACTCACTGAATCATACCGGGGAAATAGACCGCGCCCCCTTCGTCGGTCTGCTCGAAGCCGACACCGACGCGGCGGCAGCCGATGAACTCGGCGATATGGTGGCCGCAATGTGGAAGCACATCAAGGAACACCGAGAGCGGGGCAGACAGGCGAAGGAGGCGGTGGATTGCTCCGTTTACGTATTATAGCATATCATCGAAGGCAGAGACACCGGCGACCCGGCTATCTTTCATTATGTGGGCGTAAATCATCGTCGTGCTGATTTGCGTATGGCCCAACAGTTTTGAAAGTGTGCCGAGGTCTCCGTTGTTCTTTTTGTAATACAGTGTTGCAAACGTGTGCCGGGCTGATTTCGCGCTGACAGCCTTGTTAATGCCTATCCGTCGGCAGATTCGTTTTATTATGCGGTTGAAGGCCTGGTCGGTAGGCAAGTGGCGGAACAGCGGCCCGCGCAGTCTTCCTTCCTTGTAGTATTCCACAAGTTTAGCCGCCGGAACTGACAGCGGCATATTTACGCGGGTCCGGGTCTTTATGCGGGTGTAGTGTATTTCGCCGCCGTGAATCTGCTCTATTTGGAGACTTCGAGCGTCGGAGATATGCATCGCAGTGAAGCACATAAAGAGAAAGAACCGCAGCACATCAGTTTCGCCCTCGTCGAGTTTGTCGGAGCGGAACACACCGATTAGCGCATTTAATTCGTCCTCGGTAAGAAAAACAACAGTCGGGTCGGTCTGTGGAATCCTATACGCCTCGAACGGGTTGTTTTTTACCTTACCGGCTCTCATCGCGGCGTAGTAGTGCATACGGATTACGCACATATTCTTGCGGATTGTTCCGGGGTTGTTATGGTGCTTGTCACGCAGATAGGCGGCATATACGCGCA
Source organism: uncultured Muribaculaceae bacterium (assembly GCA_910585755.1). Classification (GTDB taxonomy): domain Bacteria; phylum Bacteroidota; class Bacteroidia; order Bacteroidales; family Muribaculaceae; genus UBA7173. The sequence continues at coordinate 1,703 of CAJUFH010000018.1, read as the reverse complement.
GCCAATCCGGCGTTATCTCGGCAATCTGGAGCCGTGGATTATAGGATTCCAGTTTGCGCAATGCGGCGGCATGGTGTCGCATTGTTTCGGGCTGGAGGGCGGTTTTCAACGCCTCCAAGTGCCGCCGGGCATACTCGATAAAGTTCATTGTCTCGCCCGGTCTGCGATACAGGACCAGAAAACTGTCTTTCGTCAGGGTCTCGCCTGTCAGACGCGCCCGCACAAGAATGTCGGATATTTTCGCTTTTGTGTTGGAAATGATAAGATTCCAGTCTTTCACTTGCTGACCGCGCCCACGGACGCGCTCTGCTGTCTCATCCCATTCTGCGGAAGTTACCGCAATGTCAAGGGGGAGGCGGATTTTTATCCGCTCGATGTTCAGGACGGCATACAGGGCCGCCCGGCCGTCGGCGCGTTCGCTTTCGTTGCGCCGCCTGATTGTTACTTTCGCCATTTTTGGTGTGCCAACTTTTGAGCCGACATTTTTTGTAACACGCTGATTATCAAAAACCGCTGTGCCTACATTTGTGCCGACGGATTATTAAAAATTGACTACTGACGGGCGTAAGTAAAACGTTAGTAATCTGATATTTACAAGACAACCCCACCGAGTGGTGGGGTTGTCTTGTGGTGCCACCAGAACCTGAGTTTCTGACCGAGCGTGAACGAGGATGAATGCCGTGTTGATATAAAACGCTGAATAATAGCGTAATTTGAATTTTGAGAAAATTTCGGCTGTTCATCGTTGTTCAAAAAACGTGGTGACCTGCGTGGTGACCCGACTTGACAAATCGGGGTTTGAGTTGTTATATTTGCAGAACCAAAGTGGCTGATTGTGAACAATCGTGAACGCCACGACCAAACTTTTTACAACATCGAAATTATGGCAACAACTCCCTCCACAAGAAAATTGACCCCCTTTCATGTCCGCCCGAAGGACATGAACAAGGAAAACGCGACCCTGTTCTACCGAATACATACCCGCAAGATTGACGCACTCATTTCGACGCTGCTTCAGGTCAAGGTGACCGAGTGGCTGAAAGCGACAGCGACCCCACGCGCATGGCTGACACATCAGAAAAACAATTACCAGCTCCACGCCAAGCTCACGCAGATCGAGGGCATCATCAAGGCGCATCTTGCCAAAACGACTTTCGACCGCGAGGCTCTCGACATGGATGTACGCTACATTTCCGAGCCGGAGAAGGTGGACGCTGAACGCCGCGCGAAAGAGGAGGCGGCAGAGGCGGAGCGTAAGGCATTGGCAAAAAGAGAGGCGGCGAGAGAAAAAGCACGTCTGAAAGCCGAGGAGAAGAAACGCATTGCCGACGAGAAGAACCGTCTCATCTGGTCGTTCCTTATCCAGTTTGTCGATGACATCAAGAGCGGAGCAAGGAAAATAGGCAGCGATGATTATGCGCCCGGCTCCTGCAAGGCATGGAAAAGCTATCTCGGTGTCTATGAAGGCTTCGACCCCTTGCACCGTTTCGGATGGGCTGACATTGACCGCGCGTTTGTGTCGCGCTACATCAACTACTTGCAGAAGCATGGCTATATGCCAAAGGTTGTCAACAAGCATCTGACCAACCTCAAGGCTCTTATCAATGCCGCTTTCATCGACGGCATCCATGACAACCAACGTGCCGCCTCTCTCATCGTCAAGAAGAAGATTGAAGACCGCGACAAGGCTGTCGAGATTTATC
>CAJUFH010000017.1 GCA_910585755.1 uncultured Muribaculaceae bacterium | reverse complement strand
GGTATTAGATTTAAGGTAAGAAGATTATTCGTCGTGATGACGGGTAATTTTTTTTGTCCTTAACTTTCCCGCGGGGTTGCGCCGCTGGAAAAAATCCCGTACCTTTGCCCCGCAAACCGCCCCCTGCCCTATCAGGCAGGCCGAAACATATCAGCCCTGATGGCGGAATTGGTAGACGCGACGGTCTCAAACACCGTTGGAGCAATCCTTACCGGTTCGATCCCGGTTCAGGGCACAAAGAGGAATGGAAGCCCCCGGCTTCCATTCCTCTTTTGTTTATTCTACCTTTTCTTTCGAGCTTGCCCCCTTTCCAGGCAATTGCGCGCCGCTCGCTAAAGCTCGCTACACCCGACAGGCTGCGCGAGCTTTCATCCTCGCTCCCCCCTTGCTTCCTCCAGCCGGAAGTAACTCTGTTCAGTGGAGCGAGCGTAAGCGAGCGGCCTCCTCTCTTTCCCTGCCAAAGTATCTCCTTAACGGAGCGCGGGCCAGAGGGCGTGGAAGTGGTGGACGGGGCCGTGGCCGCGGCCGATGCGGTAGCTGGAACCGGCGGCGATGGCGGCGGCGATGTAGGCTTTGGCGGCGGCGGCGGCTTCGTCGAGGGGCTTGCCGAGGGCGAGCTGCGAGGCGAAGGCCGAGGAGAGGGTACAGCCGGTGCCGTGGGTGTTGCGGGTGTCGACGCGTGGCGCTGCCAGGCGGGTCATGCGGCCTGTTTCGACGTTGTAGAAGATGTCGACCAGCTCTGTTTCGGTCGCGGCGAGGTGGCCGGCCTTGAGAAGCACGGAGGCCCCGAGGCGGGCGAGTTCGCGGGCGGCGTCGGGAAGCTGGTCCTGCGAGCCGATTTTGCTCCCCAGGAGGAGTTCGGCCTCGGGGATGTTGGGAGTTATGACGCGGGCGCGGGGAATCAGTACCTCCCGGAGGGTCGCGACGGCGTCAGCCTCGAGCAGGGGGTCGCCGGAGGTAGCGACCATCACCGGGTCGAGCACGATATCGTGCAGCGAGGGGTATTCGTCGAGGGTGCGGCGCACGGCGCGTATCAGCTCCGAGGAGTGGAGCATGCCGATTTTCACGGCATCGGTGCCGATGTCGTCGAGAATCGAATGGATTTGTCCGACAACGAAGTCGGCGGGGATGGGATGGACTCCCGTTACGCCGACGGTGTTCTCGTCGACCACAGCGACAATAGCCGAGGTCGCGAAGCATCCCAGGGCCGAAATCGTCTTTATGTCGGCCTGCACGCCGGCACCCCCCGATGGGTCGCTCCCGGCGATGGTCATCACTCGTTTATAGCTCTTTTCCATATCAATAGGGCAGCATTTCGTCGAGACGGTAGGCGCTCTCCCAGAACATCTGCTCCATGCGGGTAGAGCGGAGGTAGGCGGAGGTCATCTTCCGGCGGGTCTCTTCGGAGGCGCGGCCGGCGAGGGTGTCGCAGATTTCGATCGCGCGGCGGGTCGAAGCCTCGAACGCCGGGTCGCCGTAAGTCTCGATCCAGTGGTAATAGGGGTTATCTTTCGCCGCATTGGCGAGAATCGACTCCCCAACCTTCTGGTAGACCCAGAAGCAAGGAAGGATGCCGGCGGCCTCGACTTCGACGGGGGCGAGGCCCAGGGAGGTCTCGTGGTCCATATAGAGGAGGTTGACGGCTGTCGGGGTCGCTCCCGCAAGGCCCTCCTCTCCGAGGTAGGATTTGTGGAGCGCCTGCTCTACCATAACCCCGTCGAGGGCGAACCGCAGAAAGTCCTCGACCATCGCGGTTTCAGGGAGGCGGGAGGCGACATGGGCCAGTACCCGGATGTAGTTGTCGACATACATCGCGTCCTGGCGCAGGTAGAAGAGGAACCGCTCGCGGCTGAGGGTTCCCGCTGCCAGCTCGCGTACGAAAGGCAGCCGGGTTATCGCCTTGTAGATCGGTTCGCCGAGGCTCCAGGCCTCCTCGCTCCATTTTTTAGCGGCCATAATTGTCTCTTAGCGTTTGTATCCGATTACCGCGACGTAGTCCCCTTTGTCGGAGCCTGGAGTCGGGTCTTCCAGGAGGTTGTTGGACACTAAGGGATGGGTCGTTAGGGTCTGGAAGCTCTCCAGATCGGCGAAACCGGCCTCCGTCATCAGCGCGACCTTCTCGGCGGTGGTGCGCCAGTTGGCGGCCTCGACGAGTTCGATGGGGTAAGGATTGGGGGGATAGACACCCTTCAGGAGGGGATGGTCCCAGGTGCCGACAGCTTTCGCCAGGTTGTACATCAGGCCGTAGCCGCTCTCCTTGGGCACGTCGATGAGCACCGCGCGGCCCCCGGCGGGGAGCGCCTCGTATGCCTTGCGCACTACGGCCGCGAGGTCGGTTATGTAGCTCGGAGTGCCGTTGAAGAGGATTGTGTCGTACTCGCCGCAGCCGAAGTCGGCTTCCTCGGCGGTGGCGATGGCGACGTTCAGTCCGCGGTGGCGCGCTATGTCGGCCATTCCGGTCGAGGGTTCGATGCCCTCGGTGATGTCGATGCCGAACTCTTCGCGGAGAATCTTCTCGAAGAGGCCGCTTCCGCACCCTACGGAGAGAATCTTGCGCGAGCCTTGCAATGTGCGGGCCACGAGGCGTGCCTCCGACATAAGCACGTTCATGTTATCCATGAACCAGGCGTCGTAGAGCGAGGCGTATTGGTCGAAATGTTGTTTCATATGATTGTAATTCAGAGTTCTAATGTGTTGAAAGTCATTGTCGCGAGGTCGACAGTCAGGAGGCGCCCGGCGAGGGTGCCGTCCATTCCGAGGAGCACTTTCAGCGCCTCTGCGGCCTCAAGAGCGCCGACAACGCCTGGGACGGCCCCGAGAACGCCCCCGGAGGCCGCGGGGCGCGAGGCCATCTCTTCCCGGTCGGGGTAGAGGTCGGCGTAGCCTGTCGGCGCGCCGGGCATGAAGGTCGCGACCTGGCCGTGGAACTGCCCGATCGTGCCGTGGACCCAGGGTTTTCCCAGTTCACGGCAGGTGTCGGCGATGAGGTAGCGTGTCGCGAAATTGTCGCAGCAGTCTACTACCACGTCGTACCCCCCGATAATCCGGGCAGCGTTCTCCGCTGTCAGCCCTTCGGGGTACAGCTCGAAGGCAACCTCGTTGTTGAGGGCCGACAGCCGCTCGCGGGCAGCCTCTGTTTTCGGCTTTCCGACCTGCGCCTCGGAGTAGAGGGTCTGGCGCTGGAGGTTCGACAGGGAGACCGCGTCGGGGTCGCAGAGGCCCAGCCTCCCTACCCCGGCTCCGGCCAGGTATAGCCCCGCGGGGCATCCCAACCCGCCGAGCCCTACAATCAGTGCGGCAGACGCGGCGAGGCGTTGCTGCCCCCGCTCCCCTATCTGGGGGAGGACGGTCTGGCGGGCGTATCGTCCGTTATCCATAATAAACAGGTCTGAGGGTCAGTCGAATACCTTGTCCCAGTCCTTCCATACCGCTTCGTAGCCGTGGGCGCGCACCGAGGCGGCCACTTCGGCGGGAGTGCGCTCGTCGCTGACGGCGAACTGCTCGAGCGACTGCGGGTAGGTGCGGTAGCCTCCCGGGTCGGTCTTCGAGCCGGCAGAAAGGGAGGTGGCGCCTAAGGAGAGGATGTTGTCGCGGAAGTCGGGGCGCTCGCGGGTCGAGAAGGAGAGGTCGACGTCATGGTCGTAGATGCGGAAGGCGAATGTGAGCTGCGCCAGCTCGCGGTCGCTCATTACGACGTTGGGCTGGAAGCCCCCCGCCGCCGGGCGCATGCGGGGGAAATTGACGCTGTAGCGCGTGCGCCAGTAGCGTTTGCGCAGGTAGCGCAGGTGGAGGGCCATCATCGCTACGTCGGTGCGCCAGTCCTCGAGGCCGATCAGCACCCCCATGCCGATTTTGTGGACCCCGGCCTGTCCCATGCGGTCGAAGCCGTTGACGCGCCACTCGAAGTTGGACTTCATCCCGGCGGGATGGTAGGTCTTGTATTTCTCGCGGTGGTAGGTCTCCTGGAAGCATACCACGCCGTTGAGGCCGGCGTGGGTAAGCCGCTCGTACTCTTCGGCTTTGAGGGGCATTACCTCGATTGTCAGGTTGGCGAAGTAGGGACGGCAGACGCGGAGCGCCTCCTCGAGGTAGTCGACCCCGGCCACGCGGGGGTTCTCGCCCGTAACGAGCAGGAGGTTCTCGAAGGGGCCTAACTCCTTGATAGCCTCGCACTCGTCCTTGATTTGTTCAGGGGTCAGGACAACGCGGTCGAACTTGTTGTGGCGGTTGAAGCCGCAGTAGACGCAGGAGTTTGTGCAGGAGTTGGTTATGTACATCGGGATGTACATCGAAACCGTCTTGCCGAAGCGCTCCTGGGTATAATGGCGGCTCAGGGCGGCCATCTCTTCGAGGAAGGGCGCGGCAGCCGGGGACACTAACGCCAGGAAGTCGTCCCAGTCGCAGTGGGGCTTGCGCAGGGCGCGGCGCACGTCGGCCTCTGTCTTGGCCATAATCCGCGCGGTTACCGCGTCCCAGTCATATTTCAATAACTCGTCGGAAAACATAACTTAATTTAAGGTGAAGGGTGAAGAGTGAAGAGTGAGAGGTGAAGGGAATACTCCTTCATAAAAACTATTGTCTTCACTCTTCACTTTTCACTTAATTCACTATTAATCGAGGAAGGAGGTTAACGGGCTGCTGGCTACGGCGATACGGGAGGAGCTTCCGAGACCTGCCTCGTAAGCCTCGCGGCCGGCCTCTACACCCTTGGCGAAGGCGCGGGCCATGGCGACCGGGTCGCCGGCTACGGCGATGGCGGTGTTGACGAGCACAGCGTCGGCTCCCATCTCCATCGCCAGGGTCGCATGGGAGGGCGCTCCGAGTCCGGCGTCGACAACGACGGGCACGCGGCTCTCCTCGATGATGATTTCCAGCAGGTCGCGGACCACGATTCCCTTGTTGGTGCCGATGGGCGCTCCGAGGGGCATCACTGCCGCGGTTCCGGCCTCTTCGAGGCGCTTGCAGAGCACCGGGTCGGCCTGGATGTAGGGGAGCACGATGAAGCCGAGCTTCGCCAGCTCCTCGGTGGCCTTCAGTGTCTCTACGGGGTCGGGAAGGAGGTATTTCGGGTCGGGGTGGATTTCGAGTTTGATGAAGTCGGTCTCGAACGCCTCGCGGGCGAGCTGGGCGGCGAGGACAGCCTCACGGGCGTCGCGCACGCCGGAGGTATTGGGTAGGAGCTGCACTCCTGGGCGCAGGACGTGGCGCAGCATGTCGTCCTCGGCGCTGTTCTCGGCGTCGACGCGCTTGAGGGCCACCGTCACCATCTCGGAGCCGGAAGCGTTGATTGCCTCGCTCATGACGGCGTTGGAGCTGAATTTGCCTGTTCCGACGAACAGACGGCTGCCGAACTCGCGGCCGCCGATTACAAGTTTTTCCATATGGTAAGTATCTCTTTGGTTGTCAATGTTTTGTCTGAAGAGTTGCGAATCAGGCCGCTAACGGCGGTGCCCGTTACGCCCGTCGCACGGATTTCCGGCAGGTCGGGGAGCTCGATTCCCCCGATGGCGACAATCGGGATTCCAGGCGCGGCCTCCCGGGCCGCGTTTACAGCCTCCCGTATTCCGGCGGCCCCGAGCAGCGGGGCCAGGGCTTTCTTTGTGGTCGTGAAGCGGAAGGGGCCTACCCCGAGGTAGTCGGCTCCGGCCTCTGCGGCGGCGAGGGCGTCGGCGGGGGTGTTGGCCGTGGCTCCGATAATCTTTACCGGGCCGAGCACGCGCCGCGCCTCGGCGACAGGCATGTCGTTCTTCCCGATATGGACCCCGTCAGCGTTGAGGGTGGCTACGAGGTGTACGCGGTCGTCAAGGATGAAGGTCGCGCGGTATTTGCGGCACAGGCGCCCTACGGCGAGCCCCGCGGCGGCAAACTCCTCGTCGGTTGCGTCCTTCATGCGCAACTGCACCCAGCGGCACCCTCCGCGGAGTACCTCCTCCACCCCGTCGGGGCGGTCTGTGATGAATTGCAGGCGCGATTTCTCAGGGTCGGCGAGCGGCTCCCAGGCGGCGGAAAGCATCGCGCCACCCCCGAAACCGAGACCGCGCAGACGAGGGAGGTTCGAGGGGGTGACACCCCCCAGGGCGAACACGTCGGGTCCTAACAGGCGCGACGCCGCCAACTCCTCGGGCGTGAAACGGCTGCGGTAGCCGGGCTTCGATATGGAGTCGAAAATCGGGCTGAGGAACATATAGTCGGCCTTTCCCCGGTGGTATTCCACCTCGTTGAGCGAATGGCAGCTCCAGGAAACCATCCCCTGCCATCCGGCGGGAGGCTCCGGGTTACGGAAATTCAGGTGTACGCCCCCGACGCCGAGCTGTCCGGCCAGCTCGAAATGGTCGTGGAGCGACAGCCTGGGGCGCAGTTCGGCGGGAATCTTCCCTACAAGTTCCGCGACAGCCGCGGCAGGCTCCCCCGGCTTGCGGATATGGACGCGCCACCATCCCCTGCGCAGCAGCCGCTCTATTTCCGCGGCCTCCCCCGAGGGGAAGCCGCCGTCGGTTACAGCCACCAGGCGGAACTCTCCGCTGTCGGTCAGCCCCCGCATACGGCAGTGATTACCATTACTTTGTCACCATCCGCGAGGCGCGTCTCGCCCCACGCGGCCTTGCGAACCACGCGGTCGTTGACGGCCACGGCGACCCCCGTCGCAGGAACGCCCCTCGACGCGAGCAGGTCGGCCACCGTCGCGACATCGCCCGGCAGCTCGATTTCAACGTTGTTAAAAAGAATATTCATAGCCAGCGGTTTTATTCCGGGGGCACGAGGCCCGAAACCGATAGCTATGAACGCCAAGTCTCCTGAATCCCGGCGGGGTCCGGCCTTTTTTGCCGGAAGCCGGGCCTTCCGAGGCCCCGGCGGTCGCCCTGCCGCGACAAAATCCTTTCGGCGGAATTGCCCGCATCAAGTTCATAGGGTATGATCTCAGCCTCTCGGCACCCCTTCTGTCGTTTCTCCCGCAAAGTTACCCAAAATAATTTTGCGGAGCAAAATTATTTTGAGGTTTAAGGTTGAGGGTTTAGGCCCGGCGGGAGCCAGGCTGTTTAGGAGATACTTACGGCAGAGGGAAGGCGGGGCGAAACAGGAGGAACGGGTTTTCCTTCGCTCGGCTTACGCCTCGCGCACCAAGAGGGCGAACCGAAGAGGGGAGGCCGCTCGCTTACGCTCGCTCCACAGAACGGGAACACTTACGGCGGGGGAAAGCGGGAAGCGGAAAGGCTGGCGCAGCCTGTCGGGTGGAGCGAGCTTTAGCGAGCGGCGCGCATATAGCCGGAAAAGGGGAGCGAGCAGAAGAAGATTTATCTAAACAGCGAGGCGTAAGCCGAGCCTAAACCTTAAACTGGCGCGGAGCGCCTAAACCTTAAACTTTAACCCCTTTAAGCTATCGGCCAGAGGTTGCGGAGGAGGGTCCAGAGGAGGATGGAGGCGGCCAGGAGGTAGAGGGCGGCGGGGGAGGTCAGAAGGTCGCGGAGGCGGGGACTGAGGGGCTGGAGTATGGCGGCGAGGTAGAGGAGGTAGAAGGGGATGGCGGGGTTGGCGCGGAAGGCTTCGGCGGGGTTGCCGTCGAGGAGCGCCATGAGGGCTGTCTGGCTGCCGCAGCCGGGGCATTTCCAGCCTGTCAGCTCGCGGAAGAGGCAGCGGGGCATGAACCCTGTCGCGGCGTGGAGGCCGTACCAGAGGGCAATCAAGGCCGCGGCTCCCAGGAGGATTGCCGCGGCCTTGGCGTATCGGTTTGTGGCGGGGTTTCTCACCAGTTTGCCATGTCGATTATTCCGAAATAGATGAGCTGGAAGGGGATTGCGAGGATTCCGAGGACTATCGCGGCGATAATCCACGCCTGGGCGCGGGATGAGTTGCGCTGGGCCATCATGTAGTCGCCGCGGTAGTAGGCGTTCTTGATGTTGGCGGCGTAGATGATGGCGACGATTCCCAGGGGTGTGCAGCAGCAGACGGTCGCGATGATGGCCCACACGAGGTAGGTCGGGGGGCAGGGGGGCACGCCGCCGTTGTAGGGCTGCTGCCCGGGGGCGTACTGTGGCTGCTGCGGGCCGTACGGCTGGTTGTAGGGAGGTTGCTGTTGGCCGTAGGGAGGCTGCTGTCCGTAGGGCTGGCCCGGTGCCTCGTAAGGGGGCTGCGGGGGCTGCTGGGGGCCGTAGTTTCCGCCGTAGTGGAACTGCTCGTCGGGCGCGGGGGGACAGGGGTCGGCTGTCGCCACCGGTTCGGGGGCGAAGAGTTCGGCAAGGGCCGGGATGTCGCGGGCCGGGGTCCAGTCGGTCAGTCCGTCGTGCCATACCAGCCGGTCGGGGGTGATTTCCTGCTCGCGGAGTTGCTCGAGCGAGAATGGCCCGGCGTGGCGCTGGTCAATTATAATCCAGAAATCCATAGTTGCTTAGAAGAACTTGGTCTCGGTGCCCCAGATGGCTGTCAGGAGGTTGTTAGCCAGGCCGGAGGCTCCGAGGCGGAAGTATTCGTTGGTGAGCCATTTCTCGCCGAGGACGCTCTTTACGACGCAGTAGTAGGAGACTGCGTCTTCGGGGGTGCGCACTCCTCCGGCGGGCTTGAATCCTACCATGCGGCCGGTCTTCTCATAGTAGTCCTTGATGCAGGAGCACATCACGTAGGCGGCGTTGAGGTCGGCCCCGGGGTATTCCTTGCCGGTGGAGGTCTTGATGAAGTCGGCTCCGGCGTACATCGAGATTACGGAAGCTGCCTTGATTTTCTCGGCGGTCTTGAGGGCACCGGCTTCGAGGATTACTTTCAGACGGGCCTCGCGGCAGGCGTCCTTGATTTCGGCGATTTCGTCGGCCACGCTCTCGTAGTCGCCGTCGAGGAAGTCGCCGAGGTTGAGCACGATGTCGATTTCGTCGGCTCCGCCGTCAACGGCGAGGGCTGTCTCGGCTACCTTTACCTCGGGGAATGTCTGGGAGGAGGGGAATCCGCCGCTGACGCAGGCGATGTCGACACTCGAGACTTCGAGGACGGCGCGGACCACGGGGGCGAAGTTGGGGTAGACGCAGATGGCGGCTACGTTCTTCATCTCGGGGTGCTCGGCGTCGAAGGCGTTGACGCGCTCGGTGAAGTCGGCGACGGAGGCGGGGGAGTCGGTCGAGCGGAGGGTCGTCAGGTCGATGCAGTTGAAGAGGAACTTGTAGACTTCCTCGTTCATATTCTGTTGGAGGTTTTCGGCAAGGATCTTGTCGACAGCCTCTTTTACTTTCTGGTCGTCGGCGATGAACGCGCAGTCGGCGATCGCCTGGTTGTACTTGTCCATATTCAGGTAGGTTTTAGATGTTCAGAGTTCCAGGTCGCCGTTTATGACCTCGTGCCAGGGGAGGCCTTGCGCCGGGAGCTGCTCCATGAAGGGATCGGGATCAAACTCTTCAACGTTGTGGACGCCCGGTTTGTTCCATTTCCCTGTAAGGAACATCATGGCGCCGATCATTGCGGGGACGCCGGTGGTGTAGCTTACGGCCTGCATCCCGGTCTCCTCGTAGGCGGCGTGGTGGGAGCAGTTGTTGTAGATGTAGTATGTCAGGGGCTTGCCGTCCTTGTCCTTGCCGGAGATGCGGCATCCGATGGAGGTCTCGCCGGTATAGTTCTCGCCGAGGTCCTGGGGGTTGGGGAGGACGGCTTTGAGGAATTGCAGGGGGACGATTTTCTGGCCGTTGTAGTCAACCTCGTCGATGCGGGCCATTCCGATGTTCTGGATTACGCGCAGGTGGGTGAGGTATTCCTGTCCGAAGGTCATCCAGAAGCGTGCGCGGCGGATGGAGGGGAAGTTGAGCACGAGCGACTCCAGCTCCTCGTGGTACATCAGGTAGCTGTCGCGGGGCCCGATGGCGGGGTATGTCAGCTCCTTGTGGATTTCCAGGGGGCCGGTAGTGATCCATTCCCCTTCCTGGTAGTAGCGTCCTTTCTGGGTAATCTCGCGGATGTTGATTTCGGGATTGAAGTTTGTGGCGAAAGCCTTTCCGTGGTTGCCGCCGTTGCAGTCGACGATGTCGAGGGTCTCCATGTCGGAGAAATAGTGTTTGGCGGCGTAGGCGGTGAAGACGCCGGAGACTCCCGGGTCGAAACCGCAGCCGAGGATGGCGGTCAGGCCGGCTTTCTCGAAGCGGTCGCGGTAGGCCCACTGCCAGGAGTATTCAAAATGGGCCTCGTCGCGGGGCTCGTAGTTGGCGGTGTCGAGGTAGTTGACGCCGCATTCGAGACACGCGTCCATGATTGTCAGGTCCTGGTACGGGAGGGCCAGGTTGATCACGAGCTGCGGCTTGTGGGCGCGGAAGAGGTCGCAGAGCTGCTCTACGGAGTCGGCGTCGACCTGCGCGGTTTCGATCGCGGGGAGCGCGCGCCCTTCTTTTTCGGCAGCCTTTACAATCGCGTCCTTCACGGCCTCGCATTTGGAGCGGGTGCGCGACGCGATTACGATTTCAGAAAACACATCGGCGTTCTGGGCGCACTTGTGGGCGCATACTGTACCGACGCCACCGGCGCCAATTATGATCACTTTTGCCATTTCTAAAACTTTATCCTTCGTTGGGGTAAATGCTTTTCCTTGTGAAATGCAAAAGTAATAAATCCGCGCCAAACTCCCCAACGAAATCCCCGGAAATCGCAAATTTGGCGCCAGGGAGCGTATGACGCCGGGATTACACCGGGATTACAGGACCTCTTCGAGGCCCGCGCCCATACCACCGGCCTCACACCGCACCTTCGCGGCTCCGCCGCTCGATACGGTGTTATAATTACCCCGCGGCTCCGCCGCTTGAATATGGGGGTTAGCGGCGTTCTTTGAGGAGGCCGTGGCGTTGAGGACATCTCCGATGTCCTCTAACTCGGATTGCGAGGCCTGAAAGGTCAGTCAGCCCAAGTGAAGTAATAGAGTTCGTGCCCGGAGGAATTCCATTTTTTTGTGGCGGCTCCGGGGAGTCCATCGTTCAGATTTTCCCAATTGAAGCTAAATGTTACTGTGCCGGAATTCGAGGTGTATTCAATTTTACTCCACAAGTTCTTGACCATACTGTTGCCATAATACCCTTCTTCAACGAGCACGGGATCGATATGGTATAGGATTGAGTATGGACTCATGAGGATATAGCGTGTATCAGCTAAATAGCCCATGCACATCATCAATGATTCACACGGAATATCGGAATAATGAATCTTATACGACTGAGTAATCTTTCCGGTAGCACCTGATGTGCATGTGACTGCGGTTATGTTTCCGTCAGTCCATTCAATATTGTAAGTCGCGCTTCCGGAACTCATGGGCGCCCTTTCAATAGCGATAAGACGATTCTTGGAATCATATCTGCATAAGCCGGCAATCCTGCCATTTTTGAGGGGGTAACTGCGTTCGAGTCCTTTTTGATCTGATTGGGTTGACCCGATTATTATTTCGATATTGTCCCGGTTGTATTCGTAGCGGTAGAATCGGCTAAATCTGGTATTGAAGCTCGTTAACCGATTCTCTTTGTCATAAGTCAGGTTTGAGAACGGGGTCTCAAGAGCACCGTTGTAACCGTCTTTGTAGTCGATTTGCTGGAGTTTGTGTTTTACCCCGTAGTCGGTTTTGCCGGAAGCTGAGCCGTCGGATGGCTGAGATGGCTCGTCTTCTCCGCCGCAGGAGACGATGAGGAGAGCTGTAAGCATGATTGCCGAAATACGGATGAAGGATGATAAGGAATATTTTGTTATTGATTTCATTTTTTTGAGGAATTATAAGGTTATGGGTTTGTGAAAGAGGGGTTAGCGGCGTTCTTTGAGGAGGCCGTGGCGGTAGGCGTAGAGGAGCTGGGCCAGCTCGTCGATCTGGGCCTGGAGCTCGGCGCCTTTGTCGGTGTCGCGGACGCGCTGGCGGTGGTTGGAGAGCTCGACAATCTGGGTTGTGCCGACGATGTCGGTTCCGAGGCGGATGGCTTCCTCGGCGGAGGTGAAGGGCTCGTGCTCGACGAGCTGGAGGCCTCGGCTGTGGTAGACGAGGGTGAATCCGGCGATTCCGGTGGTGCGGTGGTATGCTTTCGCGAACCCGCCGTCGATGACGAGGAGCTTGCCGTTGGCGCGGACGGGGTTCTCGCCGTTTCCGACGCGTACGGGGACGTGGCCGTTGATGATGTGGCGGTGCTCGCCGGTAACTCCGAAGGCGTCGAGGATGCGGTCGCAGACGGCCTCGTCGTTTCGGAGGGTGTAGTAGGCTCCTTTTTCCTCGACGTGGGTCTCCTTGTCGGCGATGAAGTATCGCTCGAAGGTCGCCATCCGCGATTTGTCGAAGAGGGGGGAGTCGGGTCCGCACCAGAGGTACCAGAAGTAGTCGGTCGCGAAGTCTCGCTCGTCGGCGGGGGTGTCGTCGTTGAAGGCGGAGCGCATCGTCATCCCGATGCGGTGGAGCAGCTCGCGCCCGGCGTAGCGCCGGCCCCCGAGGTCTACCTCTTTGAGGGAGCCGTCGGGGTTTAGGGGGACGGAGGCGTGGAAGAGGAGGTTGGAGTTGACGATGGTGTACATGCATCCGTGGGAGAACATGCAGGCTACGTGGCGGCGGAGCTTGTCGCTGACGAGGAAGGAGTGGCGCAGGCGGTCTACGAGGTTCTTCTCCTCGGGGGAGAGGCGGTAGGGGTCGGCGGTGTCTATGGTCGGGAAGTTGGTGTCGAGCAGGGGGTATTCCTTCCCGGCGATGGCGATTGTTCCTTTCGCGGTGTCTATCGCGTTGAGGAGCAGGCGGTCTTCCATCCGCCATTCGGGGCGCTTGCGTATCATCGCGCCCTCGAGCTTGAACTGGATGATGGCGATCGCCTTGTGCATTCGCGCCAGGAGCATGCGGGTCTTTTCGTCGGCTCCCTTTTCGCCGTCGGCGAGGAGCACGCGGAAGCGCTCGCAGGGGTCGTCGCCGTAGGCTTCCATCGCGAGGGTCGCGAGGGGTACGAGGTTTATGCCGTAGCCGTCCTCGAGGGTCGCCATGTTGCCGTAGCGGAGGGAGAGACGGAGGACGTTGGCGATGCAGCAGTCGTTTCCGGCGGCGGCTCCGATCCAGAGGGCGTCGTGGTTGCCCCACTGCATGTCGAAGCGGTCGTAGTCGCAGAGGAGGTCGAGGATGCGGTGGGCTTCCGGGCCTCGGTCGAAGATGTCGCCGAGGATGTGGAGCTGGTCGATGCTGAGGCGCTGGATGACGTTTGAGATGGCGGCGATGAACTCGTCGGCCTGCCCGGTCGAGATGATGGTCTCGATGATGCGGGAGAAGTAGGCCTGCTTGTCGTCGTCGGAGTGCTCTTCGTGGAGAAGCTCCTCGATGATGTAGGCGAACTCGCGGGGGAGGGCCTTGCGGACCTTCGAGCGGGTGTATTTCGACGAAACCGAGCGGCAGACGCGCACGAGGCGGTGGAGCGTGGCGACATAGAAATCCGTAAGGTCGGGCTCCTGTTCCTTGATGAACTCGAGCTTCCGCTCCGGGTAGTAAATCAGGGAGCAGAGCTCGCGCATCTGGTCGTCGGAGAGCTCGTCGGCGAAAATCTCCCTCACCTTTCGGCGGATGTTGCCGGAGGCGTTGCGGAGGATATGCCGGAAGGCCTGGTATTCTCCGTGGAGGTCGGCGACGAAATGCTCGGTGCCTTTTGGGAGGTTGAGAATCGCTTCGAGGTTGATGATTTCGGTAGAGGCTGCGCTGACGGTCGGGAAGCTCTGTGAGAGGAGTTCCATGACTCGCCGGTCGGCGGCGTTGTTTCGCTGGTCCATGATAGCAGATGCGGTTTGACTTCTACCGCGAAAGTAACAAAATTCCCGGTAGAATCCCCGCGCCTGTTATGAAATTTTCGTAAATTTGCCCGATATGGGAAGAATACAGGAAAACAAGGAAGAGCGCGACAGGCGCTACGCGGGGCGCTGGCTCCGCGGCATCCCCTACGAGGTCGCGTTCTGGCGCAGCTATTACGGTTCGAGGCGCAGGCGCCGCGACCTGTTCGGATGGTCGCTCTACGGCAAGGAGTGCGTCCTTGACAATTTCAATGCCGCGGGATATGTGGGCTCCCTCCCCCACCCCGCGCCGGTTGTCGTCGACCTGGGGTGCGCCCTGAGCTACGCTATGGGGAATCTGTTTCCGGGGCGCGACGACGTCGGGGTCGAATACGTCGACCCCCTGGCTCCGTTCTACAACCGTATTCTCGAGCGCTACGGGATTGACCGCCCGGCGATACGTTTCGGGATGATCGAGAACCTGTCGGCCTGTTATCTTCCGGGGAGCGTTGACCTGATCCACGTCCGCAACGCGCTGGACCACTGCGCCGACCCGATGCGGGGAATAATCGAGGCGCTTTCGTGCCTGAGGGTCGGGGGCGTGCTTTACCTCAATCATTTCCGCGACGAGGCCGAACGCGAAGGGTACCGCGGCTTCCACCAGTGGAACATCGACCTCCGCGACGGGAGGCTCTTGTTGTGGAACCGCGACGCGGAGATCGACGTCGCATCGGTGCTTGGCGGCTGCGCGTCGGTCGAGCCGTCCGTGACGCCGGAGGGGCGGATTGTGGCTGTCATACGCAAGACCGGGGAGCTTCCCGCAAGCCTCCACGACCCGGCGGAATCGGCGCTCCGCGCCTCGCGGATGCTGATGGCGACCGTCGAGCATTTCCATTCGCTGCCTCGGAGCGCGGCCTACCAGTTCTCGCGCCTATATTCAACTGCGGGGCACCGCCTGATGCGCCTCCTCCCCTACTCCCTGATGAACCGCGTCAAGGCGCTGCTGGGGAGGAAGTAGCCGCTTCGGGGCCGCGGCCCCTCACACCGGGACCAGAACCCATTCGGTCAGAATGGTCTGGCGCGCCGGGCTAAAACCAGTAAAGGCGCTCCCGTCCCAAACAATTAAAGGCGGTTCTGGTCCCGGTGCGAGCCGCCGCGGCGGCGAGGGGGAAGCCGAATCTAACCCCTTAAACATTATTTCAGCACCGGGAAGAGGGAGCCGGGGAAGGTGGAGGCGGGGCCGGTGGTGAGGGCGATGGCGCGGAGGCGCAGAGTGGTCGCGGCGGGGACGGGAGAGGGGAATGTGACGGTCTGGGGGATGGGGTTGTTCTGGATGTTGGAGAACTCGCCGGAGAGGCCGTCGACGGGGTGCCAGGTCTGTCCGTTGTCGGTAGAGACTTCCGCGACGTAGTTGAAGACGGCGGGAGCGTCGGCGGGGGGTGCGTATGTGAATCCGGCCAGGGTCGCGGGGCTGGGGAAGCTGAGGGTACAGGTGGTTCCTGATACAGTTGAAGTTACCCCTTTGGGGAGGGCGAGCCGGGTTTCGGCGTTCTCTTCGGGGGGTAGGTTGACCATCAGCCCGCGGAATCCGGCGATTTCAGGAATCCGGCGGCTCTGCCGTACGTCGAGACGCAGGGAGTCGACCTCCACGGGGTCGAACATCAGTATGCGCTTCGCTCCGACGGTGGTGCCGGAGGCGAGGGGTTTCCATTGTCCGTTGACAAGGCCCTCGACGGCGAACTCCTCGACGCGCTGTCCGTTGGATATGTCCTCCTCGATAACGGCGCAGTTGACGGTCTTGGGGTAAGGAAGGCTGATTGGCTGTCCCCCGACCTGTTCGGGGAAGTTTTCGCCGAGCCATCTGCCGAACTCCGCGAGGCGGGTGGAGTCTGCGGCGGCGATTAGTCCGCGCCGGTCGGGAGGTATGTTGAGGAGGAGGACGGAGTTGCGTCCGACGGACTGCATATAGATTTCGGCGAGCTTGCGTAGGCTCTTTGGCTTCTCGGTATCGTGGTAGAACCATCCCGGACGGATCGAGACATCTACCTCGGAGGGCCACCAAACCACCTTGCCGGCTTTTTCGAGCATCGCGCGGCTTCCGAGGTCGGGAGCTTTAGGTCGGAGCTGCAGGCGGGCGTTCTGGCTGTCCTTGTAGCTGTCGGGGAGCATAACGGTGCAGCTCCATTCGGTTTCGCGCCCGAGTCCCTTTTCATTGCCTACCCAGCGGACGTCGTCCCCCATGATGGCGGTGACGGCTTCGGGCTGCAGACGGGCGATTACCTCGCGGAAGCGGTCGAGGTCGTATTCCTGCTTCTTGCCGTTGGGTCCTTCGCCGCAGGCTCCGTCAAACCACACCTCGTCGATTTTGCCGTAGTTTGTAAGCAACTCGGTGAGCTGGGCGACGAACATGTCGTTGTATGCCGGGGAGTCGCCGTAGCAGGGGGCGTTGCGGTCCCAGGGGGAGAGGTAGACGCCGAGCTTCATGCCGTATTCGTCGCACGCCTCGCGGAGTTTCCTCATGACGTCACCCTTTCCGTCGTTCCAGGGGGATGACTTTACGGAGTGGGGGGTTGTCGCAGTCGGCCACAGGCAGAAGCCGTCGTGGTGCTTAGCGGTGAGAATCACGAGCTTTACCCCCGCGTCGCGGAGCGAGCGGACCCACTGGCGGGCGTCGAGCCGGGAGGGATTGAAGAGAGTCGGGTCTTCCTTCCCATCGCCCCATTCGCGGTCGGTAAAGGTGTTCATTCCGAAGTGGAGGAAGGCTGTGAGGCCGAGTTTCTGCCAGGCGAGCTGGGCATCGGTCGGGACGACTCCTCCGGCCATTTCGGCTTTCTGCTCGACAGTCGCTCCTTCGGGGAAAGTTACTTCCTTGACGAATGTCTGATTGTCGGCGGCGGATGCGCCGACGGAGGCGGCGAGCGCGAGGGCGGCGATATATAATTTCTTGTTCATAAACAGATGAATTTGCTTATAAGAATGGGGCTATGGATTTTATCTGAGGGTTATTTCGTCAAGGAACATGTGGGCCGGTTTTCCCGCGCCGCGGTGCCAGGCGGGGAGGGAGCGGGTCGACTTGACGGTAAGGCGCACGCGGTCGACCTCTACGGGGGCGTTGAAGCGGATTTCGTGGGTCGAAACATCGGTTTTCTTGTCGCTTTCGAGGCGATCGGGTATAATCCCTTCGGCGAGCGGGAACCAGGCGCCGTCAGCGCCGAGAGCTCCCTCGACCCTGTAGCCGGTCGCGTCGGCCACCCACTCGCCCATATTGATCGAGTTGTTGAAGGTCAGGGAGCTTACGGTGGCGGTTTCCGGGAGGGAGAGGGTTATTACCGGGTCCTGGTTGTTGAAACCGACCCAGCGGCCTGTGCGGAAGTTTGGATTGCCTGAGAGGCCGTCGGTAAGGGTCTGCGGGCCGTCGTAGGAATAGTTGCGGGCGAAGGGCGCGTCGATTTCCACCTTCGCGAACGTAGCCGGATTGACGAATACCTCGTCGGTATTAATCCGGCCTACCTTTCCGAGGGTCTTGGCGGCGGTCTTCAGGGTGCATGACGAGGCGATGGCGAACGGGCCGGAGTAGAGCCGCGAAGCCGGGGCCGGGTTCCCCTTTTCATCGAACGGGTCGGAGCCGTCGAGGGTGTATCGGATTTCGGCTCCGCCGATGGAGGCGAGGGAAACGCGGAGCTGGCGGGCGTCGATGTCGGGCTTGAAAGTCGCGGTCACGTCGGCCAGATGGCGGGCGTAGTTGTAGCCGAACCGGTCGTATGCGCGCCACATATAGGGCATGCGGTTCAGGAATCCGGCATAGTCCTTGCGGTCGAGGGGGGTCCAGGCTACTTCGGCGAGGGCCGACATGCGGGGGAGCTCCATGTACTCCACATAGTCGAAGTCCTTGATGTATTCCGTCCAGAGGTTTGCCTGGGGGCCGAGGACGCGGGCGGCCTCTTCGGGGGTCATCCCCTCGGTCGGGTCGAAGGTATAGGCGCGGTCGACGGAGTTATAGCCTCCGATTGCCTCGGGCTCGCGGTCGAGGTCGCGGCTTTGGTAATAGTCGAAGTAGAAGTAGGTGTTGGGGGATAGAATCACGGGATGCCCCTTCTTAACCCCCTGTGTCGCGCCGTCGATTCCGCGCCACGACATGATCACGGAGCTGAGGGGAATCTCCCCTTCGAGAATCTCGTCCCATCCGATCATCTTGCGGCCGCGGGCGCCGATGGTGGCGGCGGCGCGGGAGGTGATGAATCCCTGCAGGCGCTGCTCGGCGGTGAATTTGTCGGTCGGGGTTATGCCCTCCTGCTTAATGCGTTGCTGGCATTTGGGGCATTTCTCCCAGGCTGTTTTGGGAGCCTCGTCGCCGCCGATATGGATGTATTCCGATGGGAAAATGTCCATAATCTCGTTAAGCACGTCGTCGATGAACATCAGTGTCGAGTCGTTTCCGGCGCAGAGAATCTCGTCGGAGAGGCCCCAGTGGCCCCAAACCTCGTACGGGCCGCCGGTGCAGCCGAACTGCGGGTATGCGGCGAGCGCGGCTGTCATATGGCCCGGGAGGTCGATTTCGGGAATCACGTCGATGTGGCGCTTTGCGGCGTAGTCGACGATTTCGCGGGCCTGTTCCCGGGTGAAGAATCCGCTGACGGGGATGTTGTCATACTTGTCGGTATGGCCGATTATGGTGCTGTCGCGGTGTGAGCCGATTTCGGTAAGGAGGGGGTATTTCTTGATTTCGATACGCCAGCCCTGGTTGTCGGTCAGATGCCAGTGGAAGGCGTTGAGGTTGTGGAGGGCCATCATGTCGATGAAGCGCTTCACCTCGTCGGAGTTGAAGAAGTGGCGAGAGACGTCGAGCATCGCGCCTCGGTAGGCGAACCTCGGGGCGTCGCTGACTGTTCCGGAGGGGATGACCGCCGGTTCATCTTCGGGGGCGCCGAGGGCGGCCTTGCGGATTGTCTGGATGCCGTAGAACAGACCGGCGGGTGAGGCGCCGTTGACGGTTATCCCGTCGGGGGTCACCCGCAGGGTGTATGCCTCCGGGTTGTCGGAGGGGAGGTCGGCGCGGAGGGTGATTTTTCCGGAGGGTTTCGCGGCGGGGAGCTGCGAGAGGTATTCGCGGAGGAGTCCGGCCTCGTTTTCAAGTCCGGGGACGCCGAGCACGGGGGTGTCGGGTGCGAGCGTGAAGCCTTCGGCGGCTTTCTGCTCCGAGACTTCGCGGGGGAGGGGGATTACGGATAATGATGTGTTCGGGAGGGCTGCATAAACTGCGGGGGATAGCGCGGCGAGCATGGCACCGGCTATAAAATACTTGATATTCATGGATATAAGGGTGAAACTTGTATTTGGCAGGTTTGTATTCATCGCGAAGATAGGGATTTTCCGGCGTAAAATCGCTATTTTCGCGCATAGTTTTTTCATAACCATAAGAATCATAACATGAAAATCCAAGCATTATCACTAATTCTCGCCGCCGCGCTGTCGGTAGCCGCCTCGGCGCAAGGCCAGTTGCCCATGCCCATTCCCGAACCTCCCCGCCCAGCCGGGCAGACCGACATGGTAGCCTTCGCGGCCGCGCCGATTGACACGGTGCGCGTGGGGTTCATCGGGCTTGGGATGCGCGGTCCGAGCGCCGTCGCGCGCTTTACGCGGATTCCGGGGGCGAAGGTTGTGGCGCTCTGCGACATAGACTCCGCCTCGGTAGCGCGCTCGCAGGAGATTCTGTCGAAGGCCGGTGCTCCAGCCGCGGCGGGTTACTGGGGGAGCGACACCGCGTGGCGCGCACTGGCGGAACGCCCCGACATCGACCTGGTTTATATCGCGACCGACTGGAAAACCCACGCGCCTATGGCCCTGTATTCGATGGAACGGGGAAAGCACGTCGCGGTGGAGGTGCCGGGGGCGATGACCCTCGACGAGATTTGGGCGCTGATCGACACTTCGGAGCGGACGCGCCGCCACTGTATGATGCTCGAGAACTGCGTCTACGACTTTTTCGAGATGAACACCCTCCACATGGCCCAGGAAGGGCTGTTCGGAGAGGTGCTGCACACAGAGGGGGCCTACATCCACAACCTGCGCGACTTCTGGGGCCGCTACTGGAACAACTGGCGCCTCGATTATAACCGGGAACACCGCGGGGATGTCTATCCCACGCACGGGATGGGCCCGGCCTGCCAGCTCCTCGACATACACCGCGGCGACAGGATGACGACCCTTGTCGCGATGGATACCAAGCCGGTTGTCGGGCCGGCCGACTGGGAGCGCCTGAAGGGGGAGAAGCCGGAGAGGTTCCTCAACGGCGACCACACTATGACGATGATCCGCACGGCCAACGGCAAGACTATCCACATACAGCACGACGTCGTTACGCCCCGCCCCTACAACCGTATGTACCAACTGACGGGGACGAAGGGGTTCGCCAACAAATATCCCGTCGAGGGGTATTCGTTCGAGCCGGAGCAGTTGCCGGAGGGCGCGGTTCCTGACCACGAGGACCTTAACGCCCACGGTTTCCTTTCCGCGGAGCAGCAGAAAGCCCTCGTCGAGCGCTACACCCACCCGATTGTCCGCGAGGTCGGCGAGGTCGCGAAGCAGGTCGGAGGCCACGGGGGCATGGACTACATCATGGACTACCGCCTGGTCTACTGTCTGCGCAACGGGCTTCCGCTCGACATGGATGTCTACGACCTGGCGGAATGGTGCTCGCTGGTTCCGCTGACGGCTCTGTCGCTGGAGAACGGCTCTGCTCCTGTGGCTGTCCCCGACTTCACCCGCGGCGCCTGGCGCAAGATCTCCGGCTACCGCCATCATTACAAGTGATTAAGGGTGAAAGGTGAAGGGTGAAAGGGAGCGGGGAGGCCGCTCGCTTACGCTCGCTTCACTGAACGGAGATACTGGCGGTTCCGCGCAGCCTGTCGGGTGGAGCGAGCTTTAGCGAGCGGCGCGAAGAAAAAATAATACTCTGAAAGGGGATTATTTGCGGCGTTTTTGTAATTTTGCCCCCGAATTGAAAAACCTCCTCTACACCTTATAATAGGAAATGCCGGGGCTATTCTACTCCGGCATTGAGCAATGTTATTAATAGCCAACGAATTATGTTGAAGAATCTCGTGATTGTCGAATCGCCCGCCAAGGCGAAAACCATAGGGAAGTTCCTGGGTCCCGACTTTAAAGTGATGTCGAGCTACGGCCACATCCGCGACCTGCAGAAGAAAAATTTCACGGTGGGGGCCGACAAGGGTTTCGAACCGGTCTACGAGATTCCCGACGACAAGAAGGCCCTCGTGGCTGAACTGAAGGCTAACGCGAAACAGGCGCAGACGGTGTGGCTCGCGTCCGATGAAGACCGCGAGGGAGAGGCGATCGCCTGGCATCTCTACGAGGTGCTCGGCCTGAAACCGGAAAACACGCGCCGGATCGTGTTCCACGAAATCACCAAGGAGGCGATTCTGGCCGCGATCGAGCATCCGCGCGACATAGATATCAACCTCGTTGACGCGCAGCAGGCGCGCCGCCTGCTGGACCGCATCGTGGGGTTCGAGCTCAGCCCGGTGCTGTGGCGCAAAATCAGGCCGTCGCTGTCTGCCGGCCGCGTGCAGTCGGTCGCCGTGCGCCTGATTGTGGAGCGCGAGAACGAAATCAAGAACTTCAAGCAGGAGGAGAGCTACCGCGTCGTGGCCGAGTTCCAGACCGCTGAGGGCGCGCCGGTACGCGCCGAGCTTAACCACCGCTTCGCTACCGAGACGGAGGCCGCGGAGTTCCTGCGGGCGTGCGGCGGAACGGACTTCACCGTCGGGAGCGTCAACGTGCGCCCGGTGAAGAAGGCCCCCGCCCCACCCTTCACCACCTCCACCCTCCAGCAGGAGGCTGCCCGCAAACTCGGTTTCACCGTCTCGCAGACGATGATGATCGCCCAGCGCCTGTACGAGGCAGGACATATCACCTACATGCGAACCGACTCGCTTAACCTCTCGTCGCTCGCCGTAGCCGCGATGCGCAAGGAGATTACCGCGACCCTCGGCACCGAATATTTCAAGGAACGCCACTACCATACCTCCTCGAAGGGGGCCCAGGAGGCCCACGAGGCGATACGCCCGACATATGCCTCCAACCACACCATCGACGGCACCCCGCAGGAGAAACGCCTCTACGGCCTAATCTGGAAGCGCGCGATCGCCTCGCAGATGGCCGACGCGGAAATCGAGAAGACGACCGTCGACATTCTCCCCGCCTCGCGCCCGGAGCATTTCGCGGCCTCGGGCGAGGTAATCAAGTTCGACGGCTTCCTGAAGGTCTACATGGAGGGGAGCGACAAGGAGGAGGGCGCCGAGCAGCTCGAAGGGATTCTGCCTGCGATGGCCGAGGGGGAGAAGCTCCGCCTCGCGTCCCTTACAGCCATGCAGCGCTTCACGCAGACCCCGCCCCGCTACACGGAGGCGGCGCTGGTGAAGAAGCTCGAGGAGCTAGGCATCGGCCGCCCGTCGACTTACGCCCCGACAATCTCCACCATCCAGCAGCGCGAATATGTTGAGAAGGGGGAGAAAGAGGGAGTGCCCCGCGAGTTCCGCGTGCTCTCGCTCCGCGAGGATGGCGGAATCGACACCCGCGTCAAGACCGAGACCGTCGGCTCCGAGAAGGGGAAACTTATCCCGACCGACATAGGGGAAATCGTAAACGACTACCTGACAGAATACTTCCCGAACATCCTCGACTATAATTTCACCGCCCAGATTGAGGAGAAGTTCGACAAAATCGCCGA
This sequence comes from uncultured Muribaculaceae bacterium, assembly GCA_910585755.1. Lineage (GTDB taxonomy): Bacteria > Bacteroidota > Bacteroidia > Bacteroidales > Muribaculaceae > UBA7173. The sequence continues at coordinate 27,075 of CAJUFH010000017.1, read as the reverse complement.
AGGAAACCTCCCCTGGCACCAGGAAATCGAGAGCTTCTACGAGGGGTTCCACCCCGGAGTAGAAAGCGCCCTCAACACCCGCCTGGAGCACAAGGTCGGGGAGCGCTCGCTCGGCACCGACCCCGCGACCGGCAAGCCCGTGACGGTGAAAATCGGCCGCTTCGGCCCGATGGTGCAGCTCGGCGACAGCGAGGGGGACGAGAAACCCGAGTTCGCTTCGCTGCTCAAAGGGCAGAGCGTCAACACAATAACCCTTGAAGAGGCTCTGAAGCTCTTCGCCTTCCCCCGCCATATCGGCGAGTTCGAGGGGAAGGAGGTTACTGTCGCGATCGGTCGCTTCGGCCCCTACGTCAAGCACGACGGGAAGTTCGTCTCGATTCCCAAGGAGATGTCGCCGGCCCATATCACGCTCGAGGAGGCCGAGGCGCTGATTGAGGAGAAGCGCAAGGCCGAGGCAAACCGCCTGGTCAAGACCTTCGACGAGGACCCCGAGATCCAGATTCTCAACGGCCGCTACGGCGTGTATATCGCCAAAGGGAAGTCGAACTACAAGATTCCCAAGACCATAGAGAATCCCGCGGAACTGACCCTCGATGAATGCCGCAAGATTATCGAGGAACAGGACGCCAAACCGAAACGGACAACAACCACCCGCCGCCGCAAGTCATGAAAAGATATACCGCGAAACCGGGAGCCGAAAAGAGACCTTTCCGCCCCGACGTGATTCTGACATTCTCCCCGGCAGAGGACACCCCCCTGCTGGAATACCTCTTCCAGGCGATGCCCGACCGAAAGCGCACCAACGTCAAGGAGCTGCTGAAATACGGCCAGGTGATGGTCGGCGGGGAGGTGCAGCGCCAGTTCGACCTCCCGGTCGAGGCCGGAACGGAGGTGAAGGTGAACCTCACCCGCCCGTTCGTGACGTTCTACGACCGCCGTCTGAAGCTCGTCTACGAGGACGACGACATAATCGTAGTCAACAAGGGTTACGGCCTCCTCTCGATGGGTAACGACAAAATCAAGGAGGGAACTGCATACTCCATCCTCCGCCAGTACCTCAAGACCAAGGACCCGCGCAACAAGCTGTTCATCGTCCACCGCCTCGACCAGCATACCTCCGGCCTGATGCTCTTCGCGAAGAACGAGAAGGCCAAGAACGCGATGCAGCACAACTGGAACAACATGGTGCTCAAGCGCCAGTATGTCTGCGTCGTGGAGGGGAAGCTGGAACCCGCCGAGGGTGAGGTCAAGAGCTACCTGGCCGAGAACTCGCAGCATATCGTCTACTCCACCGACAACCCGGAGGAGGGACAGTTGGCCTACACCCGCTACAAGGCCGTGCGCCAGGCCAACGGCTACACTCTCGTGGAGGTTGAGCTGGAGACCGGCCGCAAGAACCAGATCCGAGTGCATATGAAGGACCTGGGGCACCCGATCGCGGGTGACCGCAAGTACGGGGCCAAGTCCTCCCCTATCCACCGCCTGGCGCTCCACGCCCGGACGCTCCGGTTCGTGCATCCGACTACCCGCAAGCTGATGGATTTCTCCACGCCGGTGCCCGTCCCCTTCCTCAACTGCGTCACAAGAGGTTAAGGGTGAATAGTGAAAGGTGAAGGGAAATCTGTTGTTGAAACAATTATTTAAAAATACATATGGCACTTTTCGATCAAATCTCAGATGATATCAAGAAGGCGATGCTCGCCCGCGACGCGGTTCGTCTGGAGGCCCTCCGCGGCATAAAGAAGGAGTTTCTCGAGGCCAAGACAGCCAAGGGCTCCGACGGTACCCTTTCCGACGAACGGGCTACCCAGATTCTCGCCAAGATGATCAAGCAGCGCCGCGAGAGCGCCCAGATTTATACCGAGCAGAACCGCCCTGAACTCGCCGAGGCCGAACTGGCCCAGGCGGCAGTCATCGAGGAATATATGCCCCGCCAGCTTTCGCAGGAGGAGCTTGAGGGCCGTCTGCGGGAGATTATCGCGCAGGTAGGCGCTACCTCGCCCCGCGATATGGGAAAGGTTATGGGAGTCGCTACCAAGGCCCTTGCCGGCGCCGCCGACGGCCGCGCCATCTCCGCCACCGTGAAAGCGTTGCTGACGCAAGAGTGAAAGGCGAAAAAGTGAAAAGTTAAGAGAAATGTTGGTTTTTCCTTCACCATTCACCCTTCACTATTCACTATAATGAAAGAACGATTATGTTAACTTTACAGCAAATAAAATCCAACCCCGCGGAGGTGGTCGAGCGCCTCGCGATCAAGGGTTTCGACGGCAAGGAGCCTATCAACCGGGTGCTTGCCCTCGACGAACAGCGCCGACAGCTGCAGCTCGACAACGATAACAAGGCCGCCGAGCTTAACCGCATCGCCGCGTCGATCGGCGCGCTAATGAAGCAGGGGAAGCGCGAAGAGGCCGAGGAAGCCAAGAAGGAGGTAGCCGCCCTCAAGGAGGCGCAGCGCGAAATCGCCAACAAGCTGGCCGAGACCGAGCAGGAGCAGCACGAACTGCTGGTGACTATCCCGAACCTCCCCTGCCCCATGGTTCCCAAAGGGACCTCCGCGGCCGACAACGTGGTCGAGAAGACCGGCGGCCCGATGCCCGACCTTCCCGAGGACGCCCTGCCCCACTGGGACCTCGCCAAGAAGTACAACCTGATTGACTTCGACCTCGGAGTTAAGATTACCGGGGCCGGGTTCCCCGTCTATATCGGCAAGGGAGCCCGCCTGCAGCGCGCCCTGATCCAGTTCTTCCTCGACCAGGCAAACGAGGCCGGATACACCGAAATAGAGCCTCCCTACGTCGTCAACGAGGCTTCGGCCTACGGTACGGGCCAGCTCCCCGACAAGGAGGCCCAGATGTACCACTGCGAGCTTGACAACCTCTACCTCATCCCGACCGCCGAGGTGCCCGTTACCAACATCTACCGCGACGTCATCATCCCCGAGGACGCGCTCCCCAAGAAGAACTGCGCCTACTCCGCATGCTTCCGCCGCGAGGCCGGCAGCTACGGCAAGGATGTCCGCGGCCTCAACCGCCTCCACCAGTTCGACAAGGTAGAAATCGTGCGCATCGAGCGCCCCGAAGACTCTTACGCCGCCCTGGAGGAGATGAAGGACCACGTACAGGGCCTTCTGGAAAAGTTAGGGCTTCCCTGGCATATCCTGCGGCTGTGTGGCGGCGACATGAGCTTCACGTCGGCCATAACGTTTGACTTCGAGGTATGGTCCGCGGCGCAGAAGCGCTGGCTGGAGGTTTCCTCCGTCTCCAACTTCGAGACCTACCAGGCCAACCGCCTGAAATGCCGCTACCGCGGGGCCGACAAGAAGACGCGCCTCTGCCATACGCTCAACGGCTCCGCCCTGGCGCTCCCGCGCATCGTTGCCGCCCTCCTGGAGAACAACCAGACCCCGGAAGGCATCGTCGTTCCCGAATGTCTCCGCAAATATACCGGCTTTGACATAATCAACTAATCCTCAGGATACAACACGGGAGCGCCCCCTCGATTCCGAGGGGGCGCTCTTTGTATTCTCTTGTAGGGACGCGGCGTGCCGCGTCAGGTTAAGGAAACCAAGTAATTACCTAAACCAGCAGTGCGGCGGCCTGGGCGGCGATGCCTTCGCCGCGGCCGGTGAAGCCGAGGCGTTCGGTGGTGGTGGCCTTTACGGAGACGGCGTCGAGGGGGAGGGAGAGGTCGGCGGCGATGTTGGCGCGCATAGCGGGGATGTGAGGGGCCATTTTCGGAGCCTGGGCTATAATCGTAACGTCAACGTTACCAACGGAATATCCGGCCTCGGAAAGGAGACGGGCGGTCTCGCGGAGGAGCACCCGGGAATCCGCGCCCTCGAAGCGGGGGTCGGTGTCGGGAAAGTGCTTGCCGATGTCTCCCAGGGCCGCGGCTCCGAGGAGCGCGTCGCAGAGGGCGTGGAGCGCGACGTCGGCGTCGCTGTGGCCGAGCAGTCCGAGGGGGTGGGGGATTTCTACCCCGCAGAGGACGCAGCGCCGCCCCTCGGCGAAGCGGTGCACGTCAAATCCGTTGCCGATTCTGAGTCTCATATTGAAAATTAGCGTCTGCCGCCGAAAATGTCGCGGAGGCCGTCCATGTCGAAGGTGAGGGTGAAGCGGAGTGTCTGGTCGAGAGGGGAGGTCTGGGCGGTCGCGAGCATGTAGGAGGCGTCGAGGCGCACCACGTTCAGCGAGAAGCCCGCTCCGAAGCCGAAATACTGGCGGTTACCCTTGTACTGGCTCTCGTGGTAGTAGCCGGCGCGGAGGAAGAACTGCTGGTTGTAGCTGTACTCGGCGCCGATGGAGTAGTTGATTTCGCGGAACTCCTCCTTGGCTCCGCCGGGAGCGTCGGTGAAGGACTTGAAGATACCGGTGATGGGGGACATCGCCTCCCATTTGTCGTAAGCTTCCCGCCAGGCTTTCGTATCCTCCTGGCCGTCAGCGTCGAGGTAGTCGCTTTGGCGGGGCATGGAGGGAACGAGGAGCTTGTTGAGGTCGACGGAGAGGGCGAGGGTGTGGTAGTCGGCCAGGGGGAACATGAAGGTAGTTCCGATTTTGAGGTTCGTCGGGAGGAACGCCGGGCGGTCGCCGTTGTCATAGGAGACTTTGGAGCCGATGTTGGAGATGTTCCAGCCCCATGACCACTGACATTCGTTCTGTCCGATGATGGGGTAAGTGGTGTAGTATCCGGCAATGTCGGCGGCGAAGGCGGAGGCCCCTGTCACCTGGCTTCCGGCCTTGGAGGGGCTGAAGCCCAGGGCGGAATAGATATAGCGGAACACGACGCCCATCGAGAATTTCTCGGAGAGCTTGCGCGAATAGCCGACGTCGACGGCCATCTCGTAGGGGTTGACGCTGTTGGAGACGCCGTCGATGCCCGCTTTTACCTCGCCGAGCGAGAAGTAGCGCAGGGAGGCCGAAATCGCCTGGTTGTCGCCGCTGCCGAGCTTCCAGTAGCCGGAGAGGTTGGCCAGGAATATGTCGTTGACGAGTTTGCGGAGCCAGGGGGTGTAGCTGAGCGACACGCCCCCCTGGGAGTAGGCGAAGGCGTATTTCGAGGGGTTCCAGAACTGGGAGTTCACGTCGGGGTCGGTCGCGGCCCCGAGGTCGCCGAGGGAGGCTCCGCGGGCGTCGGGAGCGATGCTCAGGGAGGTCACGCCGGTCTGGATCGGGTTGAACTCGTTCTTGATGTCGGCGGCCGCGGCGCCGAGGGCCGCGGTTACGGCAACCGCCGCGAGAATCCCCCTTTTGCCGGAGAGCGCGTATTTCAGGAAGTTGGTTTTCATCGGAGTAATTAGGATACAATAGAATAACTCCGATTCGGCTGTTTTATTGTGCCGGGGCGGGTTCAAAGGCGCTCGAGGCGCCCGAGCAGCTCGACAACGCGGTCGCGCTCCATCGAGCGCTCCTGGCGCAGTTTCTCGGCAAACTCGCCTACAATCGACGCGACGGCGGGGTAGGCGAGTACCTGGGAGAAATAGCCGATAATCTTGTCGGCGACGGTTCTGACTTCCCCTTCCTCGAGCCCGCAGGCTTCGCTGCCGCTGTCGGCGAGGGCCTTGACAATCAGTTCGCGCGTCTCCCGGTCGATGGGCTCGCGGCGGCCGATGTATGCCCGGCTGGCGACGTTCGCCACGAGCATCCCGGCCTCGGTCTGGAACATCTCCACGTCGCGGGTCCATACGGCTTTCGCCGAGGCCCGCTGGTTGCGTTGGAGGAAGAAGTCGGGGGTCAGCGCCACCCCTTCGCCGACGGGGGCGTCGAGCGACAGGCGCTGTAAGTATCGCGCGTTTTCCCACATCACCAGGCTGACGGCCATTCCGCCGAGGCCCAGGGCGCGGTCCTTTTCGTCGTTGTATTTGAGAGTCAGCATACGCAAAATCTTTCTTGGCGCGAAATTAGCGAAAAATAGCGTTAATAAATGCAAAATAAGCCCCGGTGATTAAACCTTGGGGCGCTTCCAGCCGTCAGAATAGTAGAAAATAATAAAGCAATAGCCACCTCGAAGCGGAGCCGCATCCCCCTGCGGCTCCGTTTTGTATTAGAAGGAGTCGAAGGCGAGGGGTAGGGTGCTCTTGACAGATTCCAGGACGTAGATTTTGTCGCGGCCGGCCAGGAGGATTTCAACCGGCGCCCCGGCGAGGGTCTCGTATTCCAGAAGCGCCTGGCGGCACGCGCCGCAGGGTGCCGCGGGCTCGTCGACAAACTCGCCGTCGGTTCCTCGGGCGGCGATCGCTACCTTCAGGAACCTGGCCTCGGGGTAGCGGGCGTGGGCGTAATAGCAGGCCGAGCGCTCGGCGCATGTGCCGGAAGGGTAGGCGGCGTTCTCCTGGTTGGCGCCGGTGATTACATCCCCGTTGCTGAGGAGTATCGCGGCCCCGACGCGGAAGCGGGAGTAGGGGGCGTAGCTGCGGAAGGTAGCCTGGCGGGCCTGTTCTACGAGTTCGGCGTCGGCGGGGGAAAGCTCGTCGTAGGCGAGCTGCTTGATTCTTACGGTAATGTCGCGGTTAGTCATGGGGTCAGGTTTGTTTTGGTATGTAAAGTTACGGCTATTAGTCGAAAAAAGCCGAAAATCGCCTGAAATTTTTTGCGGTTTGCGCTTAAATCACTAATTTTGCGCTTCAACGGCGGCGCGCCCTCGGGGGCGCCGCCCGATAACAGCGCTTATAATAACAACACTCATAAAAAGACAATGTCGAAACAGAACCCCGTAACCGAGCAGACCGGGCTTGAGGAAGTCAACGACAACCTCACCAAAATGACCCAGAAAATGCAGGACAACAAGAAGATGATCGCCATCTGGAGCTGCGTAGTAATCGCGGTAGTCGTCCTCATCCTCGCCTACGTTTACTTCTTCCGCAATCCCCGTATCATGAAGGCCGACGAGGCAATCGGCAACGCCGACCTCGAACTGGCTCTCGGCAACGACTCCACCGCCCTGGCCCAGTACAAGGTGCTGGCCGACGACGGCGCTTACGAGGCCGGCAACCGCGCCGCCCTCCAGGCCGCCATCATCCTCTACAAGCAGGGCAAGTACCAGGAGGCAATCAAATACCTCGACGACTACTCCGCCAACGAGAACATCATCGGCCCCGCCGCCTACTCGCTTAAGGGTGACTGCTACGTCAATCTCGACACCCCCGACTACGGCAAGGCCGCCGACGCCTTCCAGAAGGCTGTCAGCGAGAGCGACGCCAACCCCGCCTACACCCCCTTCTTCATGATGAAGCTGGCCCGCGTCTACGCGGCCCAGAAGAACTACGCCGAGGAGGCAAAGGTCTACGAGAAGATTCTCGCCGAATACCCCCTCTACGGTTCGGCCCGCAACCTCGACGTCGAGAAGCTCCTCGACCGCGCGAAACTCCGCGCCGAAGGGAAGTAATCCCCGCCGGGTCAATCTCTTAGCCGTCATTATTAACCCTGATACCGTGAAGCTGTGCCCCCGCTGGCACAGCTTCTTTCACAATAGCCTGTAATTATGTCTACAAACACTATTGACAAACCTAAGAAAGTAACTACCGCCACCGTGCGCAAGATGAAGGCCGAGGGGCAGAAAATCGCTATGCTGACCGCCTACGACTACACTACCGCCCGCCTCGTCGACGCCGGAGGGGTTGATATGATCCTGGTCGGCGATTCGGCCACCAACGTCATGGCCGGAAACGAGACGACCCTCCCGATGACCCTCGAAGAGATGATTTACCATACGCGGTGCGTCGTGCGCGGCGTCGAGCGTGCCATGGTGATCGCCGACATGCCCTTCGGCTCCTACCAGGTTAGCGCCGAACAGGGGGTCGCCAACGCCATACGCCTGATGAAGGAGAGCGGCGCGCAGGGTGTCAAGATGGAGGGTGGCCGCGAAATCTGCGACACAATCCGCCGCATCACCGCCGCCGGAATCCCCGTATGCGGCCACCTGGGGCTGACTCCCCAGTCGGTCAACCAGTTCGGGGGCTACGGTGTCCGCGCCAAGGAGGATGCCGAGGCCAAGCGCCTCCTGGAGGATGCCCGCGCCCTGGAAGAGGCAGGGTGCTTCGCCATGGTGCTGGAGAAGATTCCCGCCGCGCTGGCCGAACAGGTCGCTAAGTCTGTCACCATCCCCGTGATCGGCATCGGGGCCGGAGCCGGGGTCGACGGCCAGGTTCTCGTCGTTACCGACATGCTCGGCATGAACGACGGTTTCCGTCCGAAGTTCCTGCGCCTCTACTCCGACCTCGCGCCGGTAATTACCTCCGCGATCGGCAACTACTGCGCCGATGTCCGGGCCGGGTCCTTCCCCTCCGCCGCCGAGCAATACTGAAAAAAGCCGCCCATAAAAAAGCCGCCCGAGGGCGGCTTTTTTGGTTTTCTACCCTCGCCGCCGCGGCGGCTCGCACTGGGACCAGAACCAATCTGGCAGGAAAATGGGAGCTACGAGCGCTTTCGGCCCGAATGGGTTTTGGCCCCGGTGTGAGGGGCCCCGGCCCCGAAGCTGCTTAAACCTCTTCCAGGGAGAAGCCCAGGGCGCGGAGGGCGTCCCAGTAGGCGGGGAAGGATTTGGCGACGGTCTCGGCGCCGCGGACTACGGCACCGGGGAGGTAGACGGCGGCGGGGGCGAGGGCCATCGCCATGCGGTGGTCGCCGCGGGAGTCGAAAACGGGCACTTCAAACACGGGGTGGCGGCTGCCGTCCCATTCCAGCCCGAAGTCGCGGATTTTCTCGACCCGGACTCCGACTTTCTCCATCTCCTCGACGAGGGCCTGGAGGCGGTCACACTCCTTTATCCCGAGGCTTTGAAGCCCTGTCAGGCGGAAGGGGACCCCTAAGAGCGAGGCGGTGACCACCAGCGCGGGCGCGAGGTCGGGAGTGTCGCTTAAATCGGCCTCTAAGCGCCCGAAAAGGTCGGGGGAAGGTTGGAGGTCAACCGCGCCCTCGATCTCCTCTGACGGGGCTGTAATGACCCCCAGGCGCTCGAAATACTCCGCCGCGCGCCGATCACCCTGCCGGGAGTCGGTGCGGAGGTCGCGGAGAGTGAGCCATCCTGCCGAGAGTGCGGTTATTTCGTAGAAGAAGGCGGCGGCGCTCCAGTCGGCCTCCGCGTCGTCGGCCTCCGCGGCGCGGTAGCGGCCGGGTGCGACGCTTATCGTCAGGGGAGAGCGGTCTACCTCCGCGCCCCTGTCCTCCATCATTCCGACGGTAAGGAGGATGTATGGCAGGGAGACTGGTTCTCCGTCGAGCTCGAGCGTAAGCCCCTCCTCCATTGTCGGGGCAACCATCAGCAGCGCGGACACGAACTGCGACGAGACGGTCGCGTCGACCGTCACGCGGCCCCCCTTTAGCCGTTTTCCTTTTATTTTCAGTGGTGGGAATCCCTCCTCACCCGCGTATTCTATTTCCGCGCCGCATGCCCGGAGCGCGTCGACAAGCTGCCGTATGGGTCGCCGGCGCATCCGTTCGTCCCCGTCGAGGAGGATGTCTGCCCCCGGGGTCGCGGCGTAGTAGGCGGCGAGGAAGCGCATGGCCGTGCCGGCGCCCCCGACGTTCACCTCCCCGGACAGTCCCTGTCGCAGGGCGGCGGCAAGCGCCTGGGTGTCAGAGCAGTCGGCGAGGCGGGGAGGGTAGGGGGTGCCTTCCGTCAGGGCGGCAAGAATCAGCGCCCGGTTGGAGATGCTTTTCGACAGGGGGAGTTCAATGAACCCCTCCTCTATGATTTCTTCCGGGGGAAATACGCGGTAGTCCATTGGAATTTAAGAATTTACTGTGTTACCAGCTCCGCGACCACGGTTTCGAGGCGCTCAAGGGCGGAGCGGAGGCAGCAGCGCGGGGTCGCGATATTGACGCGCATGAATCCGTGCCCCTCCGGGCCGAACATCTCGCCGTCGTTCAGTGCGAGCCCGGCGCGGTTTACGACGAGGTCGACCAGCTCCTCGTGGCTCAGTTCCAGGGCCGAGAAGTCCATCCATATCAGGAAGGAGGCCTCAGGCTCCACCATGCGCACGCTCGGGACGCGCTCGGCGAGGAACGAGCGGGTGAAGCGGATGTTCTCCTCGATATACGCGAGGGCTTCCGCCAGCCACGGCTCGCCGTAGGTGTAGGCGGCTTCGGTGCCGATTGTGGCAGTGAAAGTCGGAGCGTCGAACTCGTTGGCCGCAAGCCAGTTGAAGAACGGGCGGCGCAGCTCCTCGTTTTTGACCACGCACCAGGAGCTTACCAGCCCCGGGATGTTGAACGTCTTGGAGGGAGCGCCGAAAGTTACGGCTACGGCTTCCGCGTCCTCCCCGGCCATCGCGAAGGGGATGTGGGGCTTTCCGTGGAGCATCAGGTCGCCGTGGATTTCGTCGGAAACGACCGTCACGCCCGCCGCGCGGCATATCCGGCCCACTTCGGCGAGGGTCTCGCGGCTCCATTGCAGTCCGATCGGGTTGTGGGGGTTGCAGAGAATCATCATCGTCGGGCGCTCCGTCTCGACTACCCGGCGCAGCCCTTCGAGGTCCATCTCGTAGCCCCCTTCCGGGGTACGGCGGAGCGGGTTGGGGGCGACAATGCGGCCGTTCCCCTCGATTACCATCTTGAACGGATGGTAGACAGGGGGCTGGATCACGATTCTGTCCCCCGGGCGCGAGAAGAAGTTTATGGCGAAGGCTATCCCCTTGACCACGCCGGGGACGTAGGTCAGCTCCCCGCGCCCAACTTCGAAGCCGTGGCGGCGGCGGAGCCAGGAGGTGATTGAATCCCAATAACTTTCGGGAGGAATCGAGTAGCCATAGATCGGGTGCTCGAAGCGCTTCTGCAGCGCCCTGGTGATTTCGGGGCACACGGGGAAGTCCATGTCGGCGATCCATAGGGGGAGCAGGTCGCGGCGCCCGAAGAGCGCGTCCAGTTCCTCGAATTTGGTACAACCGCTTCCCCGGCGGTCAATTTCCTGGTCGAAGTTATAGGTTTTCATGGTAGGAGGGATTATTAAGCTCGGCTTACGCCTCGCCATGGTAATAATTGGATTTCCGGGTTATTCAAATTTCCAGGTAATCGTGCCGGTGGCTTCGGGGGAGCCTTCGAGCACGGAGAAACGGCTCTGGCGGGAGGCTTCGACGCAGCGCTGGCGCATCCGGGTGTCGGCTGCGGCGGCTCCCGAGGAGCGCGAGGGGTCGTATGTCGCGGAGGTTACGCGCCCTTGCGAGTTGACGCGCACGCGGATGGCGATGGTGCCGGTTTTGGTTGAGCGGACGCTCCCCCAGTGCTCGGCGGTGCGCCCTTTCAGGCCGTTGCCGGGTTTGCCGGAGAATGAGCCTGTCGCGGAGTTCCCGTCGGCCTGTCCGGGTGTACCTTTCCCCTTCCCTCCGAAGGCTTTGGCGGTGGCTGCCTCGGCCTCTTTTTGGGCTTTCTGCTTCGCCCGGGCTTCCTGGCGCTTCTTTTCGGCTTCAATCTGCTCTTTCGTAGGGCCTTTGGGCTTGGCCTTCTCCTTCGCGGGGGAGGGCTTTTCGGTTGTCACGGGGGGAACCGGGTCGGCCTTGGCCCCGGCGTCGGCCGCGTCGGGCCCGGGAGCCGGTTCGGGGGCGTTGTCAGCCGCAGAGGGTGCCGCCTCGGATGGCTCGCTGACAGGGGTGGGGAGGTCGCCGGTGCGCACGTAGTCCCCCGAAGCGTATAGGTCCTCGAGCTCCTGCATCTCGACCGTTCCCTCCTCTTCGGGGGGCCATTTGTCAACCCCCTTCGGCGGAAAGCGCAGAACGGTCGCGAGCAGCGCTCCCACCAGCAGAAGGTGGAACAGCGCCGCTACCGCCGCGGCTGTTATTTTCTCACGGTAGCGCATTGGTGTTCACGGGCTTGGTTGCCAGAATCATTTTAGCGTTCTGCCGCGCTCCGGCGTTCAGCACCTCCACGATGCGGCCGTAGCGCACCTCCTCGTCGGCGTAGAGGGCGATGAAGCCCGTCGTGTCCTGCTCCTGGGCGAGCTTGAGGAACACGGGGAGGGCCTGCAGCGACATCGGCTGCGGCTCCTCGTCGGCCGTGGCGGCGAAAATCGAGTCGTTGGCGGCGATATAGACGCGGGTGGAGGGCTTGAGGGCGCTCTGCTCGTGGCTCTGCGGTAGGTTCACCTCGATTCCCGAGGGGAACACGAAGGTGGAGGTAACCATGAAGAAAATCAGCAGCAGGAAGATGACGTCGGTCATCGACGCCATCGAAAATTCCGCCATCATCCGGTTGGGTCGTTTCAGCATAGGTCAGGCAGGCTCGTTGAGCAGGTCCATAAATTCCATCGACTTCTGTTCCAGCAGGTTCATGACGGAGTTGACGCGCGCCACGAGGTAGTTGTAGGCGAAGAGCGCGATCACGCCGACGACGAGCCCGGCGACGGTGGTTACCAGCGCCGTGTAGATGCCGGAGGAGAATGTCGCGATGTTGGCCGAGTTACCGGCGGATGCTATGTCGTAGAAGGCCTGCACCATGCCGATTACCGTGCCGAGGAAGCCGAGCATCGGGGCTCCGGCGGCGGTTGTCGCGAGCCAGGGGAGCCCTTTCGAAAGGGTCGCGACCTCGATGTTGCCGGTGTTCTCCACGGCGGCGAGTATGTCGTTGACGGGGCGCCCGATACGGCTCAGGCCGCGGTCAATCAGGCGGGCATAGGGGGAACCGTTCTTCTTGCAGAGGTTGTGGGCGCTTTCAAGCTCCCCTTCGTGTACGTAGTCGCGGATTCGGCGCATGAAGGTCGCGTCCTCGCGGCTGGCGCGGTGGATTACCATGGCGCGTTCTACGAAGATGTAGACGCATACCAGGGAGAGGAGCGCGATAGGGATCATCAGCGGCCCTCCGCGGAGGCAGAGGTCCCAGAGCGAAAGTTCCTGTACGGCGGATGCCGCGGCCTGCGCGGCGGGCGCGCCGGTAAGGGGGGCGTCAAGTAAAAGCATGGCTTCGGTGTTTGCGGGGCGTTATGTCCCTTATTCGTTGTTTAATTGGTTCTTGTACTGGCGGATAGTCTCCTCGATTCCGAGATAGAGGGCGTCGGAAATCAGGGCGTGGCCGATCGATACCTCGTCGAGGTTGGGAATCGAGGCGCTGAAATACGCGAGGTTCTCGAGCGAGAGGTCGTGGCCGGCGTTAAGCCCCAGGCCTGCCTCGGCGGCGGCTTCGGCGGCGGCTTTGAAGGGGGCGACCGCTCCCTCGCGGTCAGCGGCGTAGCCGTCGGCATACGGCTTGGTGTACAGCTCTACGCGGTCGGCTCCCGCCTTGGCCGCGAGCCTTACCTGCTCCGGGTCGGCGTCGACGAAGAGGGAGACGCGTATCCCCTTCTCCTTCAGGCGGGAAATCACCCCGCGGAGGAAGTCGAAGTGGGCGCCGACGTTCCATCCCGCCGAAGAGGTCAGGGCGTTGGGGGCGTCGGGCACGAGTGTCGCCTGGTCGGGGACTACCTCCAGCGCCAGGTTCAGGAATGTCTCGTCGGGGTACCCCTCCATGTTGAACTCGCGGGTCAGCAGGGGGCGGATCTGGCGCACGTCGGAGCGGCGTATGTGGCGCTCGTCGGGGCGGGGGTGGACTGTTATGCCGTCGGCTCCGAAGCGCTCGCAGTCCAGGGCGAAGCGCGCCACGTCGGGGTTGTTTTCCCCGCGGGCGTTGCGGAGGGTGGCAACCTTGTTTATGTTTACACTAAGGTTGGTTTTCATCTTTTAATCAATTTTGGCACACCTTTTGTTATATTAAAAAGCGAGTGGCCCGGGATTGTGTGGATGTTTCCCGAAAATTCGTTACCTTCGCGGCGGAAGGCCCGGTATGGAGCACAAAATTAATTAGAAATTTCCAAAACTGAAAGCATTTGGCAGCTAATAACAGCATATTGACCAAATTTATGGCGGGAGAGCTTTCGAGGCTCGAACGCCTTGAGGCGCTTCTGGCGCAGGACAACGGGGCGGCGGAGCTGCTTGTAGCCGTTGATCCGGCGGAGTACAGTGCCTCGCGGATCGCCCGCGCCGTCGAGGACTGCGACTCGCAGCTCCTGGCGCTGACGGTCACCTCCATGCGCGACTCGCTGGGGAGGCTGGTGGTCATGCTACGCGTCGATTCCGCCGCGGGCTCGGCCGTCGCGCGCTCTCTGGAGCGCTACGGCTACGAGACAATCCAGACCCTCTTCCCCGAGGACGACATCTCCCGCCGCCGCGCCATGGACCGCGCCAACGAGCTCCTGAGGTACCTTACCGTGTAAGATACTAAACCTTAAACCAATATGCGAATCGCCATCAACGGTAACAAGCGGCAGGACGGCCATCTGGACCATATCGCCCGGCTGGTCAGCGCCTTTATCGCCGCCGACCACCAGGTCGTAATGGCCCGGCCATTCCTCGAATACCTTACAGACCGTATCGGCCCCCGCTTCGCACTCGGGATTCTCCCCCTGGAACTGTCCGAGAAGCCGTTGGCCGACCTGGCGGTCAGCATCGGGGGGGACGGGGCGTTTCTAAAGACCGCCCGCTGGGTGGTCGACGGCGGGGAGCCTGTCGCGGGAATCAATACCGGCCATCTCGGCTTCCTCTCGGCCTTCACCTTCGACCGCCCGGAGGAAATCCGCTCCTGCCTGCTCGAAGGGCGCTTCGATACCGACACCCGTACGCTGATCGAGGTCTCCTGGGACGCCGACACGGCCCCTGGTGGCAGGCCCCGGCGCCAGACGATGACCGCCCTCAACGAGGTTGCCATAACCCGCCCCGATACGGCCTCGATGGTGCGCCTCCCGACCCGCGTCAACGGGCGCGACTCCCTGACATATTCCGGCGACGGCCTTATCATATCGACCCCGACCGGCTCTACGGCCTACAATCTCTCGGTCGGTGGGCCGATTCTCGACCCGCGGCTTGGCGGGTTCGTGCTGTCGCCGATCGCGGCCCATTCGCTCAACATACGTCCGGTAGTGTTCAGCGATTCGGCGGAAATTGAGGTCTTGTGCGAGGGGAGGGCCCCTATGCTGCGCATGGCCGTCGACGGCCGGGCGATTACCCTCCCGACGGGGACGCGCGTCACCCTGCGCAAGGCTCCCTACACGCTCTCTATCGTCCAGAATCCGGGGCATTGTTTTTCCGACACTCTGCTCAACAAACTCGGCCTCGGAGGCCTGATGTGACATCAGCGATATGGTACTCGGCGAACTCACACACGACACTCTCGGACGCGTGGTAGTCACCATGCGCCGCAACTCCTCCCGTGCCTCCGCCAGGTGGCGCGGCGGGGTGGTGCGTCTCAACGTGCCGGCCGGAATACGCCGCTCCCGCATCGTTTCCATCCTTGACGAACTCGCCCCGAGGCTGCTCGCCGTGCGCCCGGCGCTTTCGTACTTCGAGGGGCAGACACTCTCGTTCCCCGGCATCAAGGTTGAAATCAGCCGCCAACGCCTTGTGCCCGACAAGGTCGTGGGGCGTGCCTCCCTCCCTGTTTCCACAGTCGGGGTCGGTTCCGCGCTGGATTTCGACCTGTCGTCCACGACGAGGGCGATTAGCGACATGCTGCTCGGGATAGCGAGGCGCGTGGCCGCCGATGTGCTGCTGCCGGATGCCAGGACCTGCGCCGACCGGCTGGGAAAACACCCGACCGGCTGGGCGATTTCCACCGGCCACCGCGTGCTGGGAGTATGCGACTCCCGCGGCACGGTCTCGCTGAGCTATATTCTCGTGTTTCTTCCTGCCGAACTGCGGGAATACGTTATCTGCCACGAACTCGCGCATCTCTCCGAGCTGAACCATTCGCCCCGGTTCCACGCCCTGCTCGACGGGTACCTGGGGGGGCGCGAGGCGATCCTGTCCGCGAGGCTGAAGAGCTACCGCTGGCCGGTGTTTTGTCGCTAAAACGGCCACAGATGCGCCACAGGCTGTTTTCTGCCAAATGTGACACCCCGGAAACAGGGGTTAAATTGCAGCCACAATGTCAATACAAAGTTGTTACCGCGGGACGGCTTCAATAATTCCATTGTACTTTTGTCGTGTGTAAGCAAACGACCGGAGCCGTGTTAATATTACCAGTCAAACCAGCGTCATTCTGTCTTCCGTCGGTTGCTTGCTCTAATCTAATCGGTTAATGCCCTCGCGGCATCGGTTAAATATGGCGGTTTAAACGTATAAGTATGAATACTGACGGAGTTCATCCAAAATCATGTCCGAACGGTCGTATCCTCGTCGTTGATTCCGACGAGGCGTTCGTGGATATGGTGCGCGCCCAATTTGCTGGTAATGGGTTCGCTGTTGACTGTTGCGATTCGAGCGAAGAATTGTACAATACAGAGCTTGAGCAGTACAAACTCCTTATTATTGACCTCGGGATTGACGATAACAGCGGCCTGGGCGTGATTGCCCAGATCAAGCAGGCGGAAGCGACATACGACATTCCGGTGATTGCCTGCTCGACCCGCATGTCCCCCACGACCATCATCAACGCCCTCAACAACGGGGCCGACGACTACCTTCTCAAGCCCGTCTCCCTCCGCGAGCTCCTGGCCTGCGCCAACTCCCTTCTGCGCCGCCACCGCTCCTTATAGCGCGCCGCTTCGCTCCGCGCTGGTTTATGGCGCTCGGCGCCGTTTAGGTTTAGGAGGGTGTATCATAATGGCCCATCTGGGTCGTCGCTTGCAGGATTCGGCCTCGGTCACAATCTTCAGATTGCTCCCATCGGCCTCACCTCCAAGCTCCTACCATCTGGACCATTCTGATAGCACCCTCCCATCCGGGTACAAAATGGGGGTGTATCGGAATTTTGATACACCCCCTGTTTAGATAAATCCTTTTCTGCTTGCGCCCTATCCCAGTCCTCCCAAAATTCCCAACTCTCCCATAACTCCCATCCCTAAATCTGCGGCGGGAAGGGCTCGGCGGCGATGAGCCGGGCCTCGGTTATTGTGCCTTTGCCGTCGCGGGTGGCGTGACGGAGGCCGTCGGAGATGACGTAGACCATCGGGGTGCCGTCGGGGAGGGGGAAGCGGAAGGCGCGGTGGCGCTCGGTTGTCTGATGGCCGGAGGAGAAGCGGTAGGCGATTGTCAGCCAGGCTTCCGAGTACCCGCCGGCGGAATAGCTCCGGGAGAATACCTCCGGGACGCTTTCGAGCAGCAGATGCCCCTCGAACTCAGCCATATGGGCGCTCCCTGGTATATGCTTGGCGGCTTCCGCGGTATAGTCCTTCACCGCCGCGGGCACTACGACGAACACCTTCCCCTCCGGCGCGTTGAGGTTCAGCGAACCGTAGGATACGCTCAGGTTTCCCTGGTCGTTGGCGAGCCTGGCGAGCGACAGTTGGGGCAGTTCGCGGGCATCAACGCGGTCGATAAAGGCAGTGCCGTCGGGGGAGGCGGCGAGCGCCGCGAGGATTTCCCGGTCGTTTTCCGCGACAACCCTCTGCCATTTCGCGACATACAGCGCCAGGGCGCACGCCCCGGCTGTCAGGAGTGCTCCCGCAGCCAGGTTCAGCCACGCGGGGAGGCGCGTCAGCAGTGGGCGCGAAAAGGACATCAGCAGTCCGAGCGCGGCGCATCCCGGGAGCCATCCCTGCCTCGCCTCCAGGCCGAACGGCAGGAAGAGGGCTATGCTGAAAAGCCATATGAGGGCCAGAATCAGATTCCCCGGCCAGCTTTCCCGGGCCTGGTGTCCCCTCTTTTTCCTGATTACCAGCAGCGGAATCAGCAGCATCGGGAGGAATACCGCGGGGGCGAATTTCGCCATCGTAGCAGCGCTGACCATCAGCCCCTTTCCCCCGATCGCGCCCGCCGCACGGCTCCATTCCGCAGGGGCGGTCACGGGAACCAGGGCTCCCGCGAGGAGCGACAGCCCCATCGCCCAGCACGCCGCGGGGAGCCTCAGCTTCCGCCACAGCAGCGCGTAGCAGCCGAACACTGCGAGCAGCGGTAGGGCGAAGCCGTCGTGGTTCGCTCCCGCGAGGAGTCCGGCGAGGCATACGGCCGCGGTTTCCCAGCGGCCGCGCCGGGCTGTCAGGGCGCGGCAGGCTCCGTAGCAGAAGGCGAGCGCCAGCGCCCCGGAGAGGATGTAGTTGAGTACATAGTCGAAAACCACCATGTTGTCGCGGAAGGGGAGGAGGAAGAAACATGCCGCGGCCGCAGCGCCGAACAGCGGCAGGTCGGCGCTTCTCAAGCAGTCTCTGCCCTTGGCTATCAGCACCAGGAAGAGGCTCGTCGCGCTTATTGCCAGGCCCCCTGCAATCCCTTTCAGCGCGGCACCGCCGTAGAGGGTCGCGAGGGGGGAGAGAATGTTGGCGACGCGGCCGTTGTCGACCCTCCGCTGGCAGAGGATATAGTCCCATAAGGCGCTGAGGGAGAAGCTGTCGCTCCCCCCGTTGAAGTAGCGGTACATCTCGCGGAACGCCACGTCCTCCTTCATGACCGGGGCGCACGTCCATATGGCAGCCGCGGCAGCCGCGAATAGCGCGGCCGCCGTCCAGATAAGGATGTTTGCCTTGCCGGTTGTCCCAGCGTTTCCTCTGTCGGTTTTCGCCATAATGCGCGAAAATACTGATTTTATTCCGTCAGGCGCGCTCGTCTGCCCAAAAATCACTAATTTTGCCCTTAAAATCAGTAATTTCTTATGAAACAGAATATCAAAGAGCGGCTCGCGGCCGCGCCTTCCGCCATCAAAGGCGCGTTCCGTAACCCGCAGGTATGGGGATTTTTCGTGTCTATGGCTGTCGCAGCGGTGCTCGCGATCGCGTTCTTCTATCCCGACGCGTCGATGGGGAACCAGTTGCGCCAGCACGACATGCAGCAGGGCGCCGCGATTTCCCACGAGGTAAAGGCTTACGCCGAGGCCAGCGGGGGGGAGGAACCGCGGTGGACCAACGCCCTCTTCTCCGGCATGCCGACCTTCCAGATCACGCCGACCTACCCCTCCGACTCCCTTTTCTCGTGGATTACTAAGGTCTACGGGCTGGGACTCCCGTCCCCGTCCAACCTGCTGTTCATGATGATGTTCGGCTTCCTGATTCTGATGGCGTGCATGAGGGTGCGCTGGTACTATGGGCTGATTGGCGCCGTGGCCTGGTGTTTCTCGACCTATTTCATAATCATAATCGGGGCGGGACACATATGGAAGTTCGTGACCCTGGCATATATCCCGCCGACGCTCGGGGGCATCATCCTGGCATACCGCGGGCGCTACCTCGCCGGCTCTGCGATCGCCGCGCTGTTCGCGATGATGCAGATTATCAGCAACCACGTCCAGATGAGCTACTACTTCCTGTTCGTGGTGCTCGCCCTGTCGGTTGCGTTCCTGGTTAACGCCATACGGGAGAAGCGCGTGCGCCGCTGGCTGGCCGCCACAGGGGCGCTGGCCGTCGCCGCCTGTCTCGCTGTATGCGCCAACCTTCCGAACCTCTACAACACCTATAAATATTCAAAGGAGAGTATGCGCGGGGCCCATTCGGAGCTTTCCGCCGACCCGGCGAAGGCTTCCGAGAAGACCGCCGGACTTGACCGCGACTATATCACCCAGTACTCTTACGGGCGCTCTGAGACCTTCTCCCTGCTGATTCCCAACATCAAGGGGGGCGCTTCGGCCAAACCCGTAGCGGGGCAGATGGTCGCGACCTCCGTAATGGACCTCCCCGGAGCCGACGAGGCCGCTACCCGTATCGGCCTCAACGAGGCGGAGCGACAGTATGTCGCTGGGTATGTCGGCCAGTATTTCGGGGAGCCGGAGGGAACGAACGGCCCGGTGTATGTCGGGGCGATTATCTTCACGCTCTTTATTCTCGGTTGTATCATAGATAAGGGGCCTGTCAAATGGGCGCTCCTGGTTGCCACACTCCTGTCGGTGTTCCTCGCCTTGGGGCGCTACATGCAGTGGTTCACCGACCTGTTTATCGACTATGTTCCGATGTATTCCCGGTTCAGAACCGTGGAAAGCATCCTGGTTGTCGCCGAGTTCACAATCCCGCTGCTGGCGATTCTCGCGTTGCAGAAGCTATTGACGACCCCCGGGGCGTTCGACAAGTACAAGAAGGCTCTTTACGCCTCCTTCGGGGCCGCGGCGTTCTTCTGCCTCGTAGGGTGGCTCTTCCCGCAGCTCTACGGCCCGGCAATCAGCGAGGGGGACCAGCAGCTTTCCGACATGATCGCGTACCAGCTTCAGCAGGGTGGCTATCCCGCTGATGCGGTAGCGATGTTCTCGATTGACAATCCGGCCATCGCCGCCGTTGTCGAGAACCTGCGCTACGGGCTGGTGAAGGCCGACTCGCTCCGCTCGCTGATATTCATCCTGCTCTCTTTCGGGGCGCTGATGCTCTGCCTCAGAGGGAAGGTGAAGGCCTGGATGGGGGTTACGGTTATCGCCCTGCTGGTGTGCGCCGACCTCTACACCGTTGACAAGCGCTATCTCTCGCACGACAGCTTCTGCTCGCCGGAGCTGTCGGCTTCCGACCCGTTCCCGATGACCCCCAACGACCGCGCGATCCTGGCCGACACGACTATGAATTTCCGCGTGATGGATATTCCCGGATTCTACCAGGCCGCGCCCTCCTACCGCCACAAGACAATCGGCGGCTACCACGCCGCGAAACTTACCCGCTACCAGGACCTGATTGACCGCCACCTCGGGAACATCGCCCGCGGCGCTGCGACCGAGGCCGACATGCGGGTGCTCGACATGCTCAACGCCCGCTACATAATCACCCCCGACGGGCAACTTGCCTTCAACGACCGGGCGATGGGTAACGCGTGGTTTGTCGATTCCATTGTTTATGTGCCGAACGCCGACGCCGAGATGGCGGCTCTCTCGCAAATCGACCTGCGGCATGTCGCCGTGGCCGACGAGAAGTTCAAGCCCCTGCTCGGAACCGCCGCCGCGCCTGCCGCGACCCCCGGCGAACCGATTGTCGAGACTACCTATGCCCCCGGCCGCCTGACCTATAAATACAGCTCGGAGATCCCCCGCGTGGCGGTGTTCTCGGAGGTCTATTTCCCCTGGGGCTGGGAGGCTGAAATCGACGGCAAGCCGGTTGAAATCGGCCGCGTCAACTACCTGCTGAGGGCTGTCAAAGTGCCGGCGGGAACCCACCGGCTGGAGATGCGTTTCGCGCCCCGTTCGGTGACCGCGACTGTCGCGACGGCCCGCGTCGCTGTAATCCTGATTTACGTTCTCTGCCTCGCCGCGCTCCTCTACTGGCTGCTCGGCGGCAAGACCCCGGAGGAGGAAAAGAAGGCCCCGGCAGACGTATGAACTACTACCTCGAAGGGGTGCTGAAATGGCCATTCCGGGCGCGCCACTCGTTCGGTTTCGGCATACATTCCCCATACGGTTTCTCTTTTATCACGGGCGTTCTCCGCGACGCGTCGTCGGGCTATTACGCCTACGACGAGTTAGGAGAGGTAGCCTCCCGCCACGGGCGCTCTGAGCGCGAGGCGAGGGGGTTGTACCGCGTCCTGCTGCACCTCCGGGGTGAGTTCGGATGCCCGGCGGAGCTGTCGTCGGAAGGTTCTTCTGAATCGATGGGAGAAGCCCGGTCGTTCCTCTCGGAAATCGCCGCTTTGGCTATCCCGGAACAGGAGCCGGAACGGCTCCCGTTGCTCCTTGCTGACTCCTTTAAAGGAGAGGCGGAGGGGGCTGCGGAAGTGGTCCGCGAGAGGCTTGCGGGGAAGGGAGGGGCGTTTCTCCTGACGGGGGTCAACCGCTCCCGAGAGGGGAGGCGGCTCCGGCGGCTGCTCCTTGAAAATCCTCCCGCGGGGATTGTTTTCGACGGTTGGCATTCGATGCTCGTTGTCGCGCGGCGGGGACTCCCGTCGCAGGTTTTCCAGGTGCTTTTCCCCCGCTGACGATATGCGACCGCTACCCGATTTTCCCAAGTTGCGCGAGTTTTACACCGCCTTTCTGAGGCTTCAGAAGGGGCTGTCGCCGCAGACTGTCGAGGCGTACGGCTTCGACCTCGACAAGCTGATGAACTACCTCGAAACGGAGGGAATCGGCTTTACGGAGGTAACCTACGCCGAGCTGCAGAGCTTCCTGGCGGAACTCCACGACCTCGGAATCTCGCCTACCTCGCAGTCGCGGATTGTGTCGGGAATAAAGAGTTTTTTCCACTTCCTGAAGATGGAGACATTCATTGAGGAGGACCCGACAATCCTACTGCAGACTCCCCGCACGGGGCGCAAGCTCCCGGAGGTGCTGACGGTCGAGGAAATCGACTCGATGATTTCCTGCATCAACATTGACGACCCCCTCGGGCGCCGCAACAGGGCGATTATCGAGACGCTGTACGGGTGCGGACTCCGCGTCAGCGAGCTGGTCGACCTGCAGCTCTCGCAGCTCTTCCTGGATGAGGGGTATATCACTGTCCGCGGCAAGGGGGAGAAGGAGCGCATCGTTCCTATTTCACCTCTGGCGACGCGGCTGATCGCTGAATATGTCGCGACCGACCGCAGCGATGTCAAGCCTAAACCGGGAGATGAGAATACCCTTTTCCTTAACCGCCGCGGGAAGCGGCTGACGCGGCAGATGGTGTTTATGATTATCCGCGACCTGGCGGCTCTCGCGGGCATCCGCAAGACAATCTCCCCGCATACGCTCCGCCATTCTTTCGCGACGCACCTCCTCGAAGGGGGAGCGAACCTCCGCGCGATCCAGCAGATGCTCGGCCACGAGTCCATCGCGACAACCGAAATCTACCTCCATCTCGACCGCACCGCGCTCCGCGCCCAGATCCTCCAGCATCATCCGCGCAACCAGCGACCCGCGGGCCGCTGATTGCGGACGATAGGGTAGGGGAGGGCCGGCTTCCGAGCGGGGAGGGCATGGTTTGGCGTTTTTCAGCGCGAAATTCGCGGGCAGCTACCTGGCTGAGATGAAAAATCGCGGCCATTTCGGCCCAAATTAGGCTTGTTTGGGCTTTAAATCTAAGAGAATTAGGGAGTTACGCTTGTTTTTCGGCTTTTCGGCTTTTCTGCCGGAAAAATGGCTTGCGAGGAGAGGGCGGAGATGAGGCCCGATTTTGCCGTTGATACTGAGGAAAAAATTTTATACCTTTGTAGGTATTTTTCGATTTTGCATGACAACGAATTTTCAATGGCTTGCGCAAGGGTCGGCGGAGATGCCACCCCTGAATTTCGCACTGATTGAGAAGTGGGTGCGGGCTGTGGCCGAGAGCCGCGGGCGCATCCTCGGCCCGGTCACATATATCTTCTGTGACGACGAGCGGATCCTCGAGGTAAACCGGCAGTTTCTCAACCACGACTACTACACCGACATCATCACTTTCGACGACTGCCGGGGCAAGCTGCTCCGCGGCGACATATTCATCTCCCTCGACACCGTAGACTCCAACGCGGCGCTCCAGGGGGTGAGCTACCGGCAGGAGCTTCTTCGCGTCATAATCCACGGCATTCTCCATCTCTGCGGGATCAACGACAAGGGTCCCGGTGAGCGTGAAATTATGGAAGCTGCTGAAAACCAGTCGCTTGACCTGCTGAGTGAAATTGCGGAGAAGACCGGGGTGACCCCTTTTGCCGATAAGAAAGAGAACCGGCCTTCCGAACGGGCTTATATGGCTGATAATGAGAGGAGTGCCGACAAGGAACTTTGGCATACCGCTGAC
Organism: uncultured Muribaculaceae bacterium; assembly: GCA_910585755.1. Taxonomy (GTDB): domain Bacteria; phylum Bacteroidota; class Bacteroidia; order Bacteroidales; family Muribaculaceae; genus UBA7173. The sequence continues at coordinate 3,543 of CAJUFH010000017.1, read as the reverse complement.
GATGCCGACAAGGAGGTCTGGAAAACTGCCAAGGAGGCCGACCGCGAGTTGAAAGATACAGAAAAGCATTTTTAAGAATCTGACTGATATGAGATTCGACTACGACGTAATTGTTGTCGGAGCCGGGCATGCCGGTTGCGAGGCTGCCCACGCCGCGGCGCGTATCGGAGCGTCCACGCTCCTCATCACGATGGATCTTAACAAGATTGCCCAGATGAGCTGCAATCCCGCCGTCGGCGGAATCGCGAAGGGGCAGATTGTGAGGGAAATCGACGCCTTGGGTGGCATGATGGGGATTGTGACAGACCGCACCGCGTTGCAGTTCCGTCTGCTCAACCGCTCGAAGGGCCCTGCGATGTGGAGCCCGCGTGCGCAGAGCGACAGGATGCGTTTCTCGGAACTTTGGCGGCATATACTCGAGAATACTCCCGGCCTTTACCTCTGGCAGGACTCCGTGGTCTCGCTCGTTTTCGATGAGGAGAGCAAGCGAGTGAAGGGGGTGAGGACGGCCCTCGGAGTAGAGTTCAGTGCTAAGGCGGTAGTGCTCACAAACGGCACCTTCCTGAACGGCCTGATGCATATCGGACGCACGCAGCTCCCCGGAGGCCGTTGCGCGGAACCCGCCTCGCACGGCATTACCGAGCAGCTCCGCTCTCTCGGCTTCGCGACTGACAGGATGAAGACAGGCACCCCGGTGCGCATCGACGGCCGCTCCGTCAGATGGGAGCTTACCCAGCCCCAGGAGCTGGAGGAGGATTTCCATAAGTTCTCCTACCTTCCGGAGGTAAGGCGGGAGCTTAAACAGCGCCGCTGTTTCACCGTCTACACCAACGAGCGCACCCACGAGGTACTGCGCCGCGGCCTCCCTGATTCCCCCCTCTACAACGGGCAGATCCAGAGCATAGGGCCGCGTTACTGCCCCTCGATCGAGACCAAGATTGTCACGTTCGCCGACAAGACCGAACACCAGCTTTTCCTGGAGCCGGAGAGCGAGGAAGGGCAGGAGTTTTACCTTAACGGCTTCTCGTCGTCGCTTCCGATTGACATCCAGATCGAGGCCCTGAAGACGATTCCGGCGTTCGCCGACGTTCAGATCTACCGCCCTGGCTACGCCATCGAATATGACTTTTTCGACCCCACGCAACTACGCCATACCCTCGAGACAAAGCTCGTCGACGGCCTCTTTTTCGCCGGACAGATTAACGGCACGACAGGCTACGAGGAGGCCGCGGGGCAGGGGCTCGTGGCCGGTGCGAACGCCGCTCTCCGCGCCCTCGGGCGAGGAGAGGAACTGCGCCTTTCCCGCGACGAGGCGTATATCGGGGTGCTGATTGACGACCTCGTGACAAAAGGGGTTGACGAGCCTTACCGAATGTTTACCTCCCGCGCCGAGTACCGGATTCTGCTGCGCCAGGATGACGCCGACGCGCGCCTTACTCCCCGCGCCGCCTCCCTCGGGCTGGCTTCAGCGGAGCGCCTGGAACTGCTCCGTACGAAGCTCTCGGCGAGGGACGCGCTTATTGATTTTGTAAGGAACCACAGCGTCAAGGCGGCGGTTATGAACCCGCTGCTGGAGACCCTCAATGCCGAGCTTGGCATCGCCGACACCCCGCTGCGGATTATGCCGCTACGGGAGGGGTGCAAGCTCGAGGCGCTCGTGCTTCGACCCCAGCTCTCGATATCCCTTCTCGCTAAGGTCTACGAGCCGCTGCGCCTCCGTCTGGAGGAGATTGAGGCTGAGCGCCGGAGCGAGATTGTGGAGTCGGCCGAGGTGCTGATCAAGTACGACGGATATATCAAGCGCGAGCGGCAGACTGCCGAGAAACTGATGCGCCTCGACGGCATCCGTATCCAGGGACGCTTCGACTACAAGAGCCTTACATCCCTCTCCACCGAGGCTCGCCAGAAGCTTGAGAAAATCAATCCCGAAACTATCGGCCAGGCGTCGCGCATCCCCGGCGTTTCGCCCGCCGACATCAACATACTTCTCCTCCTCAGCGGTCGCTGACGCGAATGGCGGCTACGCTCGGTTGTTCCACGTGGAACATACGCAACCGCCGCGGTCATAGCGAGTTGCGCGGGCGGCGCCCGGGAAACAAAGACAGAATAAACAACTAAAACGTAAAAAATATGGAATACATCAAATCAAGAATCCGCGACGTCTACGACTTCCCGAAAAAGGGTATCGTGTTCAAGGACCTGACAACGGTCTTCAAGGATCCCCGCGCGCTCCACATCATCGGCTGGGACCTCAGCCAGCTCTACCGCGACAAGGGGGTGACGAAAGTCGTCGGCATCGAGAGCCGCGGCTTCATCGGAGGCTCCATCCTGGCCTTCGAGCTGGGCGCGGGATTCGTGCCCGTGCGCAAGCCCGGCAAGCTCCCCGCCGACACCCTGACCGCCTCCTATGACAAGGAGTACGGAAAGGACGTTATCGAAATCCACCGCGACGCGATCACGGAGGACGACATCGTCGTCATCCACGACGACGTGCTCGCAACCGGCGGCACGATGTCGGCCGCCGTCGAGCTGGTGAAGCGCATGAATCCCCGCAAGATTTATGTAAACTTCATCATCGAGCTGTCGGCCCTCGAAGGGCGCAAGAACCTCCCCGCCGACGTCGAGGTGACCTCGCTGATTACATACTGATTCAACTTTCACACACCAATCATAACACACAACTATGAGAAAATTCAGATTCTGCCTTATGGCGGTGCTCTGCGTAGCAGGGCTGACTTTCGCTTCCTGCGGGGGCGACGATGACGAACCCGAATCGACCGAACAGGGCGGAGGCAACTCCGGCGGCTCCGGCAATACCGGCGGCTCTTCGACCGGCAAGAACCCGGTAGCGGGGAAGACCTTCAGTTGCGTTGAAAGCTCGAACGACGGCTACATGAAAATCAGCACCAACTTCAAGCTCTCCTTCACGGCGAAGAACTTCACCCGCGTAATGAAGCAGACTGCCGAGAGCAAGGACATCGCGACCGGAAAATGGGAGCTGATCCAGAACCTCGACAAGACGGAGACCGGGACTTACGAGTACACGGCTGACCGCATCGTGCTCCATCCGAGCGACGGCGGCTCGGTAACCCTCACCAAGTCGGGCAATGGCTGGAAGGACGGCAACTATATTTACAAATAAACCGAGGTTGCATCATGACTTATTGTCGGCGGCGGTCGGGATTTCCCGGCTGCCGCCGATTCTCTATTGCGCTCCCTCGCTCGGGTCCCTCACTCAGCTCCCTCACTCGGCTCACGCCTCGCGCACGTAGCGGCACGGTCCCTTGGTGACGGCCCCCGGCAGGAGCTCTCCGCTACGGCTCTTGGAGGGGCTGTTAAAAAATTATTGCGTTAACATTGATTAACGGACAGGGGCTGCGGATATGTGAAAATTTGTATAATTTTGCGCTCAAATTCAAGAGGATAAAAAGGGCGCATGACCCCTCAAAAGGACTTTAACCGACGAACTTTAACCAAATCATACACTATCCTGACTTCGCCACTCAAAAAAGCGCAATTTCATAATTGCCTAATGGTTAGATT